>NZ_JBFAUZ010000002.1:0-308294 GCF_040679555.1 Spirillospora sp. NPDC052242
GGCGCCCCCCCGCGCTCCCCCTCAGGGCGGTCGGCCGGCCCCCCCCCCCCGCCCCGCGCCCCCCCGGCTCCGCCGTTTCCGGACGCCGTCAGGCCGACGCCATCAGGTCGACGCCGTCGGGCGAGGCGTCGTCAGTCGTCGGGGGAGTCGTAGCTCGGGTCGACGGACTCGGGGGACAGGCCGAGCAGGTCGGCGACCTCCTCGACCAGCAGGTCGCGGATCAGCCGCCCCAGCTCCCGCTCGCCGGTCGCGCGCGCCTCGGCGGGGCGGCGGTACACGACGATGCGCACCGGACGTGCGCCCTCGCCGGGGACGGTCCGGCCGAGCGGCACCGGCCCGTCGAACCACGGCTCGACGTCCGGGACCTCGGCGACCGTGAACTCCACCTGCGCCAGTTCCCGCTCCCAGCGCGCGCCGAGCCGGCGGACCTCGTCCTCGACGAGGTCGTCGAACCGCTCCGCGCGGGTCCGCGAGATCGGAACCTGCGGGGGCGCCAGGGGGCCACGGAGACCGCGACCGCGCCGATCGCGGCGCCGAGCGCCTGCCACACGGGATCGCACCCCTCAAGCGTACCCGCAGGGCCCCCGGGCAACCTCGGGACGTCCCCCGCACCGTCCCGCGCCGCCGTGACAAGAAACCGCACGGTACGTGGGCGTTCCCGTGCGGTATGTAGTTCTTACCCCGGAAATCGGCCGATAGCGGCGACACGTGCGCCCGGGTGGTGGCGGACGCGGCGGGAGCGAGGTACGGTCGGCCATCGTGAGCCCCGTCCGCACTTGCTCCCGCACCGCCTGCAAGGCGCCAGCAGTCTTCACGCTCACGTACGTCTACCGCGACTCCACCGCAGTCCTGGGGCCCCTCGCCGCGTACGCGGAGCCGCACTGCTACGACCTGTGCGCGGAGCACTCCGAGCGGCTCACCGCGCCGATGGGCTGGGAGCTGGTCCGGCTGCCCGTCGAGGAGGAGACCGAGCTCGGCGAGGACGACCTGGAGGCGCTCGCCGACGCGGTCCGCGAGGCCGCGCGCCCCGCGCCCGGCCCCGGCCAGGAGCCGGTCGGCCAGGGCACCGAGGTCGGCCGCCGCGGCCACCTGCGCGTCCTGCGGTCGGAGCCCGCGGGCACGCAGCCGCAGGAGTAGCCGCCCGCGCGGGCCGCACCGGAACCGTCCGTCCCGCCGCTTCCCGGTAGGCTCGGGGTCTCGCCATTTTCGTTTTTCGCACGGCATCTTTCGGACGGCTCGGACAGGGAGCAGGAGTGGGCGACCTCGCCAAGATCTTCAAGGCGTACGACATCCGCGGCGTCGTGCCGGACGAGCTGGATCCGGCGATCGCCGAGGCCGCCGGCGCGGCGTTCGTCCGGGTGACCGGGGCCAGCGCGATCGTCACCGCCCACGACATGCGGGAGTCGTCGGTCCCGCTGGCCGAGGCGTTCGCGCGCGGCGCGACCGCCCAGGGCGCGGACGTCATCGAGGCGGGGCTCGGCTCCACCGACCTGCTCTACTACGCCAGCGGCAGCCTCGACCTGCCCGGCGCGATGTTCACCGCGAGCCACAACCCGGCGAAGTACAACGGGCTGAAGCTGTGCCGCTCCGGCGCCCGCCCGGTCGGCCGCGACACCGGCCTCACCGAGATCCGCGACATGGTCGAGCAGGGCGTCCCCGCCTACGACGGGGAGCCCGGCACGGTGTCGCGGCGGGACGTGCTCAAGGGGTACGCCGACCACCTGAAGACGCTCGTCGACCTGTCCGGCATCCGCCGCCTCAAGGTCGTCGTGGACGCCGGCAACGGCATGGGCGGCCACACGGTCCCGTCGGTGTTCGAGGGCCTGCCGCTCGACCTCGTCCCCATGTACTTCGAGCTGGACGGCACGTTCCCGAACCACGAGGCGAACCCGATCGAGCCGGAGAACCTCCGCGACCTGCAGGCGAAGGTCCGCGAGACCGGCGCCGACATCGGGCTCGCGTTCGACGGCGACGCCGACCGCTGCTTCGTCGTGGACGAGCGCGGCGAGATCGTCTCCCCGTCCGCGGTCACCGCGCTCGTCGCGACCCGCGAGCTCGCGAAGCACCCCGGCTCGTCGATCGTGCACAACCTGATCACGTCCGCGGCCGTCCCGGAGATCATCGCCGAGCACGGCGGCACGCCCGTCCGCACCCGGGTCGGGCACTCGTTCATCAAGCAGACGATGGCCGAGACGGGCGCGGTGTTTGGCGGCGAGCACTCGGCCCACTTCTACTTCCGCGACTTCTGGTTCGCCGACTCCGGCATGCTCGCCGCGCTGCACGTCCTGGCCGCCCTCGGGCGGCAGGACGGGCCGCTGTCGGAGCTGCTCGGCGAGTACACCCGGTACGTCGCGTCCGGTGAGATCAACAGCGAGGTCGACGACCAGGCCGCCGCGGCCGCCCAGGTCAAGGACGCCTTCGCCGGACGTCCCGGCGTGACGCTCGACGAGCTCGACGGGCTCACCGTGGCGAACGAGGACGAGGGCTGGTGGTTCAACCTGCGCCCGTCCAACACCGAGCCGCTGCTGCGCCTCAACGCGGAGGCCGGCGACGAGAAGACGATGGCGGCGCTCCGCGACGAGGTCCTGGCGATCGTGAGGGAGAAGTGACGATGAAGCTCGACTCCTGGCTGCTGGAAATCCTCGCCTGCCCGAACTGCGGCGGCGACCTGCGCGCCGACGACGGCGCGGGCGAGCTCGTGTGCACCGGGTCCTGCGGCTACGCCTACCCGGTCCGCGACGACATCCCGGTGCTGCTCGTCGACGAGGCCCGGACCCCGGCTTCGTGAGCGTCGGCCTGGACCCGGCGCGCCTCGACGAGGTCTCCGCGATCGAGGCCGCCGACCCCGGCGGGATGCTCCGCCAGGTGGCCTCGTCGGCCGCGCAGATCCGGGAGGCGCAGCGCGCCGCGGCCGAGGCGGGCATCGCCTCGCTCGCGCGGGACGGGCGCCCCCGCGCGATCGTCGTCACCGGCATGGGCGGCTCCGGCATCTCCGGGGACGTCCTCGCCGCGATCTGCGGCACCGGCTGCCCGGTGCCGGTCACGACCGTCCGCGGCTACCGGCTGCCCGGCTGGGTCGGCGCCGCCGACCTGGTCATCGCCGTGTCCTGCTCCGGCGGGACGGAGGAGACCCTCGCCGTCGCGGCGGAGGCGGCCCGCCGCGGCTGCCGGCTGCTGTTCGTCGGCGGCGCCGGCTCGCCGCTCGCCGAACTGGCCGAGCGGACGCGCGCGCCGTTCGTCCCGGTCCGGTCCGTGGGGCAGCCGCGGTCGACGCTGTGGGGGCTGACGATCCCGCTGGTCCTCGCCGCGCGCACGCTGGGCCTCGCGGACGCGCCCGACGCCGTCCTGGAGGCGACGGCGGCCCGGCTGGAGGACGTCGCGCACCGCTGCCGTCCGTCCAGCGAGCCGTTCGTCAACCCGGCGAAGCGCGTCGCGCTGGACCTCGCGGGCGACGTGCCGCTGGTGTGGGGCACCTCGTCGCTGGCGGGCACCGCCGCGTACCGGATGTGCTGCCAGCTCAACGAGAACGCCAAGTACCCGGCGGTGCCCGGCGAGCTGCCGGAGGCGAACCACAACCAGGTGATGGCGTTCGACGGCTTCTTCGCCCGCGGCGCCTCCCCGGACCCCGACGACTTCTTCCGCGACCGGGCCGACGACGCCGAACACGGCCTCCACCTGGTCGTCCTGCGCGACACCGACGAGCACCCGCAGGCGCGCAAGCGCGCCGAGGCGTCCATCGAGACCGCCCGTGACCGCGGCGTCGCGGTCACCGAGCTCATGGCCGAAGGCGAACATCCGCTGGAAAGAATCGCGACACTCATCGCGCTCGCGGACTACGTCACGGTTTACTTGGCTGTCGCACTGGGCGTGGACCCCACGCCCGTGCCTGCCATTCAAGAGCTCAAGGCGAGGATTGCAATATGAGTGCTGAGGGTGGGACAAAGGCCATCCTGGCCGCACTGGCCGCCAACGCCGGAATCGCGGTGTCGAAGTTCGTGGCGTTCGTGTTCACGGGCTCGTCGTCGATGCTGGCCGAGTCGATCCACTCGGTCGCCGACGCCGGGAACCAGGGACTGCTGCTGGTCGGCCAGAAGCGCTCCAAGCGTCGCCGCACCCCCAAGCACCCGTTCGGTTACGGGCGCGAGCGGTACTTCTACGCGTTCGTCGTGGCGGTCGTGCTGTTCACGGTCGGCTCGGTGTTCTCCCTGTACGAGGGCTACCACAAGATCTCCCACCCGGAGGAGGTCAAGTCCGCGGGCTGGGCGTTCGGCGTGCTGACCGCCGCGATCATCATGGAGATCTTCTCGTTCCGGACGGCGATCGTGGAGTCGAACCGCGTCCGGGGCGACAAGTCCTGGTGGGAGTTCATCCGCCGTGCGAAGGCCCCGGAGCTTCCCGTCGTCCTGCTGGAGGACCTCGCCGCCCTGCTCGGCCTTCTCCTCGCCCTGTTCGGCGTCACGATGGCGGTCGTCACCGGCGACGGCGTCTGGGACGGCATCGGCACCGTCGCGATCGGCGTCCTGCTGGCCCTGGTCGCCACCATCCTCGCGATCGAGACCAAGAGCCTGCTGATCGGCGAGGGCGCCGACCCCGAGCAGGAGGAGCGGATCGTCGCCGCGCTCGAGTCGGTCGAGGAGGTCGGGCGCGTCATCCACATCCGGACCCAGTACGTGGGCCCCGAGGAGATGCTGATCGCCGCCAAGATCGCGGTGGACCACGACGAGACGGCCGCCGAGGTCGCGCGCGCCATCGACGCCGCCGAGGCGAAGATCCGCGCCGAGTTCCCCGAGGCCCGGCTGATCTACCTCGAGCCCGCCCTGGACGAGTCCGAGCGGCAGGCGCCCGCCGAGGCCCCGGGCACGACCTGACGACGACGGCCGACCCCGGCCACCGGTCCCCAGCAAGAGCGGACGGGGGCCACTGCGATCGCGAGCGAAGCCGGATTCGAGCGAAGCAAGAATCCGATCGCGAAGCGAGCCCCCGGGCGAGTCTTCGCGATGCGGCGATCGCACGAGGCGCCCGTTGAAGGAAGGCACTCCAGGGCCTGACGCCGAGGGCGGCTCAATGAGAACGCGCTTCCCTCACCGGGCGGCGGCACGTGCGTGCCGGTCGACCCCAGCCCAGGTAGGACCGGCGAGCTCCTCCGGGGAGGGTGCCGCCGTCCGGCGAGGTGCTTCCCTTGCGTCCGCCCGGACCCCTGAACCCGGACGGTCTGGTGTGACCGCGGCGACCGTTGCCGAACCCCCTACGTCGGCCGCGGCCGCCGTCGCGGTCACGGTTACACGTTATGTTCGCGCAGGTCGCCGACGCGTCCACCGGAAGGAGGGAACGCGGGTCGTCCTCCAGGGGGACCCGGCTCCTCCGCATACCACCGGACGGTGAGTCGATACCGGTCCCGAGCGGTCAGTATTGAGTGGTGACCTCCGACGACGACACCCGGACCGGTCCCGATCCCGCGCGGTTCGGCCCCGCGCTCGCGCACCACGCGTGGCGGCTGTCGGGCCGGATCGTGGCGGGCGTGGGCCAGCTCCTGCTGTGGATCCTCACCGGCCTCGGACGGCTGCTGCGCCCGCTCGCGACCCGCGTCGCCGACCGGCTGACCGGCGCCGGACGCGAGCAGCCGCCCGGCCCGTACGGCCCCGGCGGCCCCCCGGGCCCCTACGGGGCGCCCGGCGCGGCGCGTCCCGCCGGGCGGACGGCGCCGCTGCCGCGGTGGGCCGACGCGTGGTCCGAGGCCGTCCGGTCCTGGTACTTCGCGCCGCTGACCGGCCTCGCGCTCACCGTCGCCGCGCTCGCCGAGCTGGCGCCGCGCGCGGAGACCCCGATCAGCCTCGCCGGCGGCTTCGCGGTCGCCTCGACGCTCCCGCTGGTGTGGCGCCGCGAGTACCTGCGGCCCGTCGCCGCCGTCGTGCTCGGCGCGTTCGCCGCGAGCCTCCTCACCGGGCAGACGATCCTGTTCACGACCGGGTTCGCGGCCCTCTACACGCTGTACGCGCTGGGCCGCGGGCTGCCGCGGCAGTCCACGGGGGTGCTCGCCGTCGGGAGCGTCGTGACCGTCGCGGTCGTGTACCTGACGACGTTCACCCTCGACGACATCCCGTGGCCGGCGACGGTCCTCGCCGTCCTCGCCGCGATCGGCCTCGGGGACGCCCGCACCGTCGTCGAGACGGCCGGGCGCACCGAGTCCGCGGCGGCCGAGCGCGCGAACGAGACGCTCACCCGGCTCACGGCCGTCCAGCGCGAGCAGGCGGTCATGCGCGAGCGCGCCCGCATCGCCCGGGAGCTGCACGACGTCGTCGCGCACTCCGTGTCGATGATCGCGGTGCAGGCCGAGACGGCCCCGTACACGATGCGGAACCTCTCCCCGGAGGCCCGCGAGGGGTACACCGAGATCGCCAAGACGGCCCGCGAGGCGCTCGTCGAGATGCGGCGGCTGCTCAGCGTGCTGCGCGCCGACGCCAAGCCCGAACCGGACGCCGCGAACTCGCCGCAGCCCCGCCTCGACCGGCTCCCCGACCTCATCGAGCAGCACCGCGGCGCGGGCGGCCGCGTCGACCTCGCCGTCCACGGCGACCCCGGCGACATGTCCGCGACCGTCGAGCTGTCGGCGTACCGGATCGTCCAGGAGGCCCTGACGAACGCGCGGCGGCACGCCCCCGGCGCCGAGGTGCACGTCGACCTGATGTTCCTGCCCGACCGGGTCGCCGTGCGCGTCCGCGACGACGGCCGGTCCGCCCCCGCGCCGCCGCCGCCCGGGTCGTCCGGCCAGACCATGGTCCTGAACCCGGGCGACCCGTCCCGCACGGCCGTCCTCGACCCCGGCGACGCGGGACGGACGCGGCTGGAGGGGGCCCCGTCCGCCGGACACGGTCTCGTCGGGATGCGGGAACGTGCGACGATGCTGGGCGGGCGGTTCTCCGCCGGTCCCGCCGCCGACGGCGGGTTCCTGGTGGAGGCCGAGCTTCCGCTGCACAGGGAGGAGCCTGGTGATGGAGGCGGACGACCGCGGTAGCGCGGGGCGGCAACGGTGATCAAGGTACTGATCGTCGACGACCAGACGATCGTGCGGGCCGGGTTCGCCGCGCTGCTCGCCGCGCAGGAGGACATCACCGTCACCGGCGAGGCGGGCGACGGACGCGAGGCGGTGCGGCTCGCCGAGCTGAACCGGCCCGACGTCGTCGTCATGGACATCCGGATGCCCGGCATGGACGGCATCGAGGCCACCCGCCGCATCCTCGCCCTGCCCGGCGCCGAGAACGTCCGGGTCCTGGTGCTGACGACGTTCGACGTGGACGAGTACGTCTACGATGCGCTCGCCGTCGGCGCCAGCGGCTTCCTGCTGAAGGACGCGACCGCCGACGAACTCGTCTCGGCCGTCCGCGTCGTGGCGCGCGGCGACTCGCTGCTCGCCCCGCAGGTCACCGGCCGGCTGATCCGCGAGTTCACCAAGCAGCGGCGCAGCCGCCCGCAGGCCCCGGCGGCGCTCGCCACCCTCACCGCGCGGGAGACCGAGGTGCTGGTGCTGATCGCCGGGGGCCTGTCGAACGCCGAGATCGCCCGGCGCCTCGTCGTCAGCGAGCACACCGTCAAGACGCACGTCGCCCGCGTCTTCACCAAGCTCGGCCTCCGCGACCGCGCGCAGGCCGTCATGCTCGCGTACGAGTCCGGCGTCGTCGTCCCCGGCGAGAGCACCGCCGGATAGCGGGCCCGGCTCAGCGTCGGCGCAGGAGGCGCATCGCCTTCTCCTTCTCGAAGTCGAGGGCGCGCGTGGGCGGCGCCGACAGCCGTCCGATGCGCTCGCCGAGCTCGCGCACCCGCGCCTGCACCTCCGGCTCGGCCAGCACCCGCAGCCCGAACGCCAGCTCGGCCGGGCCGACGTCGTAGCGCTTCTCGAGCGCCAGCGCGAGCGCGACGGCCCGCAGCTCGGCGTCCCCGAACTTGCGGTGGCCGCCGCGTTCCCGCGTCGCGGGCAGCAGCCCGAGCGTCTCCCGGTAGCGGAGCATGCGGGGGGACGTGCCGAGCCTGCGGGCGGCCTCAGTGATGCGCATGGCGTCGATTCTGACAAATCCGTGTCAGAAAGTCGCCCCGGAGCATGCCTCCGCCCCGGCGCCGGCCGTAGACTCGCGGGCGTCGACCCTCGCGGACGCGCAACACCAAGGAGCTACGAAAGCATGGACTACAAGGTCGCCGACCTGTCGCTGGCGGACTTCGGGCGCCGGGAGATCCGGCTCGCCGAGCACGAGATGCCCGGCCTGATGGCGGTGCGCAAGGAGTACGCCGACGCCAAGCCGCTGCGCGGCGCGAAGATCATGGGCTCGCTGCACATGACCATCCAGACGGCCGTGCTCATCGAGACGCTGGTGGAGCTCGGCGCCGACGTCCGCTGGGTCTCCTGCAACATCTTCTCCACCCAGGACCACGCCGCCGCCGCGGTCGTCGTCGGCAAGGACGGCACGAAGGACGACCCCAAGGGCGTCCCGGTGTTCGCCTGGAAGGGCGAGACCCTCGAAGAGTACTGGTGGTGCACCGACCAGGCCCTGCAGTGGCCCGACGGCTCCGCCCCCAACATGATCCTCGACGACGGCGGCGACGCGACCCTGCTCGTCCACAAGGGCGCCGAGTACGAGAAGGCGGGCGCCGTCCCGACCGCCACCGCGGACGACCCCGAGGAGTGGGGCGTCATCCTCGAGACCCTCCGCCGCACCATCGCCGAGAAGCCCGGCCGCTGGACCGAGACGGCCGCCTCGATCAAGGGCGTCACCGAGGAGACCACCACCGGCGTCCACCGGCTCTACGAGATGGCGAAGGCCGGCACGCTCGCCTTCCCGGCCATCAACGTCAACGACTCGGTCACCAAGTCGAAGTTCGACAACAAGTACGGCTGCCGGCACAGCGTCATCGACGGCCTGAACCGCGCCACGGACGTCCTCATCGGCGGCAAGGTCGCGGTCGTCTGCGGCTACGGCGACGTCGGCAAGGGCTGCGCCGAGGCCCTCAAGGGCCAGGGCGCCCGCGTGATCGTCACCGAGATCGACCCGATCTGCGCCCTGCAGGCCGCCATGGACGGCTTCCAGGTCACCACCCTCGAGGACGTCGTCGACATCGCCGACATCTTCGTCACGACCACGGGCAACTTCAACATCATCACGGCCGACCACATGAGCCGGATGAAGCACCAGGCCATCGTGTCCAACATCGGCCACTTCGACAACGAGATCGACATGGCCGGCCTGGCCAAGATCGACGGCATCGAGAAGATCGAGATCAAGCCGCAGGTCCACGAGTGGCGCTTCGCCGACGGCCACTCCATCATCGTCCTCGCCGAGGGCCGGCTGATGAACCTGGGCTGCGCCACCGGCCACCCCTCGTTCGTCATGTCGAACTCCTTCACCAACCAGGTCATCGCGCAGATCGAGCTGTTCACCAAGACCGACGAGTACCCGGTCGGCGTGTACGTCCTGCCGAAGCACCTGGACGAGAAGGTCGCCCGCCTCCACCTCGACGCCCTCGGCGTCAAGCTCACCGAGCTGACCAAGGAGCAGGCCGCCTACATCGGCGTCCACGTCGAGGGCCCGTACAAGCCGGACCACTACCGCTACTGAGTTGTCTGCGGCGCCCTCGGCGAAGGTTCCTCAGGATCCTTCGCCGAGGGCACCGGCGCGGTCGCTCTCGGCCGAACCGGCCACGCACTCGTCTCGATCGTCGCCCACTTGACCCACATACATCAGCCAATGCCTCAGCCACGTACCGGCCTGGACCACTGCGATCGCGTCCGAAGGCAGTTCCGAGCTTGCGAGGAACTGATCGCGCAGCGAGCCCCTGGGCGAGTCGGAGCGATGCAGCGATCGCACGCGTCGCCGGAGGCGGAGGGCGCTCAGCGCCCGGAGCCGGAGGCGACGCCATGAACACCAGCGATATCGCGGACGGTTCGCTCGCGTACGAGGGCGTCAAGCGGATCGAGTGGGCCGATCGCAGCATGCCGGTGCTGCGGCAGATCCGGGAGCGGTTCGCGGCCGAGCGTCCGCTGGACGGCGTGCGCGTCGCGGCGTGCATGCACCTCACGACGGAGACGGCCGGGCTCATCCGGACCCTGCAGGCCGGCGGCGCGAGCGTGGCGCTGGCGTCGTCCAATCCGCTGTCCACGCAGGACGACGTCGCGGCGGCGCTCGCCGAGGAGTTCGGCGCGCAGGTGTTCGCGCGGGCGGGGATCGACCGCGAGGGGTACTACGCGCACATCCACCGGGCCCTCGAGACGGGACCCGACCTCGTCCTGGACGACGGGTGCGACCTCGTCAACACGCTGCACACCGACCGGGAGGACCTGCTCGGCCCCGTCAAGGCGGGATGCGAGCAGACGACCACGGGCGTCATCCGGCTGCACCAGATGGTGCAGGAGGGGGCGTTGAAGTTCCCGATGGTGGCGGTGAACGACACCGCGACCAAGCACATGTTCGACAACCGGTACGGAACCGGGCAGTCCACGCTCGACGGGATCGTCCGCGCCACGAACACGCTGCTCGCGGGCAAGACGATCGTGATCGCCGGGTTCGGCTACTGCGGGCGCGGGCTCGCCGAACGGGCCCGCGGGCTCGGCGCGCGGGTCGTCATCACCGAGATCGACCCGGTGAAGGCCCTGGACGCCGTCCTGCAGGGGTTCACCGTCCAGCCGATGGCCGAGGCGGCGCCGCACGGCGACGTGTTCATCACCGTGACCGGCAACCGCGACGTGGTGAACGCCGATCACCTCGCGGTGATGAAGGACGGGGCGATCCTCGCGAACTCCGGGCATTTCGACGTGGAGATCGACGTCCGGGCGCTGGACGCGCTGGCCGTCCGGGTGCACCGGGGCGTCCGCCCGCAGGCCGACGAGTACGTGCTGGCCGACGGGCGGCGGCTCGTCCTGCTCGCCGAGGGGCGGCTGGTCAACCTGGCGGCCGCCGAGGGGCATCCGGCCGCCGTGATGGACATGTCGTTCGCCGACCAGGCCCTCACCTGCGCGTGGCTCGCCACGGCCCACGCGGGCCTCGCCCCGGCCGTCCACGACGTGCCCGCGGAGATCGACGGGGAGGTCGCGCGCCTCAAGCTGGCCTCGATGTCGGTGTCCATCGACGTCCTGACGCCCGACCAGGAGGACTACCTGCACTCCTGGCGGATCGGGTCCTGATGCCCGCCGGCGTCTACCGCCACCTCGACGACGACCTCGAAGAGCGGTTCCACTGCGCGCCCGGACCGGGCGGGTGGCGCTACACCTCGTCCCGTCCCGGGCTGCGCACCGACATCGTCGTCGACTCCCGGTGGCGGCAGATCCGCGTCGAGCTCGTCACGCCCGGCTGGTGGGTGCGCGGCGGCGTCACCGGCCCGGACGTCGAGTGGGTGCGGGCGTCGGGCGACACCGGCACCGAGCACGCCGAGCGCGCCGCCGGGTTCCTGTCCGACTCGCCCGGGTTCCTCGTCGCCGTCGCCCGTGCCCTCGACCTGGACGACGGCGCGGAGCGGGACGTCCGCCTGGTGACGTTCACGGGCCCGTCGCTGGCGCCGCTGACCGCGCCGTGGCGCTGGCGCCGCACGGGCACGTCCGTCCACGAGACCGAGACGGAGCCGCTGCCCGTCGCGGGCTACGACGTCACCGACCTGTCCACGGGGGAGATCGTCCGGGTGCACCTGGCCGGCGACGTCGTCCTGGACGCGCCGGGGGTCGAGCTGGCCGATCTGGAGTCGCCGCCGAACCTGGCGTAATGATCTACCAACGATTTACCACTCTGCGCATTCAATTGCTGACTCTGGGTGAACACAATGGACTCTCAGTAACGGGTCCGCTTCCCAGGGAGAGCAGCGCGCATGAGTCACCCTCCAGTGCCGCCCGCCGTCACCGTCCGGCCGGACGACGTCCGCTATCCCGCCCTCAGCCGCGGCTTCAACCAGCGGTGGATCGCCGACCCCGAATACGTGCGGCTGGTGACGTCTCCGCAGGGCGTGGTCACCGCCCTGACGGAGGCGGTCAACCAGGGCCCCGCCGACGACTTCCGCGACCGCGTCACCGTCCGCTCCGGCGGCCACTGCTATGAAGACTTCGTCTGCGGCGACGACGTCCGGGTCATCCTGGACGTCAGCCCGATGTGCGACGTGTACTACGACCCGGCCCTGGAGTCCTGGTGCGTGGAGGCCGGGGCCACCAACTGGCACGGCTACAGTCACCTGTACCCCATGTCCGGACGGGCGCTGCCCGGCGGGTCGTGCTACTCGGTGGGGCTCGGCGGGCACATCACCGGCGGCGGCTACGGGCTGCTGTCCAGACAGGCGGGCCTGACCGTCGACTACCTGTACGCCGTCGAGGTCGCCGTCGTCACCGAGCACCGCACCGTCGAACTCGTGGTGGCCACCCGCGACGACCCCGACCCCGAACGCCGCGACCTGTGGTGGGCCCACACCGGCGGGGGCGGCGGCAACTTCGGCGTCGTCACCCGGTTCTGGTTCCGCGACCCGCCCGTCCCGCCCCGCACCGTGCTGCTGACCGCGCGCGCCTGGAACTGGAGCGACTTCGACAAGGAGTCCTTCACCCGCCTCCTGGACGCCTACGGCAGATGGTTCGCCGACCACCAGGACCCCGACACCGCCTCCGGCCGCCTGTTCGCCCTGCTGGCCCTCAACCACCGCGCCGCCGGGACGATCAACCTCACCGTGCAGGTCGACGCCGAGAGCGAGGACGACCCCGACGACGAGGGCACCGCCGCCATGATCGACTTTCTGCGCGCCGTCGACTCCGACGCCGTCCCCGACTCGAAGCCGATGCTGTTCTCGGCGGCCGAGCACGCGGCCGTCCCCGACGCCTGGTCGCCGCGGCTGATGCCCTGGCTGACCGCCACGCAGGCGCTGAACGGCTCCGGCCAGAACCGGTGCGGCAAGTACAAGTCCGCCTACGTCCGGAGCCCGTTCACCCACGCGCAGATCGAGGCGATGTGGGGGTACCTCGGCAACGAGCACTACAAGGACTTCAAGAACAAGGAAGCGCTCATCCAGATCGACTCGTACGGCTCCGCGGTGAACCAGCCGCCCTACGACACGGCCGCACCGCAGCGCGACTCGATCATGAAGATGCAGTACCAGGTGTACTGGCGGCGCCCCAGCGACCACGACATCGGCGACGAGGCCAAGAACCTGGAGTGGATCCGCGAGACCTACCGGGCCACGTTCGCCGACACCGGCGGCGTCCCCATCGTCGGAGGCAACACCGACGGCTGCTACATCAACTACCCCGACGTCGACCTGAGCGACGACCACTGGAACACCTCGGGCCAGCCCTGGTCCCAGCTCTACTACAAGGACGCGTACCCGCGGCTCCAGCAGGTCAAGGCCCGCTGGGACCCGCTCAACATCTTCCGCAACGCCCAGTCCATCGAACCGCCCGAACACTGAACACGGACGGAGGTCAGCCGGGGGAGCGGCGCAGCACCAGCAGGGCGACGTCGTCCTCCGGCAGCCGCCGGCCGATCATCGCCGCCATCACCGCGGCGCCGACCGCCTCGGGCGGACCGGCATACGCGGCGTCGCACAGCGCGGCGATCCCGTCGGTCACCGACTCGCCCCGCCGCTCGACCAGCCCGTCGGTGTAGAAGCACAGCACGGCGCCCGGCGGCAGTTCGATCGCCGTCGCCTTCCGGGGCACGTCGGCGCCGAGCCCGATCAGCACGTCCGGCTTCATCGCGACCGGACGCGCCGGACGGTCCGGCAGCGCGAGCACCGGCGGCCAGTGCCCGGCCGAGGCCAGCCGCATCCGGGTCAGCGCGGCATCGCACACGCCGTACAACACGGTCGCGGTCGCCTCCGGCTCGAAATGGACGACCTTCTTGTTCAGCTTGTGCAGCACCTCGGCGGGGTCGCTCGTCTCGAGCGCGTAGGCCCGCAACGCGCTCCGCAGCCGCCCCATCACGACCGCGGCCCCGAGGCCGTGCCCCACCACGTCCCCCATCACGAAGCCGATCTCACCGGAGGGAAGGGCGAACACGTCGTACCAGTCGCCGCCGACGCTGGCCCGGCCGGGCCGGTAGCGCGCGGCCAGCTCCAGACCGGGCAGGTCCGGAAGCGCGGTCGGCACCAGGCTGCGCTGCAGTTCCAGCGCGCCCGCGCGTTCCGCCCGGCTGATCTGGAAACGCACCGCCATCGCGGCGCGCGCCGCCGCGAGCTGCACGAACTCGGTCTCCTCGGCGGTGAACCGGCGCGGCACGAGCGTCCCGACGTGCAGCACCCCCAGCAGCGCGCCCTCGGCGACGAGCGGGACGCCGAGCAGGGAGTGCAGGCCCCGCTGCACCAGCAGCGGGTTGAACACGTTCGCGCTCGTGACGTCCTCGATGTAGACCGGGCGCCGCTCCGCGGCGACGCGTCCGGCGAACCCTTCCCCCACCGGGACGTGCGCCGCCTGGCTGACCTCCTCCTCGATGCCCCGGGCGGCCGTCGCCACCAAAAACCGGTTCTGGCGATCGACGAGCAGCACGACCGCCGTGTCGACGCGCAGCACCTCGCGGACCCGTTCCAGCAGAGCGTCCAGCATCTCGTCGAGGTCCATGTGCATGAACGCTTCGTCGTCGAGTGCCCGGGTGTTCTCCAGCTTGCGCGCGACGTCCGTGAGGGCTCCTAAAGGGTCGGTCACTCAGGCCACTGTATGCGGGGTCGCCACACTTTCGCCCCGATTGCCGCACCTTGGGGAAAACAACGGTATTGCCTGAAAGATCGACTCATCACGCTCGCCCCAGCGGCCCGCCGCGCGGCCTCACACCCCGCGCGGGCGCCATCGCCCGAAACCGCCTTCGGTGTTGATGACCTGCCCGGTGATCCAGCGCGCCTCGTCCGTCACCAGCCAGCCGATCAACCGCGCCGGATCGTCGGGCTCCCCGTACCGGCCGAACGGGAACATCGGCGCGATCGCCCGCCACATGTCCTCGGTCACGTATCCGGTGTCGACGGGACCGGGATTGACCGTGTTGAGCCGGATCCCCCGGTCCGCGAGCTGGTCGGCGAGGGTGACGGTGACGCCCGCGAGCGCCGCCTTCGCCGCCGCGTAGGCGACCTCCCCGGGCATCGGCCCGAGGCCCTGCCCGGACGTCATGAAGACGATCGAGCCGCCGGGCCGCCCGTCGTGCCGTCCGGCGAACGCCTGGGCGAGCAGGATGCAGGACCGTGCGTCGACCGCCCAATGCCGGTCCAGGTCCGCCGCCGACAGCTCGCCGAGGGCCCCGTCCTCCCCGCTCAGCGCGTGGTTGCACACCAGGACGTCCACGTGCCCGAACTCGGCCGCCGCGGCGTCGATGACCCGCTCCGGCGCACCCGGCTCCGTCAGGTCGGCGTGCAGGTCCGCGACACGCGTCCCGTCCGCGCCGAGATGCGCCCGCACACCGTCCACCACCGCCCCTACGCTCCACCCTGCTCGCGCTCCGCGCTGCTCGTGCCCGTCTCACTGGCGCCCCGGCGCCGCCCGCGCCCCACCACCTTCCGTTCCACGCCGCTGGCGCCCCGGCGCGCTCCCGCTCTGCGCTGCTCCCGCTCCGGCGCCGTCTGTGCTCCGGCGGCGCCCGTGCCCGAGCCCCTGCGGCCCGTGCCGCCTGCGCTCTCCGCCGTTCGCGTTCTGCGCTGCTCGCGCCTGGGCCGTTCGCGCCACGACGACGTCCGGGCGAGCCGTGCCGCTCGCGCTGCGTGGTGCTTGGGCCGTCGGTGCGTAGTCGGCTGGCGTGGCGTTGCGGGGCGGCTGGGGCCGTGGGTTTGGGGTGGTCAGGGGGTGGAGGTGGGGCCGCGGAAGGTGGCTCGGTAGGTGCTGGGGGAGACGCCCAGTTGTGCTCGCATGTGCGCGCGGAGGGAGGCGGCCGTGCCGAAGCCCGCGCGTTCGGCGATCCGGTCTACCGGCAGGTCCGTTCGCTCCAGCAACTGGCGTGCCCGTTCGACCCGCTGGAGCGTCAGCCACGACGCGGCCGACATCCCCGTCTCGTCGCGGAAGCGGCGGGTGAAGGTCCGGACGCTCATCGACGCGCGTGCCGCCAACTCCGCGAGGGTGACCGGACGGTCGAGGTGCCGCAGGGCCCACGTGCGGGCGGCGTCCGTCGACGGGCCGCTCGGCGGCGGCACCGGACGCGCGACGAACTGCGCCTGACCGCCCTCCCGGTGCGGCGGCACGACCGTGCGGCGGGCGACGTCCGCCGCCACCGCCGCGCCGTGGTCGCGGCGGATCATGTGCAGCGCCAGGTCGATGCCCGCGGCCTCGCCCGCCGAGGTCAGGACGCGGCCCTCGTCGACGTACAGGACGGCCGGGTCCACGCGGACGGCGGGGAAGTGGTCGGCCAGCCGGTCGCACGACAGCCAGTGCGTGGTGGCGCGGAGCCCGTCCAGCAGGCCCGCCGCCGCCAGGACGAACGCGCCCGTGCAGACGGACGCGATGCGGGCCCCGCGTGTGTGCGCGGCCCGCAGGGCGTCCGTCACCGGATCCCCTTCGATGGGCGACACGGTTCCGGGAGTGGCCGATTGCCCCGCGCGTCTGGGCTCAGGGTCGCCGTTCGGTGGGGGCGGATGTTGGAGGTCCGGCCTGCCGGTGCTGGTGGGGGCGGGTCTGTCGGCGGCTTCTCGTGTGTAGGTCTCGTCCAGGGCGTGGGAGGCGGGGACGAGGATGGTGGCGGCCTCGGCTAGTGCCTCGAGTCCGTGGGGGGCCGTCACCGTGAAGTCGGCGTCGGTGCGGACGGCGCCCGCCTCGATTCCGCAGGTCACGACCTCGTACAGCGGTGTCCCGTCCGCCGCTTGCGCGGCTCCGAAGAGCTGGTGGACGAGGCCCAGTTCCATCGGCAGGACGCCTTCGCGCACCAGCACCGCGAGTCGGTGGGGCTCCATGGCCGGATCCTTGCACATGTTGGCTCACCGGCCACTGACGGGTCCGGTGGGCGGGCGGGGAGCATCGGGGTGTCCGGAATCGACCGAACGGAGGCGTTGTGAACATCCTGTGGACGTTCGCGCATCCCGAGCCCCGATCCCTGAACGGCGTCCTGCGCGATCATGGTTTGGAGACTCTGCGCGGGCTCGGCCATCGCGTTCGCGAGTCGGACCTGTACGCGATGGGCTGGAACCCCGTTGTCGGCCCCGCCGACTTCGGCCATGATCCGCGCGAACGCCTGCTGGTGGGGGACGCGTCCGAACGCGCCCATGCCGCCGGGACGCTCGGTGCCGACATTCGCGCCGAACAGGACAAGCTCCGGTGGGCGGACGCGCTCGTCCTGCAGTTCCCGCTCTGGTGGCACGGGATGCCGGCCATCCTCAAGGGCTGGTTCGACCGGGTGTTCGTGCAGGGCTTCGCGTTCGGCCTGCCCGGCGCCCGCCGGTACGGGGACGGCGGTCTGGCCGGGCGGCGGGTCCTCGTCGTCACGACCGCCGGGGCCCGTCCCACCGGGTTCGGGCCGCGCGGCATCCACGGCGACGCCGAGGAGCTGCTGTTCCCGCTGCTGCACGGCACGCTGTTCTACAGCGGCATGGACGTCCTGCCGCCGCTGGTCATCGGCGGAGCCGACCGCGTTCAGACGGCCGACGCCGCGGCGGCGCGGCTGGACGAGCGGCTCCGCGGGCTCGAGACCGCGGAGCCCGTCCCGTACCGGCCGGAGCGCGGCGGCGACTACGACGGCGACCTCGTTCTGCGCCCGCACCTGGCGGCGGGGCGCGCGGGCCTGGGCGTCCACCGCGCCGGTCGGGGCGACCGCTCGGCCGGGGCGCGCCCGCCCCGGTGAGGCGTGTGCGGCATCGCCCGCCGGGGGATGCCGCACACGGTCTGCACGCGGTGCTACGCGCCCGCCGCGAGGCGGCGGATCAGCTTCTTGCTCGGTGTGAAGGCGTACTCGGTGCCCTGGGTCCGGACGAACCGTTCGATCTTGAGCTCCCGCGGGACGTCCTTGCCGTTCGCCTTCGCGGGCCGCTCGTAGAACCGGCAGGTCATCGTCGGGGACGAGCCGATCACCGGGTCGACGCCGTCGGGCTTCTCGGAGTTCGGCAGGCCGGGGACGACCTTGTTCGGGAAGTCGTCGTTGTTCGCCCAGCTCCGCTGGAGGAACTCGAACTGTTCGGCGAGGTCGGAGCAGAACGCGACGAACACGAGCCCGCGTTCGGTGTCGGCGCCGTTGCCCTCGCCCGTCGCCGGGTCGAACTTCGGGCCGAAGGCGATGCCGCGCCGGATGATCCGCCGCCGCGACGCGGTCTTCCCCTCGTTCGGGGGCCGCTCGGCGAGGCCGTTGCGCGGGTGCATCTTACGGATGTGGGAGCAGCGCGGGGTGTCGTAGCCGGCCGGGTCGTCGCCGTAGTCGAAGTCGTTGTCCATGCGGACGCCCGACTTGTGCGGGTCGGCGTCGGGGTGGTGGGCGAGCGGGGCGCCGCTGCGCCACCGTCCGACCATGCGGGCCGCGAGCCGGTCCTTCTGCTCGGCGGACTGCTCGGCGCCGAGCCGTTCGATCTGCGCCCACCAGCCCGCGACGTCCTGCCGCAGCCTGCGGAGCACCATGAAGGAGCCGTCCTCCATCCACGCCGGGCAGTTCAGCTCCGCGCGGCCGTCGCCGGCCGGACGGTTGATCCGCCCGTTCTTGATCTGGTGGGGCGACTTGCCCAGGACGAACTCGCCGGGGGCGACGAGGACCGTGCCGGGACGGTCCTTGCGTTCGTCCGTCCTCGCCGGCTCGGGCTTGTGGAACTGCTTGACGCCCGGCTGGGAGACGCCGTCCTTGAAGCCGAAGTGCTCGTGGCCGGCGGCCTCGCCCGGCAGCGTCGCGGCGGCCTGCTCGTACACCTCCGCCACCTGGTGGCGGGCGCACAGATCGCGGATGCGCGACAGTTTGTTCCGCAGGTCCTCGGGACGGTCGGCGGCCACCGTGACCACCGCGTGGACGTTCCAGTCGTCGTGCCCGGCCACGTCGTGGCCGAAGTACCAGTGGCTCGGGTCGTCGACGCCCGTGTCGCCGAGGATGTCGGCCCGCTTCGCGGGGCCCTGCAGGAACGCCGCCATCGTGGACTCGCGGGGGAGGTTCCCCGGGTCCTGGAGGTCCTTGCGGATCTGCTCGTCGCCGACCAGGCGGAGGGCCTCGACGGTCAGCGCCATGCCGACCCAGGTCGCGGCCATGTCGGCCGGGTCGTGGCCGAGGAGGCGGCGGCGCTCGCTGAACCGTTCGTTGAAATCCTCGACCTCCCGCGTGTCGGAGATCATCGGTTCCATCCGGCCGAGCCATTGCCGTGCCTTGGCGGCGTCGGTGAACCGCAGTAGCAGGAACGTCTGCTGGTCCTTGTTGAACGCCGCCAGCACATTGCCCTGAATGTTCTCCGACCAGCGGAGCGGGCGCGACTCGTCCCGGGTCTCCGGGGTCGGCGCGCGCATGTCGGTCAGCACCTCGCCGTCGCTGACCTGCCGCATGATGGCCGACTCCAGTTCCACGGGAATCTGCGTTGTCATGGAGGAGGACCTTTCTGCTCGCCGCCGATGGCGGTCGGGGACGCCCGTCCCGGCCGAGAGACAATGCGGACTCGACGCCCGAAAAAGGCGTGCTTTCGGGTCGATCGTATGATTATCGGCCGAGTGCGGCGTCTAGGGCGTTCAACAGATCGGCAAACATTTGCCCCTAGCGGAACGGATGCCGAAAAGCGAGCAAAAATGCCTTGGGAAGATCGGCTGTATCCCTTTGTGGTGCGCCGGGCGCGGCCGATCGTGGCGGGCTTCCCGCCACGATCGGCCGTCGCCGCGGTCCGGACGCGGGCGCCGGGCATGCGTCGTCGCGCTGCGACGCGCGCCGGGTTACGGGCGGACGAGCAGCACGTTGCCGAGCGAGCGCTGCCCGGCCGCGTCGGACGGACGGTTCACGATGCCGGCGTCCGAGGTCACCATGACGCTCGAACCGCCGCCGTCGAGGTTCAGCGCCTCCCGGGCGCCGAGGAGCTTCATGAGCTCGCCGGTCTGGGCGATGCCGAGCCCCTCGCTGTAGCCGGCCTGGCGCCCGTCGACCACGACGAGCATGAGCCGTCCGCGGGCGTCCATGCCGATCATCGAGCGCGGGTTGCTCCGGACGGCCCAGTTGTAGGTGAACGTCTGGTCGGTGCCCAGGCGGATCAGCCCGTCGGCCTTCGCGCTCACCGCCACCCGACCGTTCCGGACCAGGGTGGGGCCGACCTGGAGGATCGTGGTGTCGCGGGTCAGCGGGACGCGGCGGCCCCGGCCGTCCTCGACGCGCTCGTCGACGCGCAGCCGGTCACCGATCTCGACGTTCTCGAGCAGCCAGGCGGCGCTGTCCCCGATGGCCTGCACGGTGGAGCCGCCGGCGGGCACCCGCGCGCCGCGCGACGCGTTCACGTCCGTCACCCGGTCGCGGGCGTCCAGGACGATCTCCGCGCCCGCGCCGGCGGGCGGCGTGCCCCACTCGGGGGTGAACAGGACGAGCTCGCTGGCGTCGGTGCAGGCCAGGTCGTGCTGCGGCTGCTCGGTCGGCTGGTCGCCGCCCACGCCGCCGCAGTTCCAGATTCGGCCCGGCAGCCGGTTGACGCCGTCGACCTCGACGCGCTCCCGGCCGACCCGCAGGGTCACGTGCGCGGTGAAGGAGTCCACGTCCACCGCGCGCCCACCCCGGGTGATCTTGATGCCGCCGCGGCCCTGGGTGGCCGAGCCGAGCAGCCGGCCGTCCTTGACGTACAGGCCGCCGGGCGCGCCGTCGTAGAACCACTGCGCGTTCACCCCGGCGAGGGCGCCCGCCGCGCTCGCCAGCTCGGTCAGCTTCTCGGTGCCGTTCAGCGCCGGGCCGAAGTCGGTGCCGACCGTGCCGCCGAACTCGCGGAAGTCGATGCGGAGCACGTGCACCTTCTGGGGCGCCCCGGCGTCGGTGCCGTCCTGCGCGGTGTAGCGCGTGCCGCCCGCGAACCCGGCCGCCCTGATCGCGGACAGCGCGGCCGACGCCTCGGCGCCGGTGGCGTACCGCCCGACCCGGACGATCCAGCCGACCGGCCCCGCCGGCTGATCGGCGTACGCGGGCGAGGAGACCTCCCGCAGCAGCGGGTCGAACCCCTTGTCCCGCAGCGCACCGGCCACCCGGTCGGCGATCTCCTTCGAGCCCAGCGCGGTGCCGGCCGTGTCGAGCCGCCCGTCGATCGCGGCCGGCAGGTAGACGTGGACCGTCCAGTGGTCGTCGGCGTCCTTCGCCCCGAGCGACAGCGAGGTCAGCGTCACGCCGTCGGCGAGCTCGGTGGTCTCCGGCGGCGCGCTCAACGGCAGCTCGCCGCCGAAGAAGGAGCCGTGCCGGTGGGCCGCCGCGGCGGGTGCCTGCAGCGCCAGCGCGGTCGCTGCCGCCGCCAGGGCGGCGAGGGTCTTTCTCGGGCGCATCCCGTCCTCCAGATCAACGCCGAATGGGCAAAATCACCCAATGGCGTGCGGATGGCCCCGAACCGGCCCGCAGCGGTCGTCCGCGAAACCTGGCGTGAACAGCGAGGGACGTTCGCGCAGGTCGGGGCGGGGTCTTCGGGCAGGTGACACCGCGCGCGGTAGTGCTGGCTACACCGCGTTTCTTCCTGTGTGCGTTATGGATGCGAAGGCTTCGGGCCGAAATTCTTGAGGGGTTCCCGAGCAACGCCCCCGCTCCACCGACCAGGTGGTCTTCGAGGAGAAACGATGTCCGAGCACCCCCGGCCCGCCGCTCGTCCGACCGTCCCGTCCCGGCCCCGGCGGCGGCCGCCGCGGATCGCCGCCGCGGCGGTGGCGGGCGCTCTCCTGGCGGGCGGCCTGACCGGCTGCGACGTCGGCGACGCGGCCGACGCCGAGGCGGAGATCGGCGTCGCCAAGAACGAGATCGCCGTCCAGAAGGCGATGCAGGAGCTGGTGAAGGCCGGGTTCCCCGGCGTGATGGTCTCGGTCAAGGGCAAGGACGGCAAGACCCGCGACTACTCGGCCGGGGTCGGCGACCGGGAGACGGGCGACGCGCCTCCGAAGAACGGGTACTTCCGGATCGCCAGCAACACCAAGTCGTTCACCGCCGTGGCCGTCCTCCAGCTGGTCGGCGAGGGCAAGGTGAAGCTCGACGAGCCGGTCGACACCTACCTGCCGGGCGTCGTCAAGGGACCGGACTACGACGGCGAAAAGATCACCGTGCGGCACCTGCTGCAGCACACCAGCGGCATCCCCGACTACACCCAGTGGGTGGACGCCGATACGGGCAAGAGGCCGACGACGACCTACACGGCGGAGCAGCTCCTCGCGCCCGCGCTGAAGCACAAGGCCGACTTCCCCGTCGGGAAGATGCGGGCCTACAGCAACACGAACTACATCATCGCCGGGATGCTCGTCGAGAAGCTGGACGGCAAGCCGGTCGGCGACGCGGTCACCGCGCGGGTCATCGAACGGGCCGGGCTGGAGCAGACGTCCTGGCCGAAGCCCGGCGACCAGAGCGTCCCGAAGCCCCGCATGGAGGGGTACACGGCGCCGATCGGCGGGAAGCTGACGAACGTCACCGAGATGGACCCCTCGATCTCGGGCGCCGCCGGCATGGCGATCTCCACCCCGCGCGACCTCAACAGGTTCTTCCGCGCCGTCGTCGACGGAACGCTCCTGCCCGCCGCGCAGCTCAAGGAGATGCAGAAGACCATCGAGGGGGAGCCGGGCGACATGCCGAACACCGTCTTCGGGCTCGGCCTGGACAAGCAGACCCTGTCCTGCGGCGACGTCTGGGGCCACGGCGGCGACATCCACGGCTACGAGTCGCGCGGCGGCGTGATGGCGGACGGCCGCGAGGTCACGGTCGTCGTCAACGCCCTGCCGGGTGCGATCATCGAGAAGCGGCCGTCGATGGAGGCCATGGAGAAGGAGGCCATGGCGAAGGCGACGGCGGTCCTGGACTTCGTCGACACGGCCATCTGCGAGTGACCCGTCGAGAACCGCCGGCGGCGCTCCCGGGCCGGGGGCGCCACCGGCGTTCCGGCGTGCCCGGGTGTCAGCGCGGACGGGCGACGCGCGACTCGTCCCACACCGGCTCGGACGACTCGTACACCGAGCCGTCGGCGCCGAACACGAGGAAGCGGTCGAAGGAGCGGGCGAACCAGCGGTCGTGCGTGACCGCGAGGACCGTCCCCTCGAACGACTCCAGGCCCTCCTGGAGCGCCTCGGCGCTCGCGAGGTCGAGGTTGTCGGTGGGCTCGTCCAGGAGCAGGAGCGTCGCGCCGCCCAGTTCGAGCAGGAGGATCTGCAGCCGGGCCTGCTGGCCGCCCGAGAGGGTCTCGAACGGCTGCTCGGCGCAGACCGTCAGCTCGTACCGGGCGAGCGCCGACATCGCGTCGTTGCGGAGCCGGGCGTGCTCGGTCATGACGATCTCGCACGGCGTCCGTCCGTCCAGGTCGGGACGGGCGTGGGTCTGCGCGAACAGGCCGGGGACGACGCGGGCGCCGAGCCGCCCGACGCCGGTGTGCGCGACCGGGGCGACGGGCGCGGTGCCGCGCGGGACCGTCTCGGCGACGGACGCGAGCAGCCGCAGGAAGTGCGACTTCCCGGACCCGTTCGACCCGAGCACCGCGACGCGCTCGCCGTACCAGATCTCGGCGTCGAACGGCTTCATCAGCCCGGTGAGCTCGAGGCCCTCGCAGATCACCGCGCGCTTGCCGGTGCGCCCGCCGCGCAGCCGCATCTTGATCGACTGGTCGCGGGGCGGGACCTCGGGCGGGCCCGCCTCCTCGAACCGGCGCAGCCGCGTCTGCGCCGCCTGGTAGCGGGACGCCATCGAGTCGTTGAACGTCGCCTTGTTCTTGAGCATCATGACGAGCTGCTTGAGCTTCGCGTGCTCCTCGTCCCAGCGGCGCCGCAGCTCCTCGAGGCGCTCGTTGCGGTCGCGGCGCGCCTCGGCGTAGGTCGCGAACCGGCCGCCGTGCACCCACACCCGCCCGGCCTCGACGGTGACGATCCGGTCGGCGGCGGCGTCGAGCAGCTCCCGGTCGTGCGAGACGATCAGCACGGTCTTGGGCGTCTCGCGGAGCCGCTCCTCCAGCCACTGCTTGCCGGGGACGTCGAGGTAGTTGTCGGGCTCGTCGAGGAGGAGCACCTCGTCGGGGCCGCGCAGCAGGGCCTCCAGGACGAGCCGTTTCTGCTCGCCGCCCGACAGCGTGCGGACCTCGCGCCACCGGCACGAGTCGTACGGGACGCCGAGGGCCGCGACGCAGCAGGCGTCCCACAGCACCTCGATCTCGTAGCCGCCCGCGTCGCCCCAGCCCGCGAGCGCGTTCGCGTAGCGGAGCTGCGTGGGCTCGTCGTCGCGTTCCATCATCGCGAGCTCGGCGGCCTCCACGGCCGCGGCGGCGTCGCGGACGCGCGGCGGCGCGACCGACAAGAGCAGGTCGTGCACCGAGGAGTCGTCCCGGACGTTGCCGACGAACTGCCGCATCACGCCGAGCCCGCCGCTGTGCGCGACGGTCCCCTCCTGCGGCGCCAGGTCGCCGGCGACCAGCCGCAGCATGGTCGTCTTCCCGGCGCCGTTCGGCCCGACCAGCGCGGCCGTCACCCCTTCGCCGACCCGGAACGACGCGTCGTCCAGCAGGACCCGGCCGTCGGGCAACGTGTGCCGCACATGCCCGACCTCGACGTGTCCCACGGTTGCGCCCCCTCGCGATCGCCGTCCGGAGCCGAGTCTCGGCACCCGTCCCCGTCCACGTCAAACGGTTTTCGGCTCGCGCGCCGCGCGTCAGGCCGTCCCGCGGACGACCAGGCCGGTGTCGCAGACGACCGGCGCGCGGGCGTCCGGGCCGCAGGACCCGAGCAGCATCTCGACCATCGCCCGTCCCATGCGCTCGGTGGGCTGGTGGACGGTGGTGAGCATCGGCAGCGTCGGACGGCGGGCGGCCGTGTCCTCGAACCCGACGAGCGCGACGTCGTCCGGCACGCGGCGCCCCCGCCGCTCCAGCTCGCGCAGCGCCCCGGCGGCCATCACGTCGGACGCGGCGAACACCGCGTCCAGGCCGGGCCGCCGCGCCAGGAGGCGCCGCATCGCGAGCATCCCGCCGGCCTCCGTGAAGTCGCCGAACGCCACCGGCCCCGGACGGCCGCCCAGCGCCCGCCGGTATCCGGCGAGGCGGTCGGCGCCCACGGACCGCTCCGGCGGACCGGCGATCGCGGCGATCCGGCGGCGGCCGCGGCCGATCAGGTACTCGACGGCGCGCCGGCTCCCGCCGCGGTTGTCGGCGTCGACGTAGCCGGCGTCGCCCGCCCCGCCGGGGTCCACCCCGCCGGGACGCCCCGCCGCCACGGTGGGCACGCCGGCGCGCCGCAGCAGGCCGGCGAGCGGCTCCCGGGGCAGCGTGGACAGCAGCAGGACGCCGTCCGTCCGCGGCTCGCGCAGCCGCCGCGCCAGTGCCGCGCGCTCGCCGCGCGACCGCGCCCAGTGCAGCGCCACCGCCGCCCCGGCCGTGTCGGCCGCCGCGGTGATCCCGTCCAGGAGCTGGCCGAGGTAGGGCTGCTCGAACCGGCGGCCCGGCTCCTCCGCCAGCACCACCGCGAGGACGCCCGGACGCCCGCCGGCCAGCGCGCGCGCCGCCGCGTGGGGCACGTACCCGAGGTCCCGCGCCGCCCGCAGGACGGCCGTCCGCGCCCGCTCGCTCACCCGCGCGGAACCGTTGATCGCCCGGGACGCGGTGCCGCGCCCCACCCCGGCGCGGGCGGCGACGTCTTCGAGCGTCGGACGGCGGTCGGCCATGCCCCCTGTTCTACAGGGCGGCCCCGCCCGCGCGCCACGAGCCGGGGAAGCCCGGCGTCAGAAGCGGCGGAGGAGGGCCTGCTTGGCGGTGGCGAACTCCTCCTCGGTGAGGATGCCCTCCCTGTGCAGGTCGCCGAGTTCGCGCAGCCGCCGCAGGAGGACGTCGTGGTCGTCGGCCGTCGCCGCCGGGGCCGGTTCGGCGGCGGCCGCCGCGGGCAGCGCAGGGACGTCCTCGGGCGCCGGGGCGCTCGGGTGCGGGAGCCGGGCCACGACGGCGGCGGCCACGGCGATCGCGGCGGCGCCCTCCTTCTTGGTGCCCCACAGCGTCAGGCAGTACGGATCGTGCTTCGGCTTGGGCGGAGTGCCCTGGTCCTTCATGTGGAACCGCAGGTGCCCCTCGTCCAGCCCGACGGACGGGTGCAGCTCGACCTTCACGACGTCCGCCAGCGAGAACTGCTTGGGGCCCGCCTTCTGCTTCGCGTGCTCGGCCATCCAGCTCCAGTCGAGCCGGACGGTCTCCCCGTCGAACGTCACCGACCCCTCCCCGCCGGACGCCCGCAGCGGGACGCTCGGGCCGGGCAGCAGGTACCGGTCCACCGGCCCGGTGCCGACCTGCTCGATCTGCAGCGAATCGCGCACCTCGTCGACGAAGTACTCGGCGAGGGCCGAGGCGTCCTTGTCGATGCTCAGCCGGTACGGGTCGGACGACTCGTCGAGCGCGTTGCCCGCGGCCTGCACCAGCGGGTCCGCGCCCTGCCGCAGCCGCACCCGCAGCACGCCGCCCTTCTTGCCCGGCTCGTAGGCGATCCCGGCGACGGCCTCCAGCGGCACCTCGAGCTCGCCGAGGAGGCGCCGCAGCCGGTGCACGCCGCGCCCGTTCCCCGGGACGATCCGCACGAGAGCACCGTCGAACGTCCAGCGGCCTTCATTTCCGGTGACTTCTGCCATGACCCCGATTCCCGACATCGTCCGTCCGGTGAACACAGGGTAGAGCGCTCAGACCCCCACGAGGGAGCGCACGTGCGCCACGACCGCGTCGAGCGCGATCTTCTCCGTCTCGCCGGTCGAGCGCGCCGTCACCTCGGCCATGCCCTCGGCGAGGGCACGCCGCCCGATCGTCACCCGGTAGGGGATGCCGGTCAGCTCGACGTCGCGGAACTTGACGCCCGCCCGCTCCGGCCGGTCGTCGATCACGACCTCGACGCCCGCCGCCGCGAGGCCCGCGTAGACGTCCTCGGCCGCCGCGAGCACGTCGTCGGTGGTCTGCGCGGGGACGACGGCGACGTGGAACGGCGCGACGGCGAGCGGCCACACGATGCCGCGCTCGTCGTGGTGGGTCTCGACGATCGCGGCCATCGCCCGCTCGACGCCGATCCCGTAGCTGCCCATGACGATCGGGACCTGCTTGCCGTCCGGGTCCAGCACCTCGGCGCCGAGCGCCCGGGAGTAGCGGTCACCGAGCTTGAAGATGTGCCCGATCTCGATGGCCCGGACCACCCGCAGCGGCTCCCCGCACCGCGGGCACGGCTCCCCGGCGGCGACCTCCCGCAGGTCCGCCCATGTCCCGACGGCGATGTCGCGCCCGACGTCCACGCCACGCAGGTGGACGTCGTCGGTGTTCGCGCCGGTGAACATGTTCCGGCGGCCGCGCAGCGCCTCGTCCGCGATCACCGGCAGGCCGACGCCGACCGCGCCGAGGCTGCCGGGCAGCGCGCCGAGCGCCTCCCGGATCTCCTCCGGCTCCGCCGCCCGGATCGACGCGGCGCCCGTGACGTCCACGAGCTTCTGCTCGTTGAGCGGATGGTCGCCGCGCAGCAGGACGAGCGTGAGCGCGCCGTCGAGCAGGTACACGAGCGTCTTGATCTGCCGGTCGCCCGGCGCGTCGTAGGCGTGCAGGTCCTCGATGGTGCGGACGCCCGGCGTGTCGAACCGCTCGGGCGCCGCCGGGCCCGGCTCGTCCTCGACCGGGTCCAGACGGGACGTCGCCCGCTCGATGTTCGCGGCGTACCCGCACGCGGGGGAGTGGGCGACGAGGTCCTCGCCGACGTCGGCGGGGCACATGAACTCGGTGGAGCCCGCGCCGCCCATCGTCCCGCTGGACGCCTCGCAGGCCAGCGCGGGCAGGTCGAGCCGCTCGAAGATCCGCGTGTAGGCGCCGTGGTAGGCGTCGAACGACGCGTCCAGGCCCGCCCGGTCGATGTCGAAGCTGTAGGCGTCCTTCATGGTGAACTCGCGCGTCCGCATGAGGCCGCCCTTGGGGCGCGGTTCGTCCCGGAACTTCGTCTGGAACTGGTACCACTGCTGCGGCAGCCGCTTGTAGGAGTGCAGCTCCTGCGCGATCGTCGCGAAGATCTCCTCGTGCGTCATGCCGAGCGCCAGCTCGGCGCCGCGCCGGTCGCGGAGCCGGAACATCTCCTCGCCCATCAGCTCCCACCGGCCGGACCGCCGCCACGGCTCCGCCGGATGCACGGCCGGGAGCAGCATCTCCTGCCCGCCGATCGCGTTCATCTCCTGCCGCACGACCTCGATCACCTTCGCGCGTACGCGCACCGCCAGCGGCAGCAGCGAGTAGTGCCCGGACGCGAGCAGGCGGACGTATCCCGCGCGCAGGAGCAGCCGGTGGCTCGGCGCGTCCGCGTCGGCGGGGTCTTCGCGGAGCGTGGGCACGAACATCTGGGACCAGCGCATCACGCGAGGTTACCCAACAAGCCGCCGCCGACCCCGCAACCGAGCCCGAGCCCGAGCCGAGGCAAGGCCGGGACGGCCGTATGGGGGGTGGGAGGTCACCGAAAGGGCACGGTGGGGGTGGAGGGCGGCGCAGGTCAGTACCCTGTCCTGCGTGAGTCGAGAAGGTGTGACGCCGCAGAGCGAGGATTTCTCCGCCTGGTACAACGAGCTGGTCGTGCAGGCGCAGCTCGTGGACCGTGGCCCGGTTCGCGGCACGATGGTGATCCGACCGTACGGGTACCGGGTGTGGGAGCTGCTCCAGGCCGACCTGGACCGGCGGATCAAGGACGCGGGGCACGACAACGCGTGCTTCCCGATGCTCATCCCGGAGTCCTACCTCAAGCGCGAGGCGGAGCACGTCGAGGGCTTCTCGCCGGAGCTGGCGGTCGTGACGCACGCGGGCGGCAAGGACCTGGAGGAGCCGCTGGTCGTGCGGCCCACGTCCGAGACCGTCATCGGCGAGTACATGGCGAAGTGGATCGACTCGCACCGCGATCTGCCGCTGCTGCTGAACCAGTGGGCGAACGTGGTCCGCTGGGAGATGCGGCCCCGCATGTTCCTGCGCACGACCGAGTTCCTCTGGCAGGAGGGCCACACCGCGCACGCCGACGAGGCCGACGCGATGCGGGAGACGATGTGGGCCCTGGACGCCTACGCGGGGGTCGCGCGGGAGCTGGCCGCGATGCCGGTCGTGCCGGGCGAGAAGACGCCCGGCGAGCGGTTCGCCGGCGCGGTGCGCACGTACACGATCGAGGGCATGATGCGGGACGGCCGCGCCCTGCAGGCCGGCACGTCCCACTACCTCGGGACGAACTTCGCGAAGGCGTTCGAGATCCAGTACCAGGACGAGGCGGGCAGGCTGACGCTCGCGCACACGACGTCCTGGGGCATGAGCACCCGCATGATCGGCGGCGTGATCATGACGCACGGGGACGACAAGGGGCTCGTGCTGCCGCCGCGTCTCGCCCCCTACCAGGTCGTGATCGTGCCGATCGGGCGCAAGGAGCAGGGCGAGCAGACGGCCGCCGAGGCGCGGCGGCTGGGCGCGGCGGTCCGGTCGATGGGCATCCGCGTGCACGTCGACGACAACCGGCCGCAGCTCTCGCCGGGCTTCAAGTTCAACGAGTGGGAGATGCGCGGCGTCCCGGTCCGGATCGAGCTGGGCAAGCGCGACCTGGAGGCCGGGGTCGCCACGGTCGTCCGGCGGCTGCCGACGGCGGAGGGGCAGGGCAAGGAGCAGATCCCGCTGGAGAAGGTGCCGGAGCTGATCCCGGGGATCCTCGCCGAGTTCCAGTCGTTCCTGCTGGCCCGCGCCGAGGCGTTCCGCGAGGAGCGCACCGCCGTCGTCGACTCGTGGGACGCCTTCGCCGGCCAGGTCGCGGAGGGCTGGGCGCGCGCCCTGCACTGCGGCCGCACCGAGTGCGAGGACGCGATCAAGGCCGACACCGCCGCGACCCCGCGCGTCATCCCGACGGACGCGCCGGAGGAGTCGGGCGCGTGCGTGAAGTGCGGGGAGCCGTCCGCGTACGGCAAGCGCGTGATCTTCGGCAAGTCGTACTGACGCGACGGGCGCCGGGGGCGGCGGTCAGCCGCCGTCCCCGGCGTCCTCGTCGTCCCCGTTCGCGCGGGTGGCCTGCACGCGGTCCCGGAACGGCTGGACGAACCACAGCCACGCGCACACGACCACCACGGCGGCGGCGGTGACGATCGCCCACCAGTCCTCGGTGAGGGTCTGGACGATCAGCGTGGTGGCGGCCGTGATCGACACGGCGAGCGCGATGCCGCCGCAGATGCCGAGGCGGTTGGCGCGGCGGATCAGCACCGCCTTCTTGTTCATCCGGAACAGGATGCGGTGCTGGAACACCGGGGTGCTGAAGCAGATCGACGCGGCCGCGGCGCCGAAGAGCGCGATGTAGAACAGGATCTCGCCGGTGTCGTCGACCTTGTCGAACCGCGCCGCGAACGGGACGGTCAGCAGGAAGGCGAACAGCACCTGCACGCCGGTCACCGCGACACGGAACCCCTGGAGCAGTTCGATCAGCTGCCGGTCGAGACGTTCGTGCTCGGTCTCGTTGCGAGGCTTCTGGGCCGGGTCTACGCTCATGAACGATCCATTACCCGGTAAAGAAGTGAACAGTCGGTCATAGTCGGATCTGTTGCGAGCGCCCCGTCGGGGGCCGTCGTCCGGAAGCCGAGGTCCGGACCCTACTCCGTGCCGGGGAGGTCTTCGAGCTTGGTGCGGGCCATGCGGCGGATCAGCCGGAGGCGCTGGCCCAGCGGCTGCAGGAACCACAGCCAGCCGCACAACGCCACGACGCAGAGCGCGGTGGTGGCCGCCGCCCACCACGCCGTCAGCGTTTCCATGACCAATGTGGTGGACGCCGAGATCGACAGGGCGAGGGCGATGCCGCCGCAGATTCCGAGCCGGTTCGCCCGGCACACCAGCATCTCTTTTTGGTCCATCCGAAAAAGGATTCGGTGCTGGAACACCGGCGCGCTGAAACAGATCGACGCGAATGCCGCCCCGTACAGTGCGATGAAGAAGAGGATCCGGCCCGTCTCGTCGATCTTTCCCCACCCCGCTGCGTACGGCACGGTCAGCAGGAACGCGAAGAGCATCTGCACGCCCGTGACGGCGACACGGAAGCCCTGCAGCATTTCGATGAGTTGCCGGTCGAGTCGCTCATGATCGGTTTCGTTGCGTGGCTTGAGTGACGGGTCGACGCTCATGGAGTTTAGGTACCCAGGCAGCGCGCTGACCAGTCGATTTGGTGGGTCAAGTCTGCCGGACGCACCAGTTTCTTCGGGGAATTCGCAATCTCTCGGATTGATTTCGCATTCCGTGCGCGAGCGCGCGCGGCCGCTCAATTCAGGGACGGCGCCTCCACCCGCAGCGCCAGCATGGACACGTCGTCGCGCAGATCGCCGTCGCAGAACTCCAGCAGGGCGCGCTCCACCGCCGCGAGCATGCCCTCCGGCGTGTCCTTGGCGTGCGCGGCGAGCGTCTCCAGCAGCCGCTCCATCCCGAACTCCTGCCGCTGCAGGTCGCACGCCTCCAGGACGCCGTCGGAATGCAGGACGAGCGTGTCCCCGACGGACAGCTCGACGCCGTCCAGGCCCGGCTCGAAGTCCTCGAACAGCCCGAGCGGCACCCCGCCCCGCGACGCCGACCGGATCACCCCGTCCGCCTTGACCACGATCGCCGGCGGGTGCCCCGCCACACCGAGCGAGACCAGCGCCCGCTCCGTCTCCATCGTGACCCCCGCCATCACGGCGGTGACGAACCGGTCCTCGTCCAGCAGCGCCTCGTTGACGACGCCGAGGACGTCCCCGGGCGTGGGCTTCCAGCGGGCCGCGAGCCGCGCGCAGTGCCGGGCGGTGGCGGTGACGGCCGCCGCGTCCTCGCCCTTGCCGCACACGTCGCCGAGGATCAGCCCCCAGCCGTCCTCGGTGCGGAACACGTCGTAGAAGTCGCCGCCGACCTCGGCGGCGCCGTGCGTCGCCGTCAGGTAGCGGGCCGCGACGGACGCGCCCGGGATCTCCGGGAGCGTCTTCGGCAGCAGCCCCGCCTGCAGCGTGTCGGCGACCTCGGCGCGCCGCCGGTACAGCCGGGACGCGCGGATCACCAGCGCCAGGTACCGGCCGAGGCGCTGTACGACGCCGAGGTCCATGAGGTCGAACGGCCCGTAGTCGCCGCTGGCCGTCAGGGTGATCGTGCCGAGGCAGCGCTCGCCGTCCTCGATCGGGACGCTCAGCACCGACGTCGCGCCGATCTTGGCGCAGACGGGCTGGCCGTCCGGGCAGACGCCCAGCAGTTCCAGGTCGTCCACGTGCGGCCGCACGGTGCTCTGCCGGGTGAGGAACACGGTGTGCGGGAGCGTGCCCTGCGCGGGCTCCAGCTCCTCCAGCATCCGCGCCGCCTCGACGGACCGCTCGTCGTCCGGGCCCATCGCGACCTGGCGGCGCAGCAGCGGGACGGCGTCCGCGGCGGTGGCGCCGCCGGCCCCGGCGAGCACCGGGCCGCCGGGGCCGGTGAGGTCGACGAACGCCCAGTCGGCCAGCTCGGCCGCGAGCAGCCGGGCGCAGCGCCGCACCGCGACCGTCTCGTTGAACACCGGTTCGTCCAGCAGCAGCTCGCAGGCGGTCGCGAGGACGTCCATGCGGTGGACGAGCGTGGCGACGGTCTCGTCGTCGCCCGGCGGGACGACCGGGGCCTGCGGCGCCGGTATGGCCCGCTCGGCGCGCGCGTCGTCCGTCCCGGCCCGTCCGGCCGTGGCGCGCCGGGCTCCCGGCCCGTCGGCGGCCGGCTGCCGGGGGACCGCCGTCCGCGGGACGGTCGGCGCCGGGTCCGCCGCGTTCCGTCCGTCCGGCCGCGGCGCGTTCTTCGCCGCGCGCGCGCCCGCGGCGCGCTTCTCCGGCTCCTGCTTCCCGGCCTCCTCGGCCGGCCGGGCCCGCGTCGCGCCCTCGCCGCCCTGCGGGGGGCCCGCGGCGCCCGCGGCGACCACGACCATCGGGTCCGGCTCGCCGCGGATCCACACCCGCGCCAGCGTCACCACGGCGTCGATGCCGCGTTCCCGGCCGAGGAAGCGGACCTGCACGCGCCGCCGCCGGCCCGTCCGGACGACCGCCGCGAGCTGCGACCGCACCGCCGCCCGCGTGGCCAGGTCGCAGAACGACGCGAACTGCTTGCCGGACACATAGCCCGCCGACACGCCGAGCAGCTGCGCGGCCTGCCGGTTCACCCGCCGCACGCTGCTGCTCCGGTCGAGCAGGAACAGCGGCACGGGCGCGTCCTGGAACACCGTGCGCAGCACGCGCCGCTCGTTCTCGGCCGCCGACGACCCGCCCTGCTCGGGGCCGTGCTCGGTGCCCATGGTGCGCAGCGCCGCCAGCGCGAGTTCGAGTTCGACCAGCGCCGCGTCGAGCGTCGCGCGCAGATCGGGTTCGGGCATGCCCGCGGCCTGCCGCAGCTCCCCGATACGCCCCTCGAGCTCGGTGATCTCGCGCAGCATCGCCTCCGGCTCGAGCTGATCGAACTGATCGTGCATCCGATCTCCCTTTCGTCCGTCCGCCACGGAGAAACCCGATCGGCCACCGCCCTGACCGGGCCGGGCCCTGCTCTTCACGACCTCTTTGCCATGGCCCGCCCGGCTAGGTGATCCCCTGGTCACCGACGATACGCTGCGCCAATGCCGTGAGCTTCACGTGCCGTGTCTGGGAGATGCGGCGCATCTCGGCGAACGCCTCGTCGGCGTCGCACCCGAGCGCGTGCATCAGGATGCCCTTCGCCTGGTCCACGATGGCGCGGGCCTCGACCGCCTCCTGGAGCTGGACGGCCGTGCGGTGGACGTCGTCGTACTGCTGGGTGTTCGACATCGTCGCGCTGCCCTGCGCCATCAGCAGCGCGGCCAGCGCGTGCCGCCCGGGGCCGAGCGACTTGGGGGTCACCCCGTACAGCGTGAGGGTGACCATGACGTTCGCGTTCAGGTGCGGGGACGTGATGAAGCAGCGGACGCCGCGCCGCAGCATGTCCGCCATCGTGTCGGGCCAGCGGGTCTCGACCAGGATGTCGTCGGACCCGTGCGGGCGCCGCTCCAGCACCACGTCGAACAGGGGCCCCTCGCCGCGCGCCAGCTGGCGGTCGGTGACCTCGGCGATGTCGGGATGGCTGGCCGCGGCGGCCAGCGGTTCGGGACGCGCGTCCTCGGGCACGGCGGGGGCGGGGCCGTTCGCCCGGGGCAGCGCCCAGCGGACGCCGGACGCGCCGGCGCAGCCCGGAACCGCCCGGGCGGCCAGCTCGGCCACGCGATGCAGCGTCCCCACGTCGGAGGACTCCCCGACCACGCCCAGCCGCGCGATCTCCAGCGCGAGCTGGTCGGTCAGGACCGTGTCGGTCGGCGTCACACCAATGACGGTATCTCGCCGTTCGCCGTGCGCCGACCCTCGCCCCGGGATCAGCTGTTCGGGGCCGCCTTGCTGATCTCGCGCAGCGGCCGCGCGGCGGCCGGGCCGCCGCCGTCGGCGACGGCGAGGTCGCCCAGGGTGACGATGCCCACCGGCCGCTGCAGGGCGTCCACGACCGGGAGCCGCCGGACGGCGTGCTCGCACATCAGCCGGACGGCCGTGCCCGTGTCGTCGTCGGGGCGGACGGTCGTCAGCTCGGCGGTGCACACGTCGCCGAGCGGCGTCAGGGAGGTGTCGCGGCGCTCCGCCACGGCCCGCACCACGATGTCGCGATCGGTGACGACGCCGCACAACCGGCCCGCGTAAGTGACGAGGACGTCGCCGATGCCCTCGTCGCGCATGACGCGGGCCGCCTCGTCGAGGGTCGAGTCCAGCGGCAGCGCCTGCGGGGCCGCGGTCATCACGTCGCTGATCATTCGTGACATCGCCTGCGGTTCCTCCTGATTCTCCGGCGCTCGCACGGGCCGTGTGCGCGCTTTACCCGCGCAAAGGCCGTCCATGCGACCGCGGCGTGATCCGGCCCACGCCGCCGTCGTCGCGCGGTCGCGGCCGCTCGCCGCCGCCCCCGCCGCCGGGGCGGGAGCGCCAGGTCAGAACGCGAAGACCATGCCGGTCCGCGAGCGCATCACGCAGTCGTTGGGGTAGGTCTTGCGGAACCGGACGGGACGCCCGCGCCACGTGCCCTCCGCCCGGACGGCCACGGGGGAGTGGATCGCCGTGCACATCCGGCCGTCCGGCTCGTGCTCGAACCGGCCGCCCGACTCCGCCAGGTCGGCGCACGCCCGCATCGCGTCCGGGTGCCGGCCGCCGTGCGGATCGCAGCGCAGCGTCGCCGTCCGCGGTTCGGCGCCCTCCCGGCCCGGATGCTTCAGCGTCAGGCGCAGGGACGTGGCGGACTCGGAGTGGGCGACGGGCAGCAGGGCCAGGGCGGCGCCCACGAGGACGCTGCCGAACGTGTGCGGCATCGAGGCTCCCGAGGGTCGGGGGTCGAGTGACCGAGAGGTGTTGGGGGGACATCGCTCACTGTACTCGCTCGATTACCGAATGCGCATGGAAACGGCCGATCGGGTGCGGCCGTCCGGGCTTGGAAGCCGTCCGGGCCCGGAAAGGGGGCGACCCCGCGGCCACGGGGCGGCCGCGGGGTCGGACCGGGAGGACCCGGGGGTGCCGGGGGCGGGTCAGGCGGCGAGCGTGTGGGCGTCGGCCGGCTCGCCCGGGCGGGCGCCGCCCGCGCGCGGGTGGTCGGCGAGGGCCTCGCGGAGCTGCTTGCGGCCCCGGTGCAGGCGCGACATGACCGTGCCGATCGGGGTGCCCATCATCTGGGCGATCTCCTTGTACGGGTAGCCCTCGACGTCCGCCAGGTACACGGCGTCGCGGAACTCCTTGGGCAGCGCGCGCAGGGCGTCGACGATCCGCGCGTCCGGGATGCGGTCGAGCGCCTCGTGCTCGGCGGACCGGAACCCCTCGGCGTGGGCCTCGCCCTGGGCGATCTGCCACTCCTCCAGCTCTTCGGAGCCGGCGCGCTGCGGCTCGCGCTGCTTCTTGCGGTACGTGTTGATGAAGTTGTTGGTCAGGATGCGGTGCAGCCAGGCCTTGAGGTTCGTGCCTTCCTTGAACTGGTGGAAGTTCACGTACGCCTTGGCGAGGGTCTCCTGCACGAGGTCCTCGGCGTCCGCGCTGTTGCGGGTCATCCGGACGGCCTGCGCGTACAGGGGGTCGGCCAGGGGGAGGACGTCCCGCTCGTAACGCTGGGCGCTCGGCAGGTCGCGCTCGGTGTAAAGGTCGGTGGTGAAGGTAGCAGCGGTCATCATCGCTCCCGTGGTCGTTGCCTGCGGGCTCGGGTCCCGCAGTCGCGCGCTCGGCGGCGTGCGCGCGCGTGTCGGGCGGAAGACCGCCCCCCGTTCGGTTCGGTTCGTGCCACCGGATCTCCGACGGCTCTCGGCCGGGTTCGTGACGCGCCCGCCTTCGGGACGTGCTCGTCATCGGGCCGTGGTGGGACGCCGGGTCGTTCCCCGCCGGCTCTGCCGGGGTCCGGCGTGTCGGGTCGCTCGGCCGCGCATGGAAGGTGGGCCGAGGGAGACGCGCGAGTCGGGCGATGCCAGAGCGACCCCGTTCTCCGGGACGTCGCGGGTCGTGTCCGGACCGGCGCTGTTGCTCTCCGGTGGTGTTCCCGTTACGTAAGACGCGGTGTAAGGCCCAAAAGGTTGCGTGGCGTCCGTCACAAGAAGTGGGACGCCCCCAGAAGCGCGCGGCTCCTGGGGGCGTATTTTACCCGTCGATCAGGTGAACGGGGGCCGATCGGCCCGGCGGGGTGGACCGGGCCGGACCGGCCGTCAGGGGAGCAGGAGGTTCAGCGCTCCCTCCATCAGGGCCTCCTGCCGGGCCTTCTCCTCGACCTGCTCGAGGCCGAACCCGAGCAGCACCGTGTCCTTGGTCGCGACGGCCGACACCGAGTCGATGACGGCCTCCGACCGGACGAACTCGGAGAGGTTGCCCGGGCTGCCCGCGGGCGCGCCCTGGATCGTCCACGGCCCGAGACCGGACTCGAAGCCCTCGGCGTCGAGCACGCCGCCGGACGTCGTCACCTTCGTGTCGTCGACGAACAGGCCGGGCTCGCCGGTGGCCGGGTCGCTCACGTAGGAGATCGACACCTCCACCTTCTTGCCCGCGTACGCGGCCAGGTCGAACGACGCCGGCACCCAGCCGCCCGAATCGCCCGTGAACGCGTTCCACTCACCGGTCGTCCCCGTGTTGCCGCACGGGTTGCCGCGGGTCAGGTAGTGCTCCAGGAACGGGTGCATGTCGAGCAGGTACTCCTGCTCGCACTGGGACGGGACGGTCGTGTCCGTGCGCCCGTTCTCGTCGGGCAGCGTCGTCCAGTCGTCCGCCCCCGCCGTGTGCGCCTCGACGATCACGTTGTCGTACCCGCCCTCGGTGCTGTACGACAGCCGGGCCTGCAGCTTCGGCGCCTGCGCGGCCGTGACCCCGGTCAGGTCGATCGTCCGCGTGAGCCGCCGGTAGACGGCGTCCTGGTGCGTCCCCGCGACGTACCACCGGCCCTGGATCGGCTCGGTGCCCGCGGCGGCGCCCGTGTAGTCGCCGGCCTTCCAGCTGCGGAACTGCGGGAAGTCCCCCACGGGCAGGACGGCCGAGGTGACCTGGAAGCCGCCCGCCTCGTTCAGCTCGTTGGACGGCGTGCCCGCCAGCCCGGCCTCGACGCCGTGGAACGGCCGCTGGGATCCCGCGAACGTGGTCGGGGAGCCGATGTGCTGCCGGTCGTAGGCGCCCAGGTAGTACTGGAAGAAGTCGTCCGACAGCAGCTCGCAGTCGTCCCGGAAGCTCGTCGTGATCACGCACGGCTCGTCCGGGGCTCCCTTGAGCCCGTAGTAGAGGCCGCCGCCGTTGTACCGGCTGGCCTCGCCCGCGTACCCGGTCGTCTCACCGACGTGCAGCAGCTTCCCGCGCTCGTTCAGGTACGCGCGGACGTGGAGCTGCGTGTCCTTCGCGCGGTCCGCGACCTGCGAGTCCGGCATCGGCCCGATGGCCGTCTGCACCGGCTCGTCGGCCTCGTCCTGCGTCAGGCGGTTGTCGCCCAGGTACCAGACCACGGCCCGGAAGTGCTTCAGGACGCCCAGGTGGTGCGGCGCGCCGTCCTTGTCGATGTCCCACACGAGCGGGGTGTGCCCGGCCTCCCGCACCAGGTCGGCGTACTGCCCCGCGTACTTGGGCGCGTCCGTCCCGGACGGGTAGGTCGGGTTGACGCCGGTGTAGTCCTCGTCGGCGATGACGAGCACGTCGGCCTTCTTCTGGTCGCGGACCTCGTAGGTGAAGCGCTCGCTCTCGACGCGCTCGCCCTTCTCGTTCGTCCCCGCGAACCACACCTCGACCTCGTCGCCGGGTTTCTGCCCGGAGACCTTGCCGCGGAACTCGGCGTAGTAGCGGTCGTTCCCGTCGCCGAACCGGTCGCCGCCGCGCCACTCGCGGGCGCCGTCCCGCCGCACCGGGCCGCCGTTGATCCGGTAGAGCAGGTCACGGTTGGTCAGCGACCTGCGGATGTACGCCGAGACCTCCTGCTCGGAGCCGTACGACACCTTGAACGGGTCGATCTCGTAGTCGGGCGTCGTCCGCTCGACGACCGAGACGGGGTTGTCCGGGTCCTGCGCCGACTGAGCGGTCGCGATTGCCAGCGGCAGGTTGTTGCGGAACTCCAGCTCGATCAGGGCCTCGTCGTCCGGGAACTCGAAGCCGCTGCCGCACTCGTTCGGCTCCCACTCGTCGTCCGGGTCGTATCCGGCGGCCGTCTCGCAGGTCGCCATCTCCGGGGTGTACGAGAGCGTGCCGTACACGTTGTCGGTGTGGTCGTTGGTGTCGCCGTTCGTCGTGTACAGCTGCGCGCTGAGCTGCGGGACGTACTCGGGGACGGCCGGGTCCTCGGCGTCGCCGAGCAGCGCCTCGTAGATCAGGTCGTCCGGGCTGCGGGTGAGCGTCTGCCAGCCGTTGCCGTACAGCAGCAGCTCCGCCGCCGAGTGGTAGTTGACCAGGTACGTCGGGCGCAGCCGCTCGAACAGCTTCATCTGCGCCTGCGTCTCCGGCTCCGAGCCGGGCGACGGGCCGCGGTAGGTGGCGTTCGTCCGCAGCGGCGACGACCCCTCGTTGTCGTAGCCCCAGCGGTACGGGAAGTTCCGGTTCAGGTCGACGCCGTCCTGCCCGGTCAGCCGGCCGTCGCCGTCGTTGTCCCGGACGTTCTTGCGCCAGAGCCGGAACCCGTCCTCGAACGTCAGGTCGTAGCCGTCCGGGTTGATCACGGGGATGAACCACAGGTCGGTGGTGTCGACGATCTTCGTGAGCCCGGCGTCGGTGCCGTAGCCGTCCACGTAGTGGTGCAGGAGCCGCCGCACCATCTCGGGCGTGATCCATTCGCGCGCGTGCTGCGTCGCCTGGTAGACGACCACCGGGCGCTGCCCGTCCTGCAGGTTCGCGACGTCCTTGCTCACCCGGACGGCCGTGATCGGCTTGCCCTGGTGGGTCTCGCCGATGTCGACGGTCTTCGCGATCGAGGGGTTGTCGGCGGCGACCTTCAGCAGCTCCTCGCGGATGTTCCCGGGGCCGCTGTAGGGGCGGAACACGTTGTCGGGGGCCGCCTTGGCGCGCGCGCGGGCGTCCCTGCCGTCCACCTTCCTGACCTTCAGGCCGAGCCCCTGCTTGTTCAGCTCCGCGGCCATCGCGCCGTTCATCACGGCCTCGACCCGGACCCGGTCGTCGCCCGCCTTCTCGATCTCGACGTCCTCGCGGCCGAGCCCCGCCCGGTCGAGGATCTTCATCTGCGCCGCCGACAGCTCGGCGGTGTAGACGTCCACGGTGCCGCTCGCGGCGGGCGGCGCGGGGGCGGCGTTCGCGGGGGCCGCCGTGAGCGCTCCGATCAGGAGCGCCCCGGCGGCCAGGACGGGTGTGAGTCTTCTGTGCCGGAACAGCGTGCGCGTCATCGCGCCCTCCCTGGCATTGATCACAACTGGGGGTTGCGTGATCGTCATCCGGGGTGGGAGGGGTGTCAACGCACCATTGGCGTCATTTGCCGCTTCTGGTCATTTTGGTACGAGCGTGCACCGGACGTCCGACTGGTGCGTCCGCCGCGCGCGAGAAACGCGCGAGAAACCGCGACCGCTTTCCGCATAGCGCGGACGCGTCGCCCTCACGCGTTGTAGCGTCGCCCTCACCAGGGGTCGTCAGAGCTCGTCAGGCGCCTGCCGATCAGGTGCGCGCGCCGTTCGTCCAGGGGGTCCGCATGACCGTCCCGCAGAGCCGCCCGCCGGACATCGCCGACGGGGCGCCGCCCGAGGCGTACACGCCCAGGTTCCTGCACCAGCAGCTGCTCGGCGTCGCCCGCCTCGCCGCCTTCACCCTCGACCGCGACGGCCGCATCGTGCACTGGAACGCCGCCGCCGCCGACCTGTTCGGCGTCCCGCCCGACGACGCCGTCGGGCACGCCCCCGCCGCCCTCCTGCGACTCCCCGGCGAGCACCGCGCCGCCTTCCAGCCCGGCGCGTTCGGGCACGTCTGGTGCGGCGCCTGCACCGTGCCCCGCGCCGACCACGGCGAACTCGTCGAGACCGCCTGGTGGGTCTACCCCCTCGAGGACGCACCCGGCGTCGGCGTCCTCGCCCTGGCCGCCGACCTGCGGCACCTCCGCGAAGAGGGCCCCGGCCTGTCCATGGGCGGCGTCCTCGTCGCCGGACCCGACGGCGCCGCCCGCCGCGACTCCGGCGCCACCCTGCTGCGCGTCGAACCCGCCCTCGCCACGTCCGCGAGCGACGCCGCCGCCCGCGCCCTCGCCGCCCTCCTGCCCGCCGACCCCGCCACCCCGGTCATCACCCGCCGCGTCCTCGACCTCGGCTGCCCCGCCGTCACCCTCAGCCTCACCATCCGGCTGCCGATCGTCCCCTACCGCGGCGGGCCGCCCGACGACCCGCGCGTCCGCCCCCTCGCCGCCGACGCCGCCGCCCGCCCCGGCGGGACCGCCCGCCCCGACACCGTCCGGGAGCACCTCGCGTTCCTCGGCGAGGCCGGAGAGCAGGTCGGCGCGTCCCTCGACCACCTGCAGGCCGCCCGCGCCCTCGCCGCCGCGGTCGTCCCCCGGCTCGCCGACTTCGCCGCCGTCGAACTCCTCGACGTCGTCGCCGACTCCGCCGGCCCCGCCGCCGACATCGACGACACCGTCCGCGTCCGCCGCGTCGGCGTCGTCCACAACGACGAACCCGGCCGGTGGGCCGACATCGTCCCCGAAGGCGAGGTCCTCCGGCTGCCGCCCGGCACGTCCTGCCTGCAGGCCATGCGCACCGGACGCACCGTCCACCTGCCCCGCGTCGACGAGGCGTGCGCCGCCCGGCTCGCCGCGCCCTTCACCGACCGCGACCTGCGCCCCCTCTACACCGGACGCGCCCTCCTGATCGTCCCGCTGATCGCCCGCGGCCGCGCCCTCGGCAACATCAAGCTGCTCCGCAAACCCGACCGGCCCGGCTTCGACGACGTCGACCTCGCCCTCCTCGGCGAACTCGCCCGCCGCGCCGCGCTCTGCATCGACAACGGGCGCCTCTACCGCCGCGAGGTCCAGGTCGCCCAGGAACTCCAGCGCAGCATGCTCCCCGACGACCCGCCCGACGTCGCCGGCGCGCGCGTCCGCTACCGGTACCGGCCCGCCGGGCAGGCCGCCCAGGTCGGCGGCGACTGGTTCGACGCCATCCCGCTCCCCGGCTGCCGCCTCGGCATCGTCGTCGGCGACGTCATGGGCCACGGCCTCACCTCCGCCGCGATCATGGGCCAGCTCCGCACCGCCGTCCGCACCCTCGCCGGCGAGGACACCCGCCCCGGCCGCCTCCTCCGCCAGCTCGACGGCCTCGCCCGCCGCCTCGGCGAGGACTACCTCGCCACCTGCCTCTACGCCATCTACGACCCCGTCGGCCGCACCTGCACCCTCGCGAACGCCGGGCACGTCCCGCCCGTCCTCGTCGGCCCCGACGGCGAGAGCCGCGTCCTCGACCTCCCCGAAGGCGTCCCCATCGGCGTCGGCGGCGCACCCTTTGAAGCCGTCCAGATCCCCGTCGAGGACGGCTCCCGCCTCGTCCTCTGCACCGACGGGCTGCTCGAACGCCGCGACCGCGACCTCGACCAGGGCCTCCGGGAGCTCCGCGGCCACCTCGCCGCCGCGCCCCCCGACCTCGACGCCGCCTGCGACGCCGTCCTCGCCGGCCTCGGCAGCGACAACCCCGTCGACGACGTCGCCCTCGTCGCCGTCGGCTTCGACGGACTCCCGCCCGCCGACGTCGCCGCGTGGGACCTCGAACCCGAACCGTCCATGGTCCGCTGGGCGCGCGCGCAGGTCGCCGACCGGCTCACCGCCTGGGGGCTCGACGCCCTCACCCCCACGATCCAGCTCCTCGCCAGCGAACTCGCCACCAACGCGCTCCTGCACGGCGCGGGAGCCGTCCGCCTCCGCCTCGTCCGCGGGCGCGCGCTCGTCTGCGAGGTCTACGACGACGGCGCCGACCTCCCGCACCTGCGCACCGCCGCCGCCACCGACGAGTCCGGCCGCGGCCTCCAGCTCGTCAGCCACCTCGCCGCCCGCTGGGGCACCCACCGCACCGCGCACGGCAAGGTCGTCTGGTTCGAGCACGACCTATAGGGAACCGTCACCCCCGCGCCAGATCATTTCCGGCGCCCGCTCCGTTCAGATCGAAAGGTGGGCGAACATCTGACGCTGCCGGTCCCGGAGACCCTCGAGGCCGTCTACGCCGTCGCCTCCACCACACCGGTCACCGCCGACCTGGCCCGCACCGAGATCGCCCGCCGCATCGACCCGCCCCTGCGCGACCTCGCCCTCGGCATGCTCGACAGCCCCATGGTCACCCTCGACCAGCGCCCCGCCGCCGAATGGCCCCCGCTGCCCACCGACCTCCTCACCGCCTACGGCGCCGCCCCCGCCGACCTCGCCGCCCTCGCCCGCGCGACGCACCTCCTCGTCGTCCGCGCCGCGTACCGTCCCGGCCGCCCGCCCGCCCACGAATGGGCCGCCCGCACCATCGCGCACGCCGTCCCCGGCACCGTCATCGACGTCTTCACCCCGCAGATCCTCACCCCCGACCACCTGGAACGCTCCCTCCCGTCCCCCGACGGCACCGTCCGGCTCACCGACTGGGTGCTCCTGCCGCACACCCCGTCCGGCGACGGCTACTGGTTCACCACCCGCGGCCTCGCCCGCTTCGGCCTCCCCGAACTCCAGACCGAGAACGTCCCCGCCCCCCTCGTCGAACCGTGGGCCCGCGTCCTCAACGGCCTCACCCACCGGCTCCTCGACCTCTGGCACGACGCGCTCCGCACCGCCGCCGACACCGCCCGGCTCCCCGCCGTCGTCTCCGTCGGCCTCGGCGACGTCGCGGCCGCCCAGGGCCTCGCCGAACCCGTCGGCCGCGAGATCGCCGTCCGCCTGCACCACGACGGCGACTCCCTCACCGTCCGCCCCGTCGAGGACGGCCCCGCCCGCCTCGAATCCCTGTGCGCCGCACTCTTCGGCCGACCTTGCCGATGATCTTCGTGGCACGCAGGATCGAAGCGTGACATCCGGCCCGCACGAACGTCCAGAACCCGAACCCGCGCTCCCGCACCCGGGAGACGTCCACGTGGCGGGCAGATCCAAGCCGCCTGCAGGCGCCGCACGACCGCGCCCTTACCGTCCGGAGACATCTGCCTCACCACCCCTGCCCCCACCGGGCCCGTCCCCGACGGCCCCGCAGCGGGCCCAGGGCACGACGTGGGGAACGGACCCTGGCCGCGCGGCCCCCACATCCCCCCAGCCGACCCCGCCCACGGGCGGCCCGTCTTGGGCACCGCCGAACGCCCCCGGCGGCGCGGCGCCGACGTCCCCCCAGCGGACGCCGGGCCCCGCTCGCCCGCCCGCGGGCACGCCCGGCCCGCCCCAGGGCGGCCGGCCGCCCGCCGGCCCGGGCGGCACGGAGCGGTCACCGGCGCCTGGCGCCCCGGGCAACCCACCGCCATCGGGCGCCGCATCGTGGGGCCCTGCGGCACCGGAGGACGCCCCCGGCGGTCCGGCGCCGACGTCGCCCCAGTGGGCTCCGGGGGCGGCTCGCCCGCCTGCGGGCACGCCCGGCCCGCCCCAGGGCGGCCAGCCGTCCGGCGGTGCGGGCGGCACGTCGTGGCGCTCGCCAGAGGACGCCCCGGGTGGTCCGGCGTCGACGTCGCCCCAGTGGACGTCGGGGGCGGATCGTCCGCCTGCGGGCACGTCCGGCCCGTCGCAGGGCGGGCAGGCGTCCGGTGGCGCGGATTGGTCACCGGCGTCCGGCGCGCCGGGCGGTGGTGCCGCGTCGGGGAATTCACCGCTGTCAGGGGGCGCGTCGTGGGCTTCCGCCTCTGCGGAGGACGGCCCCGGCGGCACGGCATCGACGTCGCCTGAGTGGACGTCGGGAGTCCATCGTTCGCCTGCGGGTGCGTCTGGGTCGGCGCAAGGCGGTCAGGTGTCCGGTGGTGCAGGCGCCGCGTCGTGGGAGGACGCCACCGGTGGTGCGGCGCCGACGTCGCCCCAGTGGACGTCGGGGGTCCATCGTTCGCCTGAGGGTGCGACCGGCCCGCCGCAGGGCGGGCAGGCGTCCGGCGGTGCGGGGGGCACGCCGTGGCGCTCCACCTCACCGGAGGACGGCCCCGGTGGTGCGGCCCCGGCGTCGCCTCAGTGGGACTCGAGTGCCGAATCGTCGTCTGCGGGTGCGCCCGGGCCGTCGCAGGGTGGTACGCCGTCCGGGGAGTCGGGCGTCGGGGGTTGGTCGCCGGGCTCTGGCTCCTCCGGCGGCGGTTCCGTGCCCGGGGGTTCGGTGCCGCCGGGTGGCACGTCGTGGGCTTCCACCTCTTCGGGGGATCCCTCCGGCGGTGTGCCCACGTCTCCTCAGGGGACCTCGGGAGTCGATCGCTCGCGTGAGGGTGCGTCTGGGCCGGCGCAGGGCGGACAGGCGTCCGGTGATGTGGGCGGCGCGGATTGGGCGCCAGTGTCTGGTTCGTCTGGTGGGAGTTCTGCGCCCGAAAGTTCGGCGGCGCCTGGCGGTCCCGTCTCGCCGGAGGACGGCCCAGGTGGTGGGGCGCCGGACGTGCCTCAATGGGCTTCGTGGGCTGAGTCGGCGTCTGCGGACACGCCCAGCCCATCGCAGAGCGGACAGGCGTCCGGTGGCGCAGATTGGTCACCGGGTTCGTCCGGCGGCGGTTCCGTGCCTGGAGGCTCGGCGTCATCGGGTGGCGCGTCGTGGGGTGCCGCTTCGTCGGGGGACGCCTCTGGCGGTGTGCCCTCGACGTCGGCTCAGTGGGGTTCGGGAGACGATCGTCCGGTCGGGGGTGTGTCCGGGCCGTTGCAGGGTGGGCAGGCGTCCGGTGGCGCGGATTGGTCACCGGCGTCTGGCGGGCATGGGGGCGCGGCGTCGTCGGGGGACGCTTCTGGTCGTGTGGTGCCCCCCTCGGACGAGTGGGGCTCGCAGGCCGAGCCCTCGGCCGTCGGTCCGGCTGGGGCGTCGCATGGTGGGCAGCCGTCTGCGGAGTCGCCGGCGGGCGGGCCGGGGCCGTCGTGGGGCACCTCCTCGCCACAGGGCGATGCTTCCCAGCGTGCGGCGGCGTCGCCCGCAGGTTCGGGCGGTGCGGATTGGGCGTCGGTCGCTGGGGCGGGCGGGGGTGACTCCGCGCTGGGGGACACGTCGGCGTCGGGGGATGCCGCTGGCGGGGCGGCGGCGTCGGCTTCGGGGGGTGAGCCGCCGTCCGGGGAGCCGGAGGCGGGGTGGGTCACGGGGGCCTCGTGGGGGGCCGCGTCGTCGGCGGGGGCGGCCGCGCCCGGTGGGGCGGCGGCCGCGGAGTCGGCGGCGGCCGAAGGGGGGCAGGACGAGTGGCGGCCCGGGCCCGCGGCGCGGAAGGGGCGCGGGCGGCGGATGTCGTGGCCGTGGAAGATGCGGGGCAGGACGGACGCCGCGAAGCGGCCCGCGGCGGCGCGGGAGGCACCGCCGCCGGTGGAGCCCTCGGCGACGTCCCTCGACTGGACGCCTCGTGGGCCGCGGGTGCCCGAGGACGAACCGGCGCCGCCCGTCCACGATGGGGCACCGGAACCACCGGAGGCCGATCGCACGGCCGGGCGCGGGCTCCCGCCGGGACGTGCGTCGTCCGCGCCGCGGGGGCTGCCGCCCGGCAAGGGATCGGCGGACGACCTGTGGAGCGTCGTCGGGACGGTGGACGAGCCGTCCGGTTCGGCGGCGGCGGCACCGGACGGCTCGTCCTCGGAAACCGGGGAACCACCCGCTGGGCACTCGGAAGATGACCGGGAGGACTCGGCCGCGTGGGTGCGGCGCGGATCGCTCGGCACGGCCCCACGAGACCCGGTGAGCGAATCGCAACCGGAACCGGCACCCGAACCGCACCCGCAACCGGCACCCGAACCGCAACCGCAACCGGCACCCGAACCGGCACCCGAGCCGGTGCGGCTTCGCAAGCCGCCGGTTCGGCGGCCGGAGATCGATCCGGGACGGCGCGCGGCGCTCGTGGACGCGTTCGTCGGGGAGTTCGTCGGGAGCGCGACGTGGGCCGCGACGCTCGCGGTGCTGGAGGGGGCGTTCCCGGGGTCGGGGATGGCGGTGACGCTGTCCCGGCGGGCGGACGAACTGTGGGGCGCGATGGTCGAGCTGGATCGGCGCGCGGCGGGGCTGGGGGTGCCCGCGTGGGTCGATCACGCGGGGATGGTGCTCGACCTCAGCGCGCACACGGGACGGGCGCGGCCGGACGTGCGGCAGGGGCGCGCGTCGCGCCCGTATCCGGGGGCGTTCGTCATCGACACGCTGGATCCGCTGCGCTACCACCGGCCGGTCGGGGGGCCGGTGGCGCCGGGCGAGGGGACGCTCGCGGCGCCGCGGGCCGAGGACGAGGACAGCGGCGTCGTGATCGTCGCGAGTCTCGCGGCGTCCGGGACGCGCGTCCTGGATTCGGCGGAGTTGTGGCGGTATGCCGGTCGGGTGGTGACGGGGACGCTGCACGAGCCGGGGCGCGCGGAGACGCGGGCGCGGGCGCGGCGGACGCTCCGGGCGCTGCGGCGGGCCGTGGTGGTCGATCCGGACCTGCGGCTGGCGCTGTGCCTGGGCGTGGACGAGGCGCGCGTCCCGCGGTGCCTGCTGGCGCTGACGGTGCGGGACGAGACGCCGCGGTTCGTGCGCGCGTGATCAGTCGTCGGCGCGGAGCCAGGTGAGGTCGCAGCGGCGGTCCTCGGGGAGTTCGCGGACGCGCCCCGCGAGCTCCCACGGCTCGGCCGTGTCGTCGTCGGGGAGCAGCCCGCAGAGCAGCGAGCTCTGGGTGCGGACGGCGGTGAACGGGCCGAAGCGCGCGACGCCGCCGCCGCGCAGCTGCGCGAGTTCGGTGAGGAGGGCGCCGAGCGCGGACGGGTCGTCGGGGGCGTAGAGGCCGCGCGCGTAGGAGAACAGTTCCTCGGCGAGCGCGTCGGAGCGCATGCCCGACAGGTGGTAGGCGGTGCCGAGCCAGCCGCCGTCGGTGCGGGGGTCGCGGACGCGGACGCGCAGCCCGTACTCGGACGCGCAGCCCTCGTAGGCGTCGGCGAGCAGCGCCTCCGCCTCGCCCTCCTCGGAGAGGAGGAGGCCGCCGACCACGCCCTCGTCGCGGTCGAGCCGGTCGAGCATCTCGCGGTGCAGTTCGAGGACGTCGCGCTCCACGGTGTCGAGGGAGCGGGCGAGCGCGCGCTGCGCGTCGCGGTCGGCGTCGAGGCCGGCGAGTTCCTCGGTGAGTTCGCCGACGGTCTTCTCGAGGACGTCGACGCGGTCGTGCAGGGCGTCGAACCGGTCGAGGACGTCGGGGGACCGGTCGGGCTGCGGGATCGGGATGCCGGGCGCCGCGACCTCGGCGACGTCGGCCTGCAGGGATTCGTGGCGGCGGGCGAGTTCGGCGAGCTGGGCGCGGAGTTCGCGCAGTTCGGCCTGAGCGCGGGGGAGCCGCTTGTCGGAGGCCAGGTAGAGCTCGCGTCCGGCGATCGCAAGGCAGAGCAGGACCAGGATCACGGTGGTCATGTCACTCCTCGAGAGGCGGCTGCGCTCTCGACGATAACCATCCGGGGCCGCCCCCGCCGAGGGGGCGGCCGATGTCGTCCGAATGGCCCGGCATTTTCCTCAGCCGAAGAGGCCGCCGAGCAGCCCGCCGAGGACCTCGCCGATGCCGCCGGCGATCTCGCCGCCGACGGCGTTCGCGACCTCTCCGCCGATGGCGCCGGCCGCTTCGCCGAACGCGGCGTTCGCGACCTCGCCTGCGGCCTGCCCGGCGTACTGGCCCGCCTGGTCGAACGCGTACTGCCCGGCCTGCGCGAACGCCTCCTGCCCGGCCTGCCCGATGGCGTTGCCGAACTGGTCGACGGCCGGGTACGCGGCGGCGTTCGCGGCGTAGCCGGCGGCGTTCACCGCGGCGTCGCCCATCGCGCCGACCGCCATGGCGCCGCCGATGCCCGCGGCGGCCACGCCGCCCGCCGCGAGACCCGCCGCGGCGATGCCGGCGCCGTGGCCGTGCCGGTGCCCGGGATGCCCGTGGTGGACGTGCGGGGGCGGGGGAGCCGGGTGGCCGTGGGCGGCCGGCGGGTACGGCGGCGGCGCGCCGTACGGGCCGCTGGGCTGCGGGTAGGCGGGCGGGGGCTGCTGGTGCGGCGGGGGCCCGGCGGGCACGGGACGTCCGTGCGGCGGGGGGCCCGCGGGGGCGGGCTGCCCGTGCGGCGGGGGGCCGGCGGGGCCGGGCTGACCGTGCGGCGCCCCGGCCGGGTAGCCCGGGCCGGGCGGCGGGGTGCCGGGGAAGCCGGGGGCGCCGCCCTGGCCGGGCGGCGGGTAGGGCGGCGGGCCGGACGCGTGCGCGGCCGCGGGTGCGGGCGCGCGGCCCGGTGCGGGGGCCTGGCCCGGCGCGGGCGCGGGCGGCGGGTAGTTCGCGTTGCCGGGCGGGCCGTAGCCCTGCGACGGCGGCGGGTAGGCGCCGCCGGGCGGCGGCAGCGGCGCGCCGCCCGAGGGGGACGGCGCCGGCCCGTGCCGGGACGGCCCGTGCGGCGCCGCCCCGTGCGAGGACGGCGCGTGCGAGGACGGCCCGTGCGAGGACGCCTTGGGGTGCAGGCCCGTCGCGGCGTCGAGCCACTGCAGGATCTTGCGCTGCCAGTCGGCCTCGGCGGCCTCGGCGTGCGGGACCTGGAAGACGCCGAACGCGTCGTCGGGCGGGGCGGCGCGGTCTTCGGCGCGGAGGACGAACGCCATCGTGCGGGGGCTCGCGACGAAGCTCAGGCCCACCTTGCCGAGCCGTCCCCGGTACTGGGACGGCGGCGACAGGTGGATCTCCTGGTGGAACGGGAGCTGCTGCGAGACGCCGCGCAGCTTCGACGACTCGAACGTCACGTTGCCGATCTTGAAGCCGAGCTGCGCGATCGCGGCGAGCACCCACTGCTGGGACTCGAGGGGCTCGACGGAGATCGGGTCGACGTCGCCCGGGTCGGGCTGGCCGACCGCGTCGACCTCGGTGCACATCCCGATCGTGAAGCCGGGCAGCGTCCGGCCGAGCACGGTCGTGAACGGCAGTTCGTAGGGCAGCGGGATGGAGAACGCCAGGTCGCGCTGCTGCCCGGTCTCCAGCCGGAACGAGCGGGTGAGCGCCCCACGGTAGACCTCCGGGCCCGCGGTCTCGCCGCCGTAGCCGTTCTGCATGCGCGGCATCAGCGCGAGGGTGACGTGCCGGACGTCGACCGGGCGGCCCCCGCCGCGCAGGTGGACCGTGCCCGCGATCACGCCGCCCGGCTTGCAGTTCGGCTCCGACAGGATCGTGTCGACGGATGGTCCGCCCGCCATGCCCCCGTGGGGCTGCCCGTAGGACACCGGCCGTTCCTCTCTCGTGACGTCGGCGCGGATTCCCCGCAGATGTCAGACGGAAGCCGCCGTGCGACGGTTCATGCCGACAACGGCACCCTAGGGGAAATGGGTCATTCCTTCGAGGTGACGGTGACAGAGGCGTAACCGAGTTTTTCGAGCGGCCCGCGGATCTGCTCGGCGTCGCCGACGGCGATCACGGTCAGCGCCTCGGGGTCGATGTGCTTGCGGTAGGTGCGGGCGACGCCGTCCGGGGTGGACGCCCGGACGGCCTCCAGGTACCGGGTGGGGTAGTCGGCGCCGAGGCCGCTCGCGGACGCGTCGGCGAGTTCGGTGGCGATGGCGAACGGCGTCTCGTACTCGGCGGGCGCCCGGTCGGCCAGGGCCCGGACGGACGCGCCGTGCTCGTCGGCCTCGATGCCGCGGGACTCGATGCCGCGCAGCTCGGTGAGGGCGTCGGCGACGGCGTCGGCGGTGACCTCGGTGTGCACGGCGCCCTGCGCGACGAACAGGCCGCAGTACCGCATCCGGAGCAGCCCGGCGCGCATCCCGTAGGTGTAGCCCTTCTCCTCGCGCAGGACGGCGTTCAGCCGGGAGGTGAGCCCGCCGCCGAGCACGTGCGCGGCGACGGTGAGGGACGGCCAGTCGTGGTGCGAGCGGTCGGGGACGCCGTGCCCGAAGGCGAGGTAGGTCTGCACGGAGCCGGGACGGTCGACGATGACGATCCGCGGGGCCGACTCGGGCAGGATCGTGTCGGCGGCCGGCAGCGGGCCGCCGGTGCCGGCCCAGCCCTCGAGGGCGGCGGCGAGCGCGGCGTCGGCGTCGAGCCCGGCGAGGTCGCCGGCGACGACGGCGGTGGCCTCGGCGGGGACGATCGACCCGTAGAAGGAGCGGACGTCGGCGCCGGTCAGGGCCTCGACGGAGGCGCGGCCGCCGCCGGTCGGGCGGGACGCGCGGGCCTCGGCGGGGAACATCACGGCGCGCAGCTCGCGCATCGCGCGGGACGCCGGGGTGGCGTCCTCCTGCGCGATGTCCTCCAGGCGCTCGCGGACGAGCCGCCGCACGTCGGCGTCGTCCAGCGCGGGCCGCCGGACCACCGCGGACAGCAGCTCCATCGCCGGGGCGAGCCGGGTGGCGGGGACGTCGAGCCCGATCCGCAGGGCGGCGAGGTCGGCGAAGGTGTAGAGGCTGGCGCCGAGCCGCTCGAACGCGGCGGTCAGCGCGGTGCCGCCGCCGGGTTCGGTGCCCTCCTGGAGGGCGCGGGCGGCGAGCGCCGCGACGCCGTCCTTGCCGCCGGGCTCGCGGCCCGCGCCGGCGTGCAGCACCAGCCGGACGGCGGCGAGGCGGCGGCCGGGCAGGTCGCAGCGGAGCGTCGCGGGACCGGCCGGGACGCGGCCCGCGGCGGCGGCGGGGAAGGCCCACGCCGGGACGGGCCCGGGGACGGGACGGGGCGCGAGGTTCAGGCCCGGGGTCTGCGTCACGACTGCGTGCCTCCGTAGGTCAGGGCGGTGCGGGCGCCGGGCGCGAGCCAGCGGGCCGCCATCTCCTTGATCGCGTCCCCGGTGACGGCGGCGGCGCGGCCGGGGGCGGTGAAGACCCGGGCGGGGTCGTCGAACTGGGTGGCGTTCTGCGACAGCGCGTTCGCCAGCCCGGTGACCGTCTCGGTCTGCTCGAGGAACCCGCGCTCGGCCTGCGCGGTGGCGCGGGCGGTCTCGTCGGCGTCGGGGCCCTCGGCGGCGAACCGGGCGAGCTCCTCGTCCAGCACCGCGGCGATCTTCTCCGGGTCGGGGCCGATCGCGTCGACGATGGCCAGGGACGGGCCGGACGCCAGCCGCGTCACGCCCGCCCACACCTCGGTGGCGATCTCGTCGCGGCGGACCATCCGGTCGTACAGCCGCGACCCGGACCCGCCGCCGAGGATCTCCACGGCGAGCTCGGCGGCCTCGACGTCGTCGCCGCCGTCCGTCGGGAGGGGGAACATCGCGAAGTACGCGGGGGACGGGACCTCCTCGTCGAGGGTCTCGCCCCGGATCTCGCCGAGCGGGCCGAGGTCGCCGGAGCGCGCGGGCGGCTTCGCCGGGCCCGACGAGATGCCGCCGAAGTACCGCTCGACGGCCGCGATCGTCTTCTCCGGGTCGACGTCGCCGACGACGGACAGGACGGCGTTGCCGGGGGCGTACCAGGTGGCGAAGAAGTCGGCGCAGTCTTCGAGGGTGGTGGCGTCGAGGTCTTCCATGGAGCCGATGGGCGTGTGCGCGTACGGGTGGCCCTCGGGGAACGTGAGCGCGCACAGGCGCTCGAACGCCGTCCCGTAGGGCTGGTTGTCGTACCGCTGGCGGCGCTCGTTCTTCACCACGTCGCGCTGGTTGTCCAGGTTGGCCTGGGTGAGCGCGGCGGGCAGCGTCCCCATCCGGTCGGCCTCCAGCCAGAGCGCGAGCTCCAGGTGGCTGACCGGGACGGTCTCGTAGTAGTTCGTGCGCTCGAAGGACGTGCTGGCGTTGAAGGACGCGCCGGCGCTCTCCAGCAGCGCGGCGTGCTCGCCCTCGGCGACGTTCGCGGAGCCCTGGAACATCAGGTGCTCGAACAGGTGCGCGAGCCCCGTCCGTCCGGCGCGCTCGTGCCGCGACCCCACGCCGTACCAGAGGTTCACGGCGGCCAGCGGTACGACATGGTCTTCGCAGACCACCACGCGCAGGCCATTGCCGAGCGTGTGCTCATGCAGCGGCTGTTCTGCCACGGAGCGCTCCCGTCCGTATCGGTTTGCGGACAGCACCGCGCGCGTCGGCGGGACGGGCCCTTTCCTGAACACGGCCCAGCGGCGGGCTTGATCTCTGTGCCACCGTACCGGCTGCACGGCCCCGCCGAACCCTCGCGGGAACCTGTGGATAACTTCTAGGACGCCTGTGACTCGTGGGCCGCGACGGCGTCCTCCAGCGACGCGTGCAGCACGAAGATCTTCGTCAGCTGGGTGACGTGGAAGACGCGGCGGACGCGGTCGCCGACGCCGGTGAACGACATCGAGCCGTCGCGGGCGCGGAGCCGGTGGTAGATCCCGACGAGGACGCCGAGGCCCGTCGAGTCGAGGAAGGTGACCTCGCTCAGGTCGATCACCAGGTGCAGGCCGCCGCCCTCGATGACGCCGAGCAGCTCCTCCCGCAGCCGGGGGCTGGTGAAGACGTCGATCTCGCCGCTGATCTCGACGACGGTGAGGCCCTTCTCCACGCGATGCTCGACGCCGAACTCCACCGGTGCTCCTCCCTGCGGTCGTACCGGCCGGTCGCTGCCGCCGGTCTTTACCGGGTCATTCCCTTCGGAGCGTGTCATACCCGGATCGTCTGATTTGTCGCTTGTTATTGCCTTGTGCCGCCGTTGCTCTCTGCCGCTGTTGCTCTGTGCCGCCGTCTCGCCGTCTCGCTCGGTGTCGCTACGTTCGGGGCGGGTCCGAGCGGAACAGCGCCCAGACCACCTTGCCCCGCGCGAGGGTGCGCCACCCCCAGCGGACGCTGAACGACTCGACGAGGTGCAGCCCCCGTCCCGTCTCGGCGATGTAGTCGGGCTCCTTGCGGCGCGGCGCGGAGCGGCTGGCGTCCAGGATCCCGCACAGCAGCCAGGGGCCCTCGTGGACGAGCCGCAGGCGGATGGCGGACGGCGCGGAGCCCAGCGGGTCCGCGGGGTCGCTGAACGCGCCCGTCCCGAACGCGTTCGCGCCGGTGGCGTCCGGCCCGAACCGCGCCTCGCCGTACTGCGCGTCGCCGTACTGCTCCTCCCCGTAGGAGGCGGGGCCGTACGCGTCCTCGCGGTGGACGGGGTCGCCCGTGCGGCGCCCGGCCGCCTTGGCGCCGCCGCTGTGCCGCAGGGCGTTGGTGACGAGCTCGGAGACGACCAGCCCGACGTCGTCGGCGAGGTCCGACAGGCCCCACTCGTCGAGGCGGGACAGCGTGAAGTGCCGCGCCTCGGTGACGGACTCGGGGTCGGGCGCGACGGTGAAGGAGACCGTCGGCCCGGTCATCTCGGTCAGCGCGGCCAGGCCCCGGTCGAGGCGAGGTGGCAGATCGGACGATTCCGGTACGGGTGTCGAATGCACGGCATGGTCCTGTGGGTCGGCCGGCCCCGCGACGGGGCCGAGCTCCCACCGCGTGTCGTCGTGCGCCGTGTCGTTATGCGCATGGCGTGACGTCATTCCCGGGACCCCGCAGAGTGTTCTCGTTGTGCAGCCGTGGCTCGGAAGTCTCGTGCGTTATCCTGCGCATCGTAGCGTGCGAATGCAAGGCCCAATGCACGTGCATCCGGGTCGTGGGGGGAGTGAGACGGCTTGGAGGGCCTCGGTCGATCGGAGGTAACCGCAGGACACGGAGGTCAGTGGCACACTAGGTTCGCTGTCCGCCAGTGAAGCCGGGAGGTTGGGCGTGACTTCAGAGACGCCGGGAAGCGGATCGACCGTGCGTCGGATCCTGCTCGGGTCGCAGCTTCGTCGCCTGCGGGAGGCGAAGGGCGTCACCCGTCAGGACGCCGGCTACGTCATCCGCGCGTCGGAGTCGAAGATCAGCCGCCTCGAGCTCGGGCGGGTCAGCTTCAAAGAACGAGACGTGGACGACCTGCTCTCGCTGTACGGCGTCACGGCGAAGTCCGAACGCGACGCCCTGCTGCAGCTGGCGCGGGAGGCCAACACCCCCGGTTGGTGGCACCGGTACAACGACGTCCTGCCCGGCTGGTTCCAGACCTACGTGGGTCTGGAGGAGTCGGCGGCGCTGATCCGCACGTATGAACTGCAGTTCGTCCCGGGACTGCTGCAGTCGGAGGGGTATGCGCGTGCGGTGATCCGCCTGGGGAACGCCGGTGCCTCGGAACAAGAGATCGACCAGCGCGTGGAGCTGCGCCTGCAGCGCCAGGAGCGCCTCACGGGCCCGGACGCGCCGCGCCTGTGGGCCGTCCTGGACGAGGGGGCGCTGCGGCGCCCCATCGGCGGTCCGGAAGTGATGCGCGGCCAGTTCGAGCACCTCATCGAGATGTCGAAACTGCCCAACGTCACCATCCAGATCATGCCGTTCAGGTTCGGTGGCCACGCCGCCGAGGGAGGGGCCTTCTCGATCCTGCGTTTTCCCGAGCAGGATCTGCCGGACGTGGTTTACGTCGAGAACCTCACCGGCGCGATGTACCTGGACAAGCGCGACGACGTCGACACGTATCTGCAGGCGATGGAACGCCTGTGCGTGGACAGTGCGACCCCGGAACGCACCGTCGAGCTTCTTGGTGATCTTCTCAGAGAGACATGATGCTCCAGACCGATCACGGCCGCTTTCAGGCCGGTCAGAACGACTACGACAACGGGATGCCCGCGACCGCGCTCGAGGGGGCGCGCTGGCTGAAGTCCCGGCGAAGCAACTCCCAGGGGAACTGCGTCGAGATCGCCGAACTTCCCGGCGACCGCGTCGCGATGCGCAACTCCCGCCACCCCGAGGGCCCGGCCCTCATCTACACGCGCCCCGAGATCGAAGCTCTCATCCTGGGCGCGAAGGACGGCGACTTCGATCATCTGATCGCGTCCCGCAACTAGTCCGTCCCGGACTGGAACCCGCTACCGGAACCTCTCGAGACCGCAACCCAACCCCGCATGATCCCGCCGCTCGCGGGATCACCCCAATGCGGTTCGTCGAAACGCAGGCGGGTCGGCTACGGAGCTTCGAACGTCGACCCGTCCGCATCGTGCGGTTCCCGTGGCAGACGGCAAAGGCCGCCCCGCAGGCGGCCTTTTCTCGTGTCCGGCCTTTGATCGCCTATCTGGCTCGACGCCCGGGGCTCCAGGCCGCTCGGGCCGCTCCGGGACGCTCAGCGCCGCCCCGGGCCGTTCAGCCGCAGTTGCCGTAGGACGAGGCGCTGCCGTTGCCCCCGAAGCGGACGCACACGCCCGGCGCGTGCACGTACACCGGGCCCGCGTACCACGCGAACGAGCCGCCGTCGGAGACCTGCCCCTTGCCCTGAGCCTGGACGAACGTCGAGACGGACGACTTCGTCCCCACGTTCTGCGTCTTCATCGTCACCGCGCAGTTCTTCTGCGTCGCGTTGCTGTAGAGCAGGTAGGCGCGGCCTCCCGGCACCGTCATCGAGCGGAGCACGGAGTAGCCGCCGCCGCACGCCTGCTGCGGCGTGTACTTGTTGGCCGGTTCCGGCTGGGGCGCCGAACCGCCTCCGCCCCCGGTGCCGGTGCCGGTGCCCGTGCTCTGGCCCGGGGTCGGCTGCGTTCCGCCGCCGCCCGGCCTCGGCGCCTTCGTGCTCTGCGTCGGCTTCGCGCTCCCGCTCTTCGACGGGGACGGCTTCGCCGACTTGCCGTCCGCCTCCTCCGCGCCGGGCTCGACGCCGCCCGCCGTGCCGTCCTGCGCGGCGGCCCGGTCGTCCGCCGCGGCCGGCCGCTCGCCGCCGTCGTCGCCGCCCGAGCGCATCGCCGCCCACGCGCCGCCCGCGCCGACGACCAGCGCCACGGCGACGGCCGCGGCGATCGGCAGCGCGAGCCCGCCGCGCCGCCGTCCGCTCGGGCCGTGCGGGGCCTGGGGCGCGACCGGGACGGCGTGCGGGTGCGCGGCACCCGGCTGCGGGTTCATGCCGCCGAACGGGTCCGGCTGCGGCGCCGTCCCGGCGTACCGCGGGTCGGTGGCCTGGTCGGACGGCCGCCCCGCCGGGCCGGCGGCGTACGGACCGGACGGCTGCGCGCCCGCCGGGTACGGACCGGACGGGTGCGGGCCCGCCGGATAGGGGTTCGTGGGGTGCGGGTTCGTCGAGTACGGCCCCGCGGCGTGCGGCACGGCCTGCGGGCCGGACGCCTGCGGGCCGGGGGCGGCGGGCCCGGGGAAGGCCGGGAGCGGCGGGGGAGCCGCGTCCGGCGTCGCCCCGCTCGCCGCGCCGACGAGGCGCTCCTGCGCCGACCGGGCGGTGGGCCGCCGCGCCGGGTCCTTGTCGAGGCACGCCACGACCAGCTCGCGGAGCGGGCTCGGCAGATCGCCGAGGTCCGGCTCGCCGGTCAGGATGCGGTGCATGACCGTGGCGAGCTCGTCGTTGCCGAACGCGGGACGTCCGGTCGCGGCGAACACCATCGTGGTGCCCCACGCGAACATGTCCACGGCCGGGCCGATGGGGGCGCCGGTGAAGTTCTCCGGCGCCATGTAGGCGGGCGTCCCGACGTTCTGGGTCTCACCGGCCGTGCTCAGCGCGCGCGCCACCCCGAAGTCGATGACGCGGGGGCCGTCCGGACCCATCATCACGTTGTGCGGCTTGAAGTCGCGGTGGACGATCCCGGCCTGGTGGATCGCGGTGAGCGCGGTCAGCGTGCTGATGGCGAGCCGCTCCAGGGCGCCGCCCCGGCGCGGCCCCTCCTCGCGCACCACCCGGTGCAGCGACAGACCCGGAACGTACTCGCTGATGATGTACGGCTGGTCGCCCAGGACGTCCGCGTCCAGGACCTGCGCGGTACAGAATCGGGCCACCCGTTTCGCGACCTCGAGTTCGCGGACGAACCGCGCGCGCGCCGAGTCGTCCCCTGTGAGGCCCCCGTGCAGGAGCTTGATGGCGACGTGGTCGGCGGCGGCGGTCGCGCCCTCCGGTCGTCCCAGGAAGACGGCGCCCTGGCCGCCCTCGCCGAGCCGACCGAGGACCTCGTACCCGCCCAGCCGCTGCGGATCCCCCGATCGCAGCGGATGGGCGTCCGGCATCGTCCTGTCCGTCACGCCACTCGCTCCCCCGTCGTTCCGGTCATGTCGGAAAGACTACGAGCAGATGATGGTACGCCGCCCCGGAAGCGGACGATCGAGCCCCCGGCGGCCGCGTCCCCGGCGGCCCGGCCCGGACGGCCGGTGGCGCGCCCGTCGCGGGACGCCGCGGCCGTGCGGGCGGCCCGGCGGGAACGCCGACGCCCCCGCAGCATGCCGCGGGGGCGTCGGGAAGTCGGGCTCAGGCCGGGTCGGGCGTCCGCCGCGCGGGGCGGGACTCCGCCCGGCCGGGCGCGGCGCCCGGTGGGCCCTCCGGGGCGTGGTGTCGTTCGAGGCGGGCGGCGACCGCGAGGGCGCGCAGGGACGTGGTCTTGACCTGACGGCGTTCGGCGCTGGGCCGGTGCCTGGGGATGCTGCTGGGCACGAAGACCTCCTTGGTGTCTGGTATGTGGCCTGATACCCGTTTTACGGGCGTTCCGTCATTACTTCTAACTGCAAGAACTTCCGGGCTATTCCGGAGTCCGCCTCCCGTCTGCGAACCGGCCAGCGGTGGGGCCTCGCTACCTAGGTTGTATTCCTAACTAGGTTGTCGTACCGTTTAGATCGTTGAACCGATCCGAACGGAGGGCGCCATGCAGATCTCGCCGGACTTCTCGACCCTGGGCCTCGTCCTGTCCGTCCCGCTCCTCGGGTACGTGCTCGCCGAGGGCCTGGTCGGGAAGCGGTCCCACGAACGCATGCTGCGGCGGCGCGACACGGACCCATTGGCCCTCACGCGCATGTTCCGCCTCTGGATCGCCTGCGCGTGGGCGTCCACCGCGGCGGCCCTGGGCGTCCTCGCCGTCTCGCCCGGCGTCGCCCCGTCCGACCTGGGCCTGCGCCTCCCCGCCGACCCCTCGACGACCCTCGGGATGATCGCCGGGGCGGCCTTCGCGGTGACGCTCATCGCCCTCGCCACCCGCCTGCGCGGCGGCGCCCCCGCCCAGCCCGCCCTGTCCGCCATGCACCCCCGCACCCCCGGCGAGCGCGGCTGGGCGCTCGCCATGGCGGTGACGGCCGGCGTCTGCGAGGAGATCGTCTACCGCGGCCTGCTCATCGCGCTCGGCGTCGGCGTCCTCGGCCTCGGCCCGAAGACGGCCGCCGCCCTCGCCCTCGCCCTCTTCGTCCTCGGCCACGCCTACCAGGGCCCGCGCGGCATGCTCCTGGTCGCGGTCGCCGGCTACTCCCTCACGTACCTCTACCTGTCCAGCGGCAGCCTCGTCCTCCCGATCGTCGTGCACGTCCTCATCGACGTCCTCGGCATGGTCGTGCTGCCCGCCGCGTCCGCCCGCCGCACCGCGCCCGCGGCCGGCTAGGTTGCACCACTACCTGGATGGCGGAGAAGATGACCACCATGGCCGCAGACCGCCGCGCGAGCTGGCTCAAGGGCGTCCTCGACCTGCTCGTCCTCGCGACCCTCACCGGCGGCGAGAGCTACGGCTACGAGATCGCCAAGCGGCTCGCCGACGCCGGACTCGGACAGATCAAGGGCGGCACCCTGTACCCCGTGCTGAACCGCCTCGAAGAGGCGGGACTCGTCTCCGCCGAGTTCCGCGTCGCCGACCGCGGCCCCGGCCGCCGCTACTACCACCTGACCGACGACGGACGCGCGACGCTCGCCGAGCAGTCGCGGCTGTGGCTCGCGTTCGACGAGTCGGTCCGCGCCGTCCTCGCCCGGGGAGACCGATGACCGCCGACTACTTCGCCGACCTGGCCGCCCGCCTCCGCGCGGCCGGTGTCCCCGACGACGAGGCCGCGGCCACGGTCGACGACCTCGCCGCGCACGTCGCCGAGTCCGGCACCGACCCCGAGGACGAGTTCGGCCCCGCCGCCGAGTTCGCCGCCGTCCTGCGCCCGTCCGCGCCCGCCGCGGAGCCCGGGCCGTCCGACGAGACCTGGCGCTGGACGGCCGACGCCTTCCAGGACCGGCGGATGCTGAACCGCTTCGGCGACGAGGGCTGGGAGGTCGAGCGCATCGACGGCGCCGGCCGGTTCGTCAGCCGCCGCGACCCCGAGCGCCCGCAGCGCTGGGAGTACCGCCGCGAGACCGTCCTGCCCGGCCGCCGCGCCGCCCTCGCCGCCCGCCTCGCCCCGGACGGCTGGGAGCCGTGCGGCGGCTGGGTCTACTACGAGTACTTCAAGCGCCCGAAGGCCGCGACCCTCGGCCCCGGCGCCGAACTCCCCGCCGCTCCCGAGACCCCGGCCCGCCACCTGTTCTGGAGCCGCCGCTTCTACATCTTCCTCGCCGGCTACGCGCTGCTCGTGGCCGTCGCCGTGGCCGCCTGGTTCCTCCTGGGCGACCCGGGCGGCGACGGCTTCACCGGCGGCTTCGTCGGCGGCGCGCTCGCCGGCGCCGTCCTCGCGACGATCATCGGCGTCGCGTCCGTCCTCCTCCGCAACCGCCGCCCCTGACCCGTCCGGACGCGGGCGCGAGCTTCGGTCGGCGGATCTTCACGCGTGACGCTCGATGCGAACGACTTCGGCGGATGCCCGGTGTCTCCCGAACGGTGGCGAGATCAGCCCGCGTCGGCCGTTTCGAGGAAGGCGGCGAGGGACTCGTGGCGCCGCCAGTAGTCGGGGGAGCGGCCCTCGCCCAGCGGGAACCAGGTGAGGGCGCCGAGGCGGCGGCGGGCGAAGCCGGGCGGGCCGGTGAAGGCGCCGCGGGCGGCCAGGCCGATCGGGGCGGACGGCCCGGCCCAGCGGGGTTCGAGCGTGAGGTCCGGGCGTCCGGGGTCGATCTGGGCCAGCACCGACGCGGGCGGCGTCCCGTCCGGGAGCTCGCCGATGAGGGCCGGGACGTCGGCGACGGGCACGGTCTCGTTCGGGGCGTACCCGATCGCGAGCGTCGTCGTCTCCGCCACACCGGACGCCGGCGGGTCGAGCGGCGCGAACCGCAGCGTCGCGACGCACGGCCGGTCGCCGGCGCCGACCGCGACGAGGCGCGCCTCCGGGACGCCGTGGACGTGCGCCGTCAGGTCCGTGGCGTCCCACGTGCGCCGCAGCGGCTCGGCCGTCCCCCAGCCCGCCGGCGGCCGCCCGGTGAACAGGCGCATGAGGTGGTGGACGTGCGCGCCGAGCGGCTCGCCGGCCGCGTGCGTCGCCCGCACGGTCAGCACGAGCCGCGGGCTGATCGGCGCGGCGAGCGGCGTCGTGTAGCCGGGGGCGTAGTCGCGGGCGTCCGGCTCGGGCACGAACATGGCGCCGTCCCAGCGCATCGGACGTCCCGTCAGGCCCTCGTAGTAGCCGTCGTCGTGCACGATCCACCGCGCCTCGGACCGTGCCAGAGGCAGCGTGATCCGGCTGTCCGGCGAGGTGACGATCTGCAGGGCGCGGTTCGTGGACGCGCACTCGTCCAGGTACGCGTCGATGGCCGGGCTCAACGGGACGAGCGGACGATCGCACAGCACGACCATCGCCGCGTCCGTGAGGACGTCGGCGCCGCCCACCGTCCGCATCACCGCGCGCCCCACACCGTGCCGTCGTGCCGTGCCGCGAGTTCGTCCGCGCACTGCCGCAGGGCCTCGGCCGCCCGGGGCGACCCGGCGGCGGCACGGAGCTCCACCCACCAGACGGGCTCGCGGACCGGAACGCCGAGGAGACGCTCCACTTCCCCCGCGACGGGCACCAGCACCGGGGTGTCGATGCGGACGAGCAACTGTTCGCGGTCGTCGAACACGTAGGCGTCCCTGATGTCGAGGCCCGGCACGTGGAGCGCGTCCACGTCCGGCCTGTGCGGGGACAGCACGATGAGTTCGCGACTCATGCGGCGTCCAGGGAACGGGTGAAAGCAGCGCACGCGATGTCCGTGACCGCCCCGTACGCGGGCGCGCCGACGCGGTCGGGATTCATCGCGCCGCCCGCTGCGAGATGACGGTCGAACGGGACGTGCGCCACCGGAAGCCCGAACGGCGCCAGCGTTTCCCGCACCCGCTCCAGATCGGTGTCCGGCTTCGGCGTGTGCGCGACCAGGACCACGACCGTGCGCGACAACAACCGACCGAACCCGTTGTCGCCGAACCACTGCAGACCGGCGCGCGCGCTGAGCGCGCCGTCCACGGTGGCCGGAGCGACGAACACCTGCGCGTGCGCGCCCGCCAGGATCCCGCGGTGCAGTTCCGTGTCGAGACCCCCGCCGCAGTCGACGATCGCCGCGGCGAAGAACTCCCCGAGCCGCCCCGCCCCGCGCTGGAACGTCTCGTGCTCCAGCTCGTCCGCGACCGACCCGTGGCTCGCCGGGACGACGAACAACCCGCCGGGCGTCCGCGCCAGGTGCGTCGCGAGCTCCCGCCACGACCCCGGACGCGCCGCCGCCAGATGCCGGATCGACCCGCGCCCCGCGACGCCGAGCCGCACCGGCAGCGACCCGAGCCCCGGATCCGCATCGATCGCGACCACCCGGTCCCCCCGATGCCGCCGGACGATCTCCGCGACGAGCGCCGCGACCGTCGACTTGCCCGCACCGCCCCGGATGCTCGTCACCGCGATCCGGCGGCACGACGGCACCGGCACCCCGAGCCGCGCCGCGACCCCCTCCGGCGCCCGTCCGTCCCCGGCCGCGCCGACGACCCGCCGCACCGTCCGTCCGAACCGCCGCGCGGCCCCTTCCCCGTGCGGCGCCCGCCGCCCCGACACGTCCGCCCCGCCGAACGGCGCCGCCGGGCGCCGGTTCGCCTGCGGCGCCTCCGGAGCGGCGCGGGGGAGCGGCGGCGCGAAGTCCGGCGCGGTCTCGGGCGCCGGCCGCACCGGCGACGGCCGAACCGCCGGACCGTCCGTCCGCTCCGGCGGCGCGGGCAGCGGCCCGGCCTGCGCAGCCCCGACGCCCGGCCGTCCGGCGGACGCAGCCTCCGAGGGACCGACGACCGGACGGACGGCATCGGGCCCCGAGAGCGCGACGTGCGGACGCACCGAAGCGGGTTCGGCAGGCGGACCGGCCGAGACCGGCGGAGCAGAGGCGGGAGCGCGTGGTGCGAGGTCGGGGGCGGCGACCGGTGCGGCGGTGGGGACCGGCGGTGCGGGCTCCAAGCGTGCATCGGCCGGAGCCTCGGGTGCGAGTTCGGGGGCGGCGACGGGTGGGTCGGCCGGAAGCGGGGGTGCGGGGGTCGGGGGGACGAGGGTGGTGCCGGGGGCGCCCAGGTCGTGCAGGACGGTGCGCTGCCAGTCGCGATCGGTCACCGAGCCCCTCTCACGGCGTGCCTCCGGGGATCGAGAACGAGTGTAGATCGCGGGGCCGACCCCGAAGGTCGGGGCGAGTCGGGGGCGGGGGCGTGCCGGGGCGAAAGGTTCGCGGTTTTTCTACGATCGATCATCTATCGGGTTGTTTGCCCGAAATGATCGGCCGACTGTTCCGTTCACGAGGGTAGATACCAGGGAATTCGGTTCGCCCGCCGGGTTGGCCAGGCGCGTGTCGCGGCTCATCGTCGAGCCCAGGAGGCCGTCGGGTGCGGGCGGACGTGCCGGCCGACTCCTGGGAGAACACGTGATATCGAAGTTGCTCGTCGCGAACCGGGGCGAGATCGCCGTGCGCGCGTTCCGCGCGGCCTACGAGCTGGGGATCGCCAGCGTCGCGGTGTACGCGCACGAGGACCGGCTGTCGCTGCACCGGCAGAAGGCGGACGAGGCGTACGAGATCGGGGAGCGCGGGCATCCGGTCCGGGCGTACCTGGACGTGGACGGGATCGTGGAGACCGCGCTGCGGGTCGGTGCGGACGCCGTCTACCCGGGGTACGGGTTCCTGTCGGAGAGCCCGGAGCTGGCGGAGGCGTGCGAGCGGAACGGGATCAAGTTCGTCGGGCCGCCGTCGGCGGTGCTGAACCTCGCGGGGAACAAGATCGAGGCGGTGGCGGCGGCGCGGCGGGCGGGGCTGCCGGTGCTGCGGTCGGCGACGCCCGAGGAGGGGCGGGAGCTGGAGGCCGCGGACGAGGTCGGGTTCCCGCTGTTCGTGAAGGCCGCGGCGGGCGGCGGCGGGCGCGGGCTGCGGCGCGTGGACCATCGCGAGGACCTGGAGGCGGCCGTCCAGACGGCGCGGCGGGAGGCGCAGAGCGCGTTCGGGGACCCGACGGTGTTCCTGGAGCAGGCCGTCGACCGGCCGCGCCACATCGAGGTGCAGATCCTCGCCGACGGCGAGGGACGGACGGTGCACCTGCGGGAGCGCGACTGCTCGGTGCAGCGGCGGCACCAGAAGGTCGTGGAGATCGCGCCCGCGCCGAACCTGGACGCGCAGGTCGTGGAGCGGCTGTGCCGGGACGCCGTCGCGTTCGCCCGCGAGATCGGTTACGAGAACGCGGGCACGGTGGAGTTCCTCGTGGACGACCGGGGCCGGCACGTGTTCATCGAGATGAACCCGCGCATCCAGGTCGAGCACACGGTGACCGAGGAGGTCACGGGGATCGACCTGGTGCAGAGCCAGCTGCGGATCGCGGGCGGCGAGACCCTGCCGGAGCTGGGCGTCTCGCAGGAGAACGTGACCGTGTCCGGGTTCGCGGTGCAGTGCCGCATCACGACGGAGGACCCGGCGAACGGCTTCCGGCCCGACACCGGGAAGATCTCGGCGTACCGGTCGCCGGGCGGCGCGGGCGTCCGGCTCGACACGGGCACCGCGTACGGCGGCGCCATCGTCAGCCCCCACTTCGACTCCCTGCTGGTGAAGCTGACCTGTAGGGGACGGACGTTCGCCGATGCGGTCGGGCGCGCGCGCAGAGCGGTCGCGGAGTTCCGCATCCGGGGCGTGGCGAGCAACATCCCGTTCCTGCAGGCGCTGCTGGACGAACCGGACTTCCGCGCGGGCGGCGTCACGACGTCCTACATCGCCGATCACCCCGAGCTGCTGACTGCCCGGTCGAGCGGCGACCGCGCGACGCGGCTCGTCCGGTACCTGGCGGACGTGACGGTGAACAAGCCGCACGGCGAGCAGCCCACGGACCTGGACCCGGCGACGAAGCTGCCGCCCCTCGCCATGGACGGCCCGTTCCCGCAGGGCTCCCGGGACAGGCTGCTGGCGCTCGGGCCGCGCGCGTTCGCCGAGCGGCTCCGGGCGCAGGACGCGCTGGCCGTCACCGACACGACGTTCCGGGACGCCCACCAGTCGCTGCTCGCGACGCGGGTGCGGACGTACGACCTGGTGAAGGCCGCGCCGTACCTCGCGCGCATGACGCCGCAGCTGCTGTCGGTGGAGGCGTGGGGCGGCGCCACGTACGACGTCGCGCTGCGGTTCCTGGGCGAGTCGCCCTGGGACCGGCTGGCGGCGATCCGGGAGGCCGCGCCGAACCTCTGCATCCAGATGCTGCTGCGCGGCCGCAACACCGTCGGGTACACGCCGTACCCCGATTCGGTGGCGCGCGCGTTCGTCAAGGAGGCGGCGAGCACGGGCGTGGACATCTTCCGCGTGTTCGACGCGCTCAACGACGTCGAGCGGATGCGTCCCGCGATCGACGCGGCGCTCCAGACGCACGCCCTCGTGGAGGGGACGCTCTGCTACACCGGTGACCTGTCGTCGCCGGACGAGCGCCTCTACACGCTCGACTACTACCTGCGGCTCGCGGAGGAGCTGGTGGAGGCGGGCGTCCACATCCTGTGCGTCAAGGACATGGCGGGGCTGCTGCGGGCGCCCGCCGCGCGCACGCTCGTCACGGCCCTGCGCGAGCGGTTCGACCTGCCCGTCCACCTGCACACCCACGACACGGCCGGCGGGCAGCTCGGGACGTACGTCGCCGCGATCGAGGCCGGGGTGGACGCGGTGGACGGCGCGGCGGCGCCGCTGTCGGGCACGACGAGCCAGCCGCCGCTGCAGGCGATCGTCGCCGCGACCGACTTCACCGGCCGCGCGACCGGCATCGACCTCGACGCGCTCACGGTGATGGAGCCGTACTGGGAGGCCGTCCGGAAGCTGTACGCGCCGTTCGAGATGGGCCTGCCGGCGCCGACCGGACGCGTATACCGGCACGAGATCCCGGGCGGGCAGCTGTCGAACCTGCGGCAGCAGGCCGTCGCGCTCGGCCTCGGCGACCGGTTCGAGGAGATCGAGCGGTGCTACGAGGCGGCCGACCGCATCCTCGGGCGCCTCGTCAAGGTGACGCCGTCCAGCAAGGTCGTCGGCGACCTGGCCCTGCACCTGGTGGCGGCGGGCGCCGACCCGGACGACTTCTTCGAGAACCCCGACCGGTACGACATCCCCGACAGCGTCATCGGGTTCCTCAACGGCGAACTGGGCGACCCGCCGGGCGGCTGGCCGGAGCCGTTCCGCACGAAGGCCCTGGCCGGACGCCAGTACACGCCGGTGCGCGCAGAGCTCAGCCGCGACGAGGAGAAGGCGCTCACCGGCGCGCAGGTGCGCGACACCCTCGACCGCCTCCTCTTCCCCGGCCCGGCGAAGGACTACCGGGAGTCCCGCGCCGCGTACGGCGACCTGTCCGTGCTGCCGACCGGGGCGTTCCTGTACGGCCTGCGCACCGGGCACGAGGTCGCGTTCGACCTCGAACCGGGCGTGCGCGTCCTCGCGGGCCTCGAAGCCGTCGGGGAGATCGACGAGGCGGGCGTCCGGCAGGTGATCTGCTCGGTGAACGGCCAGCTCCGCACCCTGTCGGTGCGCGACAAGTCCGTCGTGTCGGACGCGCCGCCGGTCGAGCGGGCGGACCCGGACGAGCCCGGGCACGTCGCCGCGCCGTTCGACGGCTCGGTGACGCTGCGCGCCGCGAAGGGCGACGCGGTCGCGGCGGGCGACGTCGTCGCGACGATCGAGGCGATGAAGATGGAGGCCGCGATCACCGCGCCCGTCGCCGGCACCGTCGCGCGCCTCGCCGTTCCCGCGGCGGCGCCCGTCCAGGCGGGAGACCTGCTGCTGGTCATCACCTGACCGCGGACGGCGCGGGTGGGGCGCGACCGGAACCGGCCGCGCCGCACCCGCGCCCGCGCGCTCCCGATACCGGACGCACGGGGTTGGGACGAGGCGGAGGCGGGTACCCGAACGGCGTGACCCGTTCCCTCCCGGCCGGACATGCAAAGGACACCGCCCTGAACGCCAGCCACGCCCCCAGTGCGGCGCCCCGCGCCACCACCGCGCCCCGTTCCACCGCGTCCCGCGCCGCGGCACCCCGCCGCGCGACGACGTACCGCGACCTCGTCGACCCGATGAAGGACTACCTGTCCCGCATCGGCCGCACCCCGCTGCTCACCGCCGAGCAGGAGGTCGACCTGGCCAAGCGCATCGAGGCGGGGCTGTTCGCCCGGCAGCGCCTCGAGGACCTCGGCGACGCCCTCGACCCGCAGGACCGCGCCGACCTCGCCTGGATCGCCGAGGACGGCCGCCGCGCGAAGGAGCACATGGTGGAGGCGAACCTCCGCCTCGTCGTGTCGCTGGCCAAGCGGTACGTGGGCCACGGCCTGCCGCTGAACGACCTCGTCCAGGAGGGCAACCTCGGGCTCATCCGCGCCGTCGAGAAGTTCGAGTACCGGCGCGGGCTCAAGTTCTCCACCTACGCCGTCTGGTGGATCAAGCAGGCGATCAGCCGGGCGCTGGCCGACCAGAGCCGCACCATCCGCATACCCGTGCACGTCGTCGAGGTGATGAACCGGATGACGCGCGTCCGGCGGCGCCTGTCGCAGGACCTCGGCCGCGAGCCGACGTCCGCCGAACTCGCCGTCGAACTGGACGTCACCGTCGAGAAGGTCGAGTGGCTGCGCCGCCAGGCCCGCGAGCCGCTGTCGCTGCACACCCCGCTCGGCGAGGACGGCGACGGCGAACTCGGCGACGTCATCGAGGACCCCGAGGGCGGCGACCCGGCCGACGCCGTCGCGTCCTCCATGCTGCGCGGCAAGCTCGACGCGGTGCTGGAGACGCTCACCGAACGGGAGGCGGGCGTCATCTCGATGCGGTTCGGCCTCGCCGGCGGCGAACCCAAGACGCTCGAGGAGGTCGGCCGCGTCTACGGCGTCACCCGCGAGCGGATCCGGCAGATCGAGTCGAAGGGCATGCACAAGCTGCGGCACCCGTCCCGCCGGGAGACCCTCGCCGACCTGCTGAGCTGAGCGGCCCCTCCGTTCTGTCGGTGGGCGCGCCTACGTTCGCCGCATGACGAGCGCTGCCCTGCCGGACGCCGCGGAGGCGTGGAGCCGGATCGCCGGCCTGATCGACGCACGGGACGCCGACGGCGTCGCGGCCGCCGTTCTCGACCTCGACGACGGCGGCCGGCGCGCCGTCGCCGCCGCGCTGCCCGGCCACCTGAAGGCCGCGCGGGCGCGCCGCGAACCGTGGGAGGGCATCGGCGACGCCCTCTGGGCGTACCGGGCGGCGGGCGCCGGGACGTTCGGCGGCGCCGCGGCCGTCGCGTCCTGGCTGAACCGCCGCGACTTCCGCAACCGGTGGCTCGGCGACCCCGACGACGACGGCCGCCTCCTCGACATCTGGGCCGTGCGGGACGACGCGTGGCGCGCCGACCTCGCGCGCCGCCTCGCCCTCCGCCTGCGCGGCCCCCGGTACACCGGCATCGGCCTCGTCCTCACCCTCCTGCAGGAGACCGGCGCCGAACCGCCCGACCACGACCCCCTCGTCGTCGGCTGGGTCCTGTCCGGCCCGCCGCGCCCGAAGGACCCGCTGCTGCCCGCCCTCCTCCCGCGCGTCTTCGAGGCCGACGGCGTCGGGCGGGCCCTGCGGCAGAACAACTCGTGGCCCGTGACCCTCGCGACGATGGCCGCCCGCGGCGACGTCGACCGCGACGCGCTCGTCGACGGCTGCGTCCGCCGGTTCCTGCGGGGCGGCACCGACGTCGAACTGCGCTTCTTCGTCCGCCTGCACGACCTGCTCATGCACGACGACCCGTCCGTCCGGCGGCGCGAGGTCGCCGCACGGGCCCGCGACCACGTGCGCCTGCTCCCGTCCGCGCCCGGCCCGGTCGCCGGCCACGTCCTCGACCTGCTCCGCGAGATCCCCGACCTGCCGGCGTCCCTGCTGGCGGAGGCGTTCGACGGCGTGCTGTTCCGGCCGGAGGCGGGGATCGTCCGGTCGGGGCTGTCGTGGCTCCGCGCGTCCGTCCGGCGCCGTCCCGACCTGGCGGACGCCGGCGCCCGCGCCCTCGCGCACGCCTTCGGCCACGAGAAGTACGCGGTGCAGGAGAAGGCCGTCCGCCTCGCCCTCGCCCTTCCCGCCGGAACGGACGGCGCCCCGCTCGCCGCCGCCGCACCCCTGCTCCCACCCGACCTCGCCGCCCAGGTGACCGCCCGCTTCGGCGGCGCCCCGCCCGGCCCCGTGGCCGACGTCGATCCGGCCCCCGAACCGCTCAGCCCACCGCGCCCCCGCGAGCCCGAGCCGGCCGCACCGCCGATCACGACCCCGCTGGAGCTCGCACGCGCGTTCGTCCACTCCGGCTCGTCGCCGCTCCGGACGGACGAACTCATGACGGCGTTCGTGCGCCTCGCCCATGCCGAACCCGACGCTGTCCGCGCCGCCCTCGGCCGCGTCCTGACCCGGGGCTTCTACCCGTATCTCGACGGGCTGCCGTCGTGGTCGAACGTCGACGAGTGGATGGTCGCGGCGGGACGCATGCTCGCGGGCTCGGCGCCCGTCCCGTCCGACTGGCGCCGCCGCATGCCGGGCTCCTCGCCGGTCGGACGGCTCACCCTGCACCGGGCCGCCGAGCTCCTCGGCGCCGTCGAGGCGGGCGCTCTGCCGCCACTGCTGCTGGCGACGCCCACCGCCCCGACCGGCCACGTCGCCCCGGACGTCCTCGCGGACCGCCTTCGGGTGCTCGCGCACGCCGGTGCCGAGCCGGGCCCGGCCGACCTCCAGCAGGCCCTGCTCCGGCTGCCGCCCGGCCCGCACCCCGAAGCGTCCCGCCGCGCCGCCGCGATCGACACGCCCGCCGCGCGGACCGCCGCGCGCTGGATGGCCGCCCCGCCCGTCCCGCGCGTGTCCCTGCGGGCGGGCGAGGGCCGCCTCCCCGAGACGGTGATCGACCTCGACGGCCTCGACGGCCCCCTGGCCGACCCCGAACTCGACACGACGTTCCCGTTCCCCGACGACGCACTGTCCGATGCGGACGACGCCGAACCTCCGGCCGCGTTCTGGGCCGCCGCTCGACGAGGGGCCGCGGGCGTCGTGGTAGGTGCCGTTCCGGGGCCCGGCATGGTCCGCGTGGTCCGGGCCGAGGACACGCCGGGCGACGATCCGTCCGATGCGGTCGGCGTCGCCCGATGGGCCGCCGGGCGCCCGGCGTTCACGGACCGGTCGGACCACCGGGCTCTGGGGCGCGGGGTGGCCCACGTCGCCCGGTCGGCGGACGAAGCACCGCAAGGCCGGCCCGAGGCCGAGCACGGTGCCGGCGAAGCGACGGTCGACCGGCGGTCCGGGGCGGACGCGCAGCCGGTCGAGGGGCATGCGGCGCGGGTGAGCGTGGCCGCCTGGGCGTCCATCCGGTCGCCGCGGCGCTCCGGGCGCGCGCGGCTCGGGCTGGTCGACGGCGGGCCGACCGGGCTGCCGCTGGTCGACGCGGTCTTCGCCGCCCCGCCCCGGTACCCGTCGGACCACGGCATCCGCGCGTCGGCATGTTCGCACGGGCTCCCGTCTCATCCGGAGGTGGCCGCGGCCCACCTGGTGCCGGAACTGCGCCGCGGCGGGTACCTCTCCACGGGGTGGAACGCACCGGCCATCGCGCTCCTCGACCTGGTCCCCGCGAACGGGATGTTCGCCGAGCACGTCGCCGAGTTCCTGGCCCGCCGGCTCGGATCCCGGGAGCGGCGCCCCGACCGCTTGTTCCTCGACCTCTGCGCGCGCGGCGACCTTCCCGCCGCCGCCGTGGGACGCAACGTCGCCCGGCTCCTCCTCGACGGGGACGTCCGTCCGTCCCGCATGATCGACGGGCTGGAACGGGCGGCGGAGGCGGGCGCGTTCGCCGACGTGTGGCGGGTGCTCGCGGCCACGCTGCCGATGCTGTGCCCGGAACCCGGAGAACGCCCCGTCCCCGGCCTCGACCGGCTGTTCGAGCTGGGCGTGCGGACGGCGCGGTGGTGCGGTGCGCGCGGCGCGATTCCGGAGGTCGAGGCGCTGGCGGCGCGCAAGGGGTCGGCCGCGTACGTGCGGGCGGCGCGGGTCCTGGACGCGCAGCTCAAGTCATGAACCCGGGCGGCCAGCAGACGTTCGCGCCGGAGCCGCAGACCGTTGCGCTCGCAGCCGCGAGGGGCGGACGGTCGGTTCGTCGGTGCGACGCGTGGCCGCGCAGGAGAGCGCCGAGGCGCCGGGGCGGACCGCTCCGGCGTCCACCGGCGGGCGCGTCTGCGCCCTCCGTGACCGGCCCGGGCCGGTCAGAGGTCGCCGACCTGGTTCGGTCTGGGGTCGGCGTCCAGGCGGGTAGTGAGGCCGTCGAGGAGGCGGCGGAGGAGTTCGGTGAGCTGGTCGCGTTCGGCGCGGGCGACGCGCTGGCTGATCGCGCCCGCGGTGAGCAGCGACGCCTCCCGCAGTTCGGCGGGCGTCATGTGAACAACGCCGGCGGCAACACCGACCGGCACCGTCCGGCTCCGGCCGGGCTGGCCGCGACGCGGGACGCGTGGCTCGCGAACCTGGAGGCGAACCTGGTCAGCGCGGTGCTGGTGACGACCGCGCTGGAGCCCCGGCTCGTTCCGGACGGACGGGTCGTGACCATCGGGTCGATCGCCGGGGCGCGGGGCGGCGGTTCGTACGGTGCGGCCAAGGCGGGCGTGGTGGCGTGGAACGCCGATCTGGCCGCGCGGCTCGGGGGACGGGGGATCACCGCGAACGTCGTCGCGCCGGGGCTCGTCGAGGACACCGAGTTCTTCGGCGACACGCTCGGCGAGGAGCGGCGGGCGATGCTCGTCGGGCAGGCGGCGAACAAGCGGGCGGGGACGCCCGCGGACGTGGCGGCGGCCGTCGCCTTCCTCGCCTCGCCGGGCGCCGGGCACCTCACCGGGCAGGTCGTCCACTTGAACGGGGGCGCGTTCCTCGGACGGTGACGCGATGGGCCTCGAGCAGGACGTCGATCTCGTTCGCGCGTCGGATGATATGTGCAAGCTCCTTGCGAAAGGCTCGGACGCGACGACGATCGCCGACGGAGGGAGCGAGATGACGGTGCGGCGCGCGACGGCCGTGGGGGCCGCGGCGGTGCTGGCGGCGGGGCTGCTGCAGGCGCCCGCGGCGGCGGGGACCGGGATCGACCGGGCCGGGCTGGACGCGGCGCTCGGGGAGGTCCACGAGGCGGGGATGTACGGGATCTTCTCGGACGTGCGGGACGGTCGCGAGGCGTGGCGCGGGGCGGCCGGGGACGCGGACGTGCGGACGGGGCGGCCGGTGCGGGCGGACATGCGGCACCGGGTGGGGAGCGTCACGAAGACGTTCGTCGCGACCGCGGTCCTGCAGCAGGTCGAGGCGGGGAGGGTCGCGCTCGACGCGCCGGTCGGCCGGTACCTGCCGGGACTCGTGCCGGGGGAGCGGGGCGAGCGGGTGACGGTGCGGATGCTGCTGAACCACACGAGCGGCATCGGCGACTACGTCCCGGCGGCGTTCCCGTCGCTGCTGGAGCCGTCGGGGCGGAGCCTGGACGAGCACCGGTTCCGGGAGGTCGCGCCGGAGCGGCTCGCGGCGTGGGGGCTGGAGGCTCCGGCGACGAACGAGCCCGGCGAGCGGGTGTCGTACTCGAACACCAACTACGTCATCGCGGGCCTGCTGCTGGAGAAGGTGACGGGCGAGGACGCGGCGCGGTACGTCGAGCGGCACGTCATCCGGAAGGCGGGGCTGCGGCACACGTACTTCCCGGAGCGGGCCCGGATCCGGGGGCCGCATCCGAAGATGTACGCGTCGATGTTCGGCTTCATCGATCCGCCGCGCGACTACAGCGTCTACAACGCGAGCTGGGCGTGGACGGCGGGCGCGCTGGTGTCCACGATGGACGACCTCAACACCTTCTACCGCAAGCTGCTGGCCGGCGATCTGCTCGGGGAGAAGGCGCTCGCGGAGATGAAGCGGACCCGGCCGTGGACGGACGCGAACGGCAACGTGATCGCGAACTACGGGCTGGGCCTGTACTCGATGGACCTGCCGTGCGGGACGTTCTGGGGCCATGACGGGCTCGTGTGGGGCGCGGGCACGCAGTCGCTGTCGACGGCCGACGGGAGCCGGCAGGTGTCGTACGCGATGAACCTCACGAAGTACCAGAAGGTCGAGAACGGGGCGGTCGTGCCGCACCCCGTCGACTACGCGCTGTCGGGCTTCCTGCTGAAGGCGGCGTGCGGGGACGCGCCGGCGGCGAAGTCGTCCGGGGTGCGGCCGATGCCGCTGCAGTCGGTCGCGCCTTAGAGCGTCGACGGGTCGGTGTTCGCGCCGCACAGGACGATCGCGACGCGTTCGTCCGGTCCGGGACGGTACGCGCCGGTGCGGAGCGCGGCGACGGCGGCGGCCGTGCCGTGCTCCACGGCGATGCGGTACTCGTCCCAGACCGCGCGGCGCGCGTCGACGATCGCGTCGTCGTCGACCAGGACGGGACGGACTCCGGTGCGGGACGCGACGGCGTGCGCGATGTCGCCGAGGCGGGTGGCGCCGAGGGAGTCGGCGGCGACGCCGGAGACGTCGACGTCGACGGGACGTCCGGCGGCGATGGCGCGTTCCAGCGTGGGGATGGTCGCGGGTTCGACGCCGACGACGCGGGCGCGGCCTTCGAGGGCGGCGGCGACGCCGGCCATGAGCCCGCCGCCGCCGACGGCGAGCAGGACGGTGTCGACGTCGGCGTCGGCGAGCAGTTCGAGGCCGAGGGTGCCCTGCCCGGCGCAGACCTCGGGCTGGTCGTAGGCGTGGCAGAACAGGGCGCCGGTGTCGGCGGCGCGCTTGTGCGCGGCCTCGGCGGCGTGGGCGTAGCGGGTGCCGGACCGGACGACGGCCGCGCCGAGCGCGCGCAGCCGGTCGACCTTCACCTGCGGGGCGGTCTCCGGGACGAACACCTCGGCGGGCACGCCGGCCTCCGCGGCCGCGTACGCGAACGCGAGGCCGGCGTTGCCGCCGGACGCGGCGACGACGCCCGAGTCGGGCAGCCGTCCGTCGGCGCGGGCGGCCAGGATGCGGTTGAACGCGCCGCGCGCCTTGAAGGAGCCGGTGTGCTGGGTGTATTCGAGCTTGAGCCACATGCGGCCGGCGGGGACGAGCGGGTCGATCTCCAGCAGCGGCGTCCTGCGCACGTGCCCCGCGATGCGCGCGGCGGCGGCCTCGACGTCCGGACGGGCGATCATCGGGTCTCCTCTCTCGCACGGTCGGACGCCGTGCCCCCGCCCTCATGCTTACCAGCGGCGTGCAGCCGGGCGGCCCGGTCGAGGAGCACGCGGCGTTCGGGCTCGTTGCGGGTGAGCGCGGCGGCGCGCTCGAACTCGGCGCGGGCGTCGGCGGTGCGGCCGAGCCGGGCGAGGAGGTCGCCGCGGACGCCGGGCAGCAGGTGGTAGCCGCGCAGGGCGGGGTCGTCGGCGATCGCGTCGAGGAGGGCGAGGCCCCGCTCGGGGCCGTGCGCCATCCCGACGGCGACGGCCCGGTTGAGTTCCACGACGGGGGACGGCGCCACGCCGGCGAGGACCTCGTACAGCGCGGCGATCCGCGGCCAGTCGGTGTCGGCGGCGGTGCGGGCGCGGGCGTGGCAGGCGGCGATGGCGGCCTGCAGGACGTACGGGCCGGGCGGCCCGCCGAGTTCCTTCGCGCGCAGCAGCGCGGCGAACCCGCGCCGGATGAGCAACTGGTCCCAGCGCCCGCGGTTCTGTTCGGGCAGCGGGACCGGTTCGCCGGACGGCCCGGTGCGGGCGCGCGAGCGGGACGCCTGGATCTCCATGAGCGCGACGAGCCCGTGGACCTCGGGCTCGCGGGGCGCGAGCCCGGCGAGGATCCGGCCGAGCCGCAGCGCCTCCTGGCAGAGGTCGGTGCGCACCCAGTCGTCCCCGGCGGTCGCCGCGTACCCCTCGTTGAAGATCAGGTACAGGACCTCCAGGACGGACGCCAGCCGCGCCGCGCGGTCGGGCCCCTCGGGCACCTCGAACGGGACCCCGGCCTCGGACAGCGTCCGTTTCGCCCGGACGATCCGCTGCGCGACGGTCGCCTCGCCGACGAGGAACGCGCGCGCGATCTCGTCGGTCGCGAGCCCGCCGAGCATGCGGAGGGTGAGGGCGACGCGGGCCTGGGCGGACAGGACCGGGTGGCACGCGGTGAAGATGAGCCGCAGGACGTCGTCCTCGATGCGCTCGGGGTCCTCGGCGGCCGCGAACTCCGGCGGCGGGCCCTGCGCCTCGGCCTCCCGCCGGTGCCCGATCTCCTCGAGCTTGCCGTCGAGGCGCTGGTCGCGGCGGATGCGGTCGATCGCGCGGCGCTTGCCGACGGCCATGAGCCAGGCGCCCGGGTTGTCCGGGACGCCCGACTCCGGCCACTGTTCGAGCGCGGCGACGAGCGCGTCCTGCGCGAGTTCCTCGGCGAGACCGACGTCGTTGACCATGCGGGCGAGCCCGCCGATGATCCGCGCGGACTCGAGCCGCCAGACCGCGTCGATGCGGGCGTGGACGCCGGAGCGTCCGGTCTCGGGGGTCGTCACGCCGCCGATGAGAGCACCGGCGGCGCCCCCGCGCAAGTCAGCCCGGGATGTCCTCCGGCCCGAACACCTGTTGGATCACGCCCTGACCGTCGCCGACGATCTTCCAGAACCGCTTGGACAGCTCGATGGCCTCCTCGCGGGTGCGGACGTCGATCAGCGCGAACCCGACCACGGTCTCCTTGGCCTCGCTGAACGGGCCGTCGGTGACGGTGATCTTGCCGTCGGCCGCCGAGATCCGGGTGCCGCCCGGCTCCAGGCCGCCGGTGGCGAGCAGGACGCCCGACTTCGTCAGCTCCTCGATGAACGCGCCCATCTCGGCCATCTGCTGCTCGTCCGGCGGCGCCTGCTCGGCCGAGGCGTCGTCCGTCGTCATCAAGAGGAAGCGCATGTCGTCTCCTTCGTGCGGTCCCGGGTCCCTCCCGGGCCTTCACTGACGCGTCGAAGAGGGGGCGGCCGGATCGACATCCCGGCCGGATTTTCTTCGAGAAATTCTCAGATTCGCATCCTGGCAGGTCACGGCGCCGCGAGGTACCCGTCCCGCCGGTATCGGTCGGGGACGAGCGCTCGCTCGGGCACGTCCGGACATTGGGCAAAGCCACCGGCGGCGGGTAACTTTTCTCCGTCGGCACGAACCGCGCGTCCGAGGAGACGACAGTGGGAGAACCACCGCGAGCATCCGGCGCGCCGTCCGCGCCCGGTGGCGCGCCCGGCGAACCGCCCGCCCGCGGCCGGGAGCTCGCCGGCCCGACCGTCCTGCGGATGCTGGTCGGCGCGCAGCTGCGCCGGCACCGCGAGGCCGCCGGCATCCCCACCGAGGCGGCCGGCTACGAGATCCGCGGCTCCCACTCCAAGATCAGCCGGATGGAGCTGGGGCGCGTCGGGTTCAAGGAGCGCGACGTCGCCGACCTGCTGACCCTCTACGGTGTGACCGACCCGGGCGTCCGGGAGCCGCTGCTGGCCCTCGCCGAGCACGCCAACCAGCCCGGCTGGTGGCAGCGGTACGGGGACGTCGTGCCCGGCTGGTTCGAGCCGTACCTGGGGCTGGAGCAGGGCGCGGTGCTGCTCCGCCAGTACGAGGTGCAGGCGATCCCGGAACTGCTGCAGACCGAGAAGTACGCGCGCGCCCTGCTGCGGGCGCGGCATCCCGAGTCCCCGCAGGAGGAGATCGACAAGCTGGTCGAGCTGCGGATGGAGCGCCGCCGCGTGTTCGCCCGGCCCGATCCGCTCAAGCTGTGGGCGGTGATCGACGAGGCGGCGCTGCGGCGCGCGGTCGGCGGTCCCGGCACGATGCGCGGCCAGCTCCGGCACCTCATCGAGATGGCGAAGCGGCCGAACATCACCGTGCAGGTGCTGCCGTTCTCCGCGGGCGGCCACGCCGCCGAGGGCGGCCCGGTGACGCTGCTGCGGTTCGCCGAGCCCGAGTTGCCCGACGTCGTCTACCTGGAGCAGCTCACGGGCGCGCTCTACCCGGACCGTCCGTCGGAGATCGCCCGGTACCAGGACGTCCTGAACCGCCTCGGCGTCCAGGCCGAGCCCCCGACCCGGACGCCGGACGTCCTGCGGGCCGTCCTCGACGAGTGACCGGCGCGCCGGACGCGGCCCGGCGCGGGCGTCCGGCGGGCGGGGTCAGGCGCGCCGGAACAGCCGCGCGCCCGCGGCGAACGCGAGGGCGGCGAACACGAGCGTGACGGCGGCCCCGGCGGCGACCGTCCCGTTCGCGTAGTTCCCGAGGTACGCCTGCCGCATCGCGTCGACCGTGTACCGGAACGGGACGGCGCGCGAGACGCCGTCGAGCCACGCGGGCGCGAGCGACATGGGCAGCAGCAGCCCGGACACGAGCATCAGCGGCAGCACGGCCGTGTTCGTGACGGCCGCGAACTCCGAGGGTGTCCGCACGTTCATCGCCAGCCCGTACGACAGCGCCGACAGCGCGCCCGCCAGGACGGCGACGAACGCGAGCCCGAGCACGATCCCGGCGGCCGGGGCGCGCAGCCCGAGCGCCAGCCCGAGCAGCACGAGGAGGGCCGCCTGCGCGACGAGCTGGACGACGTCGCGCAGCGTCCGGCCGAGCAGCAGCGCGGCGGGGCTCACGGGGGTGGCGCGCATCCGGTCGAGCACCCCGGTGCTCTTCTCGATGATGGCGCCGAGCCCCACGAAGGAGCCGCCGAGCAGCGCGAGCTGCACCAGCACGCCCGGCACGAGCGCCTGCCAGGACGAGCCGTCCACGCCGAGGCCGAGGCCGGTGAGCAGCGGCCCGAACAGGGCGAGGAACAGCAGGGGCTGCAGCATGCCGAAGAACAGGTTCGTCTTGGAGCGCAGCGTGGCGCGCATGGAGCGGCCGAAGACGACGCCGGTGTCGGCGAGGAAGGGGCGCATGGTTTCGCGCATGGTTCCGGTTTCCGTTCAGATCGCGATGGGGGCGTTCTCGTCGGCCGGCCGGCGCCCGGTGATCGCCAGGAAGGCGTCCTGCAGGCTCGCGGCGGGGTCGCCGGCGTGCCGCGCCTTGAGTTCGGCGGGGGAGCCCGCGGCGACGACCGTCCCGGCGTCGACGACGACCACCCGGTCGGCGAGCGCGTCGGCCTCGTCCAGGTAGTGGGTGGTGAGCACGATCGTGGTGCCGTGTTCGGCGCGGACGCGGCGGACGAGGTCCCACAGTTCCGCGCGGCCGCCGGGGTCGAGGCCGGTGGTCGGCTCGTCCAGGAACAGCACCTCCGGCCGGTTGACCAGGCCGAGCGCGATCTCCAGGCGGCGGCGCTGCCCGCCCGACAGCGCGGCGGTGGGCCGCTCCAGCAGGTCGCCGAGGGCGAGGTCGGACGCGAGTTCGGCCGCGCGCTCGCGGGCGTCCGGGCGCGGCAGCCGGTGCAGGCGGCCCTGCGTGACCAGCTCCTCGCGCACCGAGCAGGCCGGGTCGAGCCCGCCCGCCTGCGCGACGTAGCCGATGCGGCGCCGCACGCCCGCCGGGTCCCGCCGCAGGTCGTGCCCGGCGACCGTCGCCTCGCCGCCGGTCGGCGGGAGCAGCGTGGTGAGCATGCGGAGCGTCGTGGTCTTCCCGGCTCCGTTGGGGCCGAGGAAGCCGAGGATCTCGCCGCGCTCGGCCGCCAGGTCGATGCCGCGTACGGCGTGGACCGGGCCGGTCTTGAGGTCGAAGGTCCGGGTCAGGCCCCGGACGTCGATGGCTGGCGTGGGCATGACCGCATAAAATCACAATGGGCTCCAAATTTGCAATCGGCTCCAAGTTTGGAGGGCGTTAGAGTGACGGCATGGCGGAGGGGCTGCGGGAGCGCAAGAAGCGGGAGACGCGCCGGCGGATCGCGGACGCGGCCGTGGGGCTGTTCACGGCGCGCGGGTTCGACGCGGTGACGATCGCCGAGGTCGCGGAGGCCGCGGACGTCTCGGTGAACACCGTCTACAACTACTTCGAGGCCAAGGAGGACCTCGTGCTGCCGCCCCACCAGGGGAGCCGGCTCGCCGAGATCGTCGCGGCGCGCGGGCCCGGCGAGTCCGCCGCGGAGGCCGTCCTGCGGCGGCTCCGCGAGGAGGTGCGGCGGCGCGACCCGGCGCTCGGCCTCACGCCCGGGTTCGCGGCCTTCCACGCGATGATGCGCGCCGCCCCCACCCTGCTCGCCCGGCTCGACGACATCGCCGTCCGGATGGAGGCCGACCTCGCCGCGCTGCTCGCCCGGGAGACCGGCGCCGGCCCGGACGACCCGGTCCCCGGGCTGGTCGCGGGACAGATCGGCTGGCTGCACGCGCGGGTGCTGATGGAGGCGGGCAGGCGCACCGAAGCCGGCCATGACGTGGACGCCATGGCCGGCGCGATGCTCGAACTGCTGGACGCCGTCGAGGACCTGCTCGGCCCCCGCGTCCTGGACTACGCGCGCCGCTGAGCGGCCCCGCGCGCCGTCCGGTGCGTCACTTGGCGACCGGGCGGTAGGTCGCGATGATGACGCCGTTCGAGAACGTCCGGGTGTCGGCCAGCTCGAACGAGGCGCCGAACCCGTTGCGGCTCAGCAGCTTGGACGTGTCGGACGGCCCGACGATGACCGGGTGGATCCACAGCCGCAGCTCGTCCAGGAGCCCGTGCTCGATCAGCGTCTCCGACACCTGGCCGAAGCCGTACTGCAGGATGTCCTGCCCGTCCTGCTCCTTCAGCTCGGCGATCTTCGCGGGGGCGTCGGCCCGCCGGATGATCGTGCTGTCGCCCCACTCGGCCTTCTCCAGCGAGTCGGACACGACGTAGTGGGGGAGCGAGTTCATCCGGACGCCGAAGTCGCCGGTCTGCTCCTCCATGGCCGGCCACGTCTCGGCGAACGCGACGTAGGTCTCGCGGCCCGCCAGCAGGGCGTCGCAGGAGAACAGGAGCTCGCGGCCGTACTCGCCGGCCTCCTCCCCGAAGTACGGGGCGGTCCAGATCTGCGGGTCGTCGATGACGCCGTCGAGCGAGACGTAGGTGGAGCTGATGATCTTGCGCATGGTCTTCCTCCGGTTCAGCCGTACGGGTGTGCGTTGCGTGCGTCGCGGAGGGCGCGGGCCCACCACGAGAGACGGTCCAGGGTCGTGGTCACGGTGGTGTTGCACTCGGCGCCGGTCTTGGGCCAGGAGCCGTCGGCGGCGAAGTCGCGCCAGTAGCAGGGCAGCGCCACGCCGTCCCGGATCGGGACGGCCTCCAGCTCGGTGAACACCTCGCGGAGCTGCGCCGCCGCCTGCAGGCCGCCCGACTCGCGGCCGTAGGACACGACGGCGACGGGCTTGGCCCGCCACTCGTCGTAGAACCAGTCGATCGCGATCTTGAGCGCGCCCGGGTAGCCCCGGTTGTATTCGGGCGTCACGACGGCGAACGCGTCCGCCGCCGCGAGCCGCCGGCCGAGCGCCGCGACCGCCGGCGGCGCGGGCTCGTCCTCGTCCGGCAGCGCCTGCGGGAGCGCGCACGCCGCGAGGTCGACGAGGTCGACGTCCAGGTCCGGGCGCCTGCGGGCCCGCCCGGCGAACCACTCCGCCACGGTCGGGCCGAACCGCCCGCGCCGCGTGCTGCCGATGATCACCGCCAGCCGCAGCCGCCCGCCGTCCGTCGCCGTGCCCGCCTCGATCGTGCCCGCCTCGATCGTGCCCGCTTCCTCCATGCCCACCTCCCTCACCGTGTCCCTCCCTGTTCCCCTCGAACACGACCCACTGTGGCGCAGGGGCTTTACGGGATCCTTACGGCCGCCTTCCGGTCCGGCGATTTGCCCGATATGCCGCAGGTGGGGACGGGTGTCGCTAGGGTTCGTCGCATGCGATTCGGGGTGCTCGGCGCGCTCGCCGTGTGGACGGACGACGGCGGGCTCGTCCCCGTGCCCGGCATCAAGGTGCGGGCGCTCCTCGCGGACCTGCTCGTGCACGAGGGCCGGCCCGTCCCCGCCGACCGGCTCATCGACGACCTGTGGGGCGAGGCGCTCCCGGGGAACCCGGCGGGCGCGCTGTCGGCGAAGGTGTCGCAGCTGCGGCGGGTCCTGGAGGACGCCGAACCGGGCGCGCGGGCCCTCGTGGAGTCGCGTCCCGCCGGGTACCTGCTGGCCGCCGCCGGCCGGAGCGTGGACGCGCGCCGCTTCGAGTCCCTCGTGGCCGAGGCGCGCGCGGCGGCGGACCCGAAGGAGCGGGCCGCGCTGCTCGCCGAGGCCCTCGGGACGTGGCGCGGCGCGGCGTTCGCCGACTTCGCCGACGAACCGTTCGTCCGTCCGGCGGCGGCGCGGCTGGAGGAGCTGCGGCTGACCGCGCTGGAGGAGCACGCGGAGGTGCGGCTGCGGCTGGGCGAGCACGGGGCGCTGGCCGGGGAACTGGCCGCCGCCGTCGCCGCCCACCCGCTGCGGGAACGGCTGCGCGCCGCCCACATGCGCGCCCTGTACCGGGCGGGGCGGCAGCACGAGGCGCTGGAGAGCTTCGACCGGTTCCGGAGCCTGCTGGCCGACGAGCTGGGCCTGGACCCGGGCGTCGAGCTGGCGGAGCTGCACGGCGCGATCCTGCGGCAGGACCCCGCCCTGGACGCGCCGCCCGCGCGGGCCGCGGAGTCCCGCACGGCGCCGCGCACGAACCTGCCGGTCCCGCCGACCGAGCTGATCGGACGGGACGGCGCGGTGGCGGACGTCCGCGCCCGGCTCGGCACCGACCGGCTGGTCACCCTGACCGGGCCGGGCGGCGTCGGCAAGACCCGCCTGGCCGTGGAGATCGCCGCCGGGCTCGCGGACGGGTTCCCCGACGGGGTGTGGCTGGTGGAGCTGGCGGCGGTCGACCGGGCCGCCGTCGCCGACCTGGCCGAGGTCGTCACGGCGGTGCTGGACGTGCACGACGCGCCCGGCGCCCCGGACGCGCCCCTCGACCGGCTCGCCGCCGCGCTCGCCGGACGCCGCCTGCTGCTCGTCCTCGACAACTGCGAGCACGTCGTCGAGCAGGCCGCCGAGCTGGCCGAGCGGCTGCTCGGCCGCGTCCCGGGGCTGCGGGTGCTGGCGACGAGCCGGGAGCCGCTCGGGTCGCCCGGCGAGGTGGTGTGGGCGGTGCCGCCGCTGGACGTGCCCGGCCGGGACGGGACGGACGACGCCGCGGCGCTCGCGCGGTCGAGCGCGGTGCGGCTGTTCGCGGCGCGGGCGGAGGCGGCGTCGCGCGGCTTCCGGCTGGACGGCGAGACGGCCGCGGCGGTCGCGGTGCTGTGCCGGCGGCTCGACGGGCTCCCGCTCGCGCTCGAACTCGCGGCGACGCGCGTCCGGACGCTCGGCGTCGCGGGGCTCGTCGCGCGGCTGGACGACCGCTTCCGGCTGCTCGCGACGGGCCACCGGGGCGCGCCGCCCCGGCAGCGCACCCTCACCGCGATGATCGACTGGAGCTGGGACCTGCTGGACGAGCCGGAGCGGGCGGTGCTGCGGCGGCTGTCGGCGCACGCCGACGGCTGCGCGGTGGAGGCGGCCGAGGCGGTGTGCGCGGGCGGGGACGTCCCGGCGGAGGAGGTCCTGGACCTGCTGGTCCGGCTGGTCGACCGGTCGCTGGTCGTGCTGGTGGAGCGGCCGGGCGAGGAGCCCCGGTACCGGCTGCTGGAGTCGGTGGCCGCCTACGGCGCCGACCGGCTGCAGGACGCGGGCGAGCACGCGCGCGTCCGGACGCTGCACAGCGAGTACTACACCGGCCTCGCCGAGCGCGCCGACCTGCGCGGCGCCGGGCAGGCGTCCTGGCTGCGGACGCTCGACGCCGAGACCGCGAACCTGCGCGCGGCGCTCGACACCGCCGTCGCGGACGGCGCCGCCGACCGGGCGCTGCGGCTGGTCGGCGCGCTGGCCTGGTACTGGTTCCTGCGCGGCCGGCTGGGCGAGGCGCTGCGCTCGCTCGACGCGGCGCTGGCGCTGGACGGCGGGTCGCCCGCCGTGCGCGCCCGCGCGGTGACGTGGCGGACCGGGCTCACCATGCTCAAGGGCGACGCCCGCGACTGGCCCGCGCGCAGCGCCGCGGCCCTCCGCGCGGCGGACGCGGCCGGCGACCCGCACCTGGCCGCGTGGGCGCGGTGGTTCCTGGCGTTCGCGGGTTCGGACGTGGACGACGTCACGGCGGTCGCGCCCGTCCTGGCGGAGGCGCTCGCCGCGTTCCGGGCGGCGGGCGACGCGTGGGGCGAGGCGGCGGCGCTGCTGCTGCGCGCCAAGCACGCCCACGTCCGCAGCGACCTCGCCGCGCTGGAGCGCGACGCTGGCCGCGCGGCCGTCCTGTTCGGCGACCTCGGCGACCGGTGGGGGCGGTTGCAGGCCACCGAGTGGCTCGGCGGGCTGGCGGAGCTGACCGGCGACTTCGACGGGGCGGAGCGGCTGCACCGCGACGGGCAGCGGATGGCGGAGGAACTGCGGCTGTGGCCGGACGTCGCCGGGCGGCTGGCGTGGCGCGGCTGGATCGCCGTCATGCGCGGCGACCCGGAGGCGGCGCTGCGGCTGTGCGACCGGGCGATGCGGCTCGGGACGGAGCGGGGCCACCTGCAGGCGGTCCGGTTCGCCGAGGCCGGGATGGCGCTCGCGGCGCGGCACGCCGGGCTGCTGGACGAGGCGTCGGAGCGGCTCGCGCGCATGATGGAGGGCGCGTCGCCCGACGAGTTCCCGCCGCTGTCGCTGACGATGAGCCAGCTCGGCCTGGGGTACGTGGCCGAGCTGCGGGGCGACGCGGACACGGCCGTCCGGTACCACCGGGACGCGCTGGCCGTCGCGATCCGCCAGGAGTCGCCGCGCGACCTCGCCGGCGCCCTGGAGGGGCTGGCGGGCGCGTACGGGCTGCGGGGGGACCACGCGGAGGCCGCCGCGCTGCTGGGGAAGGCCGCCGCGGTCCGCGCCGAGGTCGGGTCGCCGGCGAGCCCGGCGGAGCGCACGGACATCGACCGCGCGGCGGACCGGTCCCGGTCGGCGCTCGGCGCGGACGCGTTCGCGGCGGCGTTCGCGGACGGTCCCGGCCGCGAGCCCGGGGACGTCCTGCGGGACGCCGAGGCGATCGCGGGGCCGTCCCCGTGGCGGGGCCCGACCGCCGACGGGCGCTTTGACGGCTGACTGGGGTACCGGGCGCCGGTCCTGGCCGCCTGCGCCGCCGCGCTGTTCGCCACGACCGTGCTCGCCGCCGCCGGGCGGTTCGCGGCGCCGCCCGGCGTGCTCACCGAGGTGCCCGCCGGTCAGTCGAGGACGGCGAACGCCTCGACCTCGACCAGCACGTCGGGCTCGAACAGGTAGTCCACCCCGATGAGCGACACGGGCGGCCACGGCCGCGGCAGCCCGACCTCCGCGGCGGCGCGCTCGATGCCCGCCATGAAGGCGTCCATCTTCTCGGGGCGGTAGTTCGTGACGAAGAACCGGAGCCGGACGACGTCGGTGAAGTCGGCCCCGGCCCCGGCGAGGCCGCGCGCGGTGTTGCGCAGGGCCTGGACGACCTGGCCGGCGAGGTCGCCGGTCGCGACGGGCCGTCCCTCGGCGTCGCGCGCGATCTGCCCGGCCACGTGCACCTGGCGGGTGCCCGTGCCGACCGAGACGTGGTGGTAGGGGACGGGCTGGAACATGCCCTCGGGGGTGAGCAACTGCACGCTCATGGGAAATCCCTTCCGGTTGCCGTTTAGCGGTATCCAATGTGTACTTGGTGTACGAAGGGAACTTCAACGAGACCAGGTGTCATGAAGGAAACCGCCCAGGCCGGGGCAGACCGTCCCCAGATCACCGCGCAGCACCGCGAGCTGCTCGACCAGGTGCTCGACAAGTGGTCGCTGCAGGTGCTCGACGAACTGTGCGAGCGGTCGCTGCGCTTCAACGAGCTGCGCCGCGCGATCCCGGTCGTCACGCAGAAGTCGCTCACGGCGTCGCTGCGGCGGCTCGAACGCAACGGGATGGTCGAACGGGTCATCGTGAGCACGCGGCCGCTCGCCGTCGAGTACCGCATCTCCCCGCTGGGGAAGACGCTCCAGGACCTGATCGACGCGCTCCTCGACTGGAGCACCGTCAACATGCCCGCCGTGGAGGCCGCGCGCGACCGGTTCGACGCGGAGGAAGGGTGACGCGGGAGAGGGCCGCGGCGGACGGGCCGCCGCTCAGCCGACCTTCCCGCGGACGTAGACCCACGCGTCGCCGTCGCGGACGAACCGGCTGACCTCGTGCAGCTCCCCGGCCTCCCCGCCGGAGGTGTACCGGGCGCGGAACTCGACGACGCCGCGCGCGTCCGGCGTCCCGCCCGCCTCGGTCCGGACGATCTCCAGGCCCGTCCAGCGCGTCCCCGGATCGAAGTCGATCCGCTCGGGGCGCGTCGCCGGATGCCACGTCCGCAGCAGGTAGTCCGCGTCGTGCTCGGCGAACGCGCTGTACCGCGACCGCATCAGCTCCTCGGCCGTCGCCGCGGCCGCCTCGCCCCGGTGGAACCGCCCGCAGCACCGCCGGTACCCGATCCCGCTCCCGCACGCGCACGCCTTCGCCACGCCCCCATTCAACCGCGCCGGGTGTAACGCCGGCGCCCCTCCCCGCACGTATGGGGCGAACCGACTCGAGGAGAGCCGCATGCGTCACGAGCAACACCGGGCCGCCGATGGATGACCCGAAGGCCGCCGGGCGGAAGGCCCGGTTCGAGGCCGTCTACACCGCGTCGTACGAGCCGATCCTCGGCTACGTCCTGCGGCGCTGCACGTCCCCGGACGACGCCGCCGACGTCGTCGCGGAGGTCTTCACCGTCGCGTGGCGGCGGCTGGACGACGTCCCGGCGGGCGACGCCGCGCGGCTCTGGCTGTACGGCGTCGCGCGCCGGGTGCTCGCCCGGCACTGGGAGAAGGAGGCGCGGCGCCGCAAGCGCACCACGACCCTGCACCCGGAACTCCGCGACGAGCTCGCCGCCGCGGCGGACGAGTTCGTCGACACGTCCGCCGTCGCGCAGGCGTTCGCGGGCCTGTCCGAGAGCGACCGCGAGCTGCTCCGCCTGGTCGCCTGGGAGGGCCTCGGCCACGCCGAGATCGCCGCCGTCCTCGGCTGCTCCGCCGGGACCGTCCGCGTCCGGCTGCACCGGGCCCGCAAACGGCTGTCCCGCCGCCTGCACTCAGCCGGGTTCGACACCGCGCCCATCACCGCCAACGGAGGCCGCTGACATGACGTCCCGTCACACCGACCGCTCCACCGACGAACTGGTGCGCACCCTGGCCCGGGTCCGCGACGGCGACGTCGCCGGGTACGCGGACCGGCCCGCCGCGCGCGCGCTGCTCGCCGACATCACCGCGACGCCCCCGTCCGCCGAACCCGCGCGGCCCGTCCGGTCCGGGCGCCGGTTCCCCCGCATCGCCGTCCGCCTCGCGGCGGCCGGCGCGCTGGCCGCCGCCGCGACCGCCGGGGTGGCCGTCGTCGCGACCGACGACCAGGGGCGCCCCCGCGGGCCCGTCCCGGCCGTCGGGTCGGCCTCGCACGCGTCCGAGATCCTCGACGACGCCGTCGCGGCGGCCGCCGCACGCCCGTACACCGCGCCCGGCCCCGAGCAGTGGCTCTACACCAAGGTCCGGATGAAGGGCGCGGCCGAGCCGTCCGGCGCCGTCACCGCCGGGCCGTACGAGACGAAGTCCTGGGAGCTGTGGCGGCGGATCGACGGGAAGCACCAGTACGCCGCCTACAAGGACGGGAAGCTCGTCGAGCCGCCCGCCGGAGAGAACGCGCCGCGCGCGTCCCGGTTCGACCCGCTGCCCACCGACCCGGACGCGCTCCTCCGCAAGATCGGGGCGATCCCCGGGCAGCCGGACGAACTCGCGTTCGGCACCCTGCTCACCATCCTCGCCGAGAACCTCCACCCGCCGCAGGTCGAGGCGACGATCTTCCGGGCGATGCAGCGGATCCCCGGCGTCACCGCGACCGAGGGCACCGTGGACGCCGCCGGACGCCCCGCGATCACCCTCGGGCTGACCGCGAAGGACGGCTGGGTGCGGCAGGAGGTCCTGCTGGACCCGGAGACCTACCGCTACCGGGGCGAGCGCTCCTTCACGGTCGGCGACCGGACCATCGAAGGCGACGACGGCGACGACATCGTCATCAAGAGCGGCACCCTGCAGTACGAGCAGGTCAGGACGGCCGCCGCGATCGTCGACGAGCCCGGCGAACGCCCCTGAGCGGCGCTCCCGCGCGACGCGCCGGCCACGGCGCCTAGGGTTTGCGGGCCACCCCGCCCCAGGCGTCGTGGCTCCGCGCGTCGTCGAACGGGTCCGGGTCCGGGCGCCACCGCCCGATCTCCACCAGGCCCGGGTCGACGGGCTCGAAGCCGTCCAGGAACCGCCCGAGCTGCGCGGGGCTCCGCAGGACGTACGGGTCGGACCCGCCCGCGTTGTAGTCGCCGACCGCCGCCACGAACGACGGGTCGGTGTCCGTCCCGTCGTAGAGGGCGAGGTAGCTGCCGGACGGCAGCGCGTCCTTCAGCGTCTGGACGATCCCGCGGGCGCGGGCGTCGTCGTCCCCGGTCACCGGGACGTGCCCGAGGACGCCCATGAGCATCAGCGCGACGGGCCGTCCGAAGTCGAGCTTCGTGCGGGCGACGTCCAGGATCGCCTCGGGGTCGTTCAGATCGGCGTCGATGTAGTCGGTGCCGCCGGTGCCCTTGCCGGTGAGCAGCGCGTGCGCGTGCGCGAGGACGAGCGGGTCGTTGTCGACGTACACGATGCGGGAGTCGGGCGCGACGCGCTGCGCGACCTCGTGGGTGTTGTCGTGGCTGGGCAGCCCGGTGCCGATGTCGAGGAACTGCCGCACGCCCGCCTCGCCCGCCAGGAACCGCACCACCCGCATGATGAAGTACCGGGACGAACGGGCCATGTCGGCGATGCTCGGATAGATTTCGGCGAAATGGGCGCCGGCCTCCTGATCGACGGCGTAATTGTCCTTGCCGCCCATCCAGTAGTTCCAGATTCGCGCCGAATGCGGGATCGACGTGTCGATTCCGGCCATCAAGTCCTTCTCGGCCTCGTGCCAGGAGAATTCCTCGTCGCCGCTCACGGTCGCCTCCAGAAGGCAGGGGGATCCTCGGGCGTTCCCCGAGCAGAAAACCAAACCCGGGCCCGCCCGACAACCGGTTCGCGCGAGCCGCCCCCGCGCTCTTCCGCCGCCCCCGCCCGCCGCCGCCGCCCGTTCCGGCGCCTCCGTTTCGGTGCCGCACGTCGGGTAGATCGACGACAGCACCGGTGATCAGCAGGGGAGGGGGTGCCGGGGGCGTCCTCATGTTCACGCTGATCCTGCTGTACGCCGCGGCGGCCGTCCTCGTCCCCTGGGCGGCCGGACGGCACGGCCGCGCCCTCGGGTACGCCGCCGCGCTCGTCCCCGCCGCCACCGCCGCGTGGGCGATCGCCCGCGCCGGGGACGTCGCGGACGGGCACGACGACACCGCGCGGCTGTCCTGGGCGCCCGCCCTCGGCCTCACGATCGACTTCCGGCTGGACGCCCTCGCCGTCGTGATGCTGCTGCTCGTCGGCGGCGTCGGCGCGGTCGTCCTCTGCTACGCCGCCCGGTACTTCCCGTCCGGCCCCCGCACCGAGCGGCTCGCCGTCGGGACGCTCGTCGCGTTCGCGGGCGCGATGACCGGGCTCGTCCTCGCCGACAACCTGCTCGTCCTCTACGTGTTCTGGGAGCTGACGACCGTCAGCTCGTTCATCCTCATCGGCGCCGGGCACCCCGAGCGGACCGAGGACCGGCGCGCCGCCCTCCAGGCGCTGCTGACCACGACCGCGTTCGGCCTGGTCATGCTCGCCGGGTTCGTCGTCCTCGGGGAGACCGCCGGGACGTACCGGATCTCCGAGATCGTCGCGGACCCGCCCGGCGGCGCCGCCGCCCGCACCGCGATGGTGCTGATCCTGCTCGGCGCGTTCGCGAAGTCCGCGCAGATGCCGCTGCACGCGTGGCTGCCCGCCGCGATGGTCGCGCCGACGCCCGTCAGCGGCTACCTGCACGCCGCCGCGATGGTGAAGGCCGGCGTCTACCTGGTGGCGCGGCTGTCGCCCGCGTTCGCCGAGACCGGCCTCTGGAGCCCGCTCATCGTCTCCGTCGGCCTCGTCAGCCTGCTCGTCGGCGGCGTCATCGCGCTCCGCCAGGACGACCTGAAACGGCTGCTCGCCTACGGCACCGTCAGCCAGCTCGGCTTCCTCATGGTGCTGCTCGGCGCCGGGACCCGGACGGCCGCGCTCGCCGGCGTCGCGCTGCTGCTCGCGCACGGCCTGTTCAAGGCGCCGCTGTTCCTCGCGGTCGGCGTCCTCGAACACGAGGAGGGGACGCGCCACGCCTACGAGCTGTCCGGGCGGCGGCGGCCCGTCCTCACCGCCGCCGCGGCCCTCGCGGTCGCGTCCATGATCGGCCTGCCGCCGTTCCTCGGGTTCGTCGCGAAGGAGACGGCCCTCAAGGCGTTCGCGCACGGCGGCACCGACGCCGCCGTCCTCGCCGGGATCGTCGCGGGCTCCGCGCTGACCGTCGCCTACGGGCTGCGGTTCCTGCACGGCGCGTTCGGCGGCGCCGCGGACGAGGAGGGACGGCCGCGCACCCCGTGGGGGCTCGTCGGTCCGGTCGTCGTCCTCGCCGTCGCCGGGTTCGCCGGGGGCCTGCCGACCGGCCCCCTCGACGCCCTCCTCGCCGCGTACGCCGACACGCTCCCCGCCCCGCACCCCGGCTACGAGCTCGCGCTCTGGCACGGGCTCGGGCTGCCGGTCGCCCTCACCCTCGTCGCGTTCGCCGCCGGTTTCGTCCTGTACCGGGCGTTCGGGCGGACGTTCCCCGCGCCGCCCGTCCGGTGGCGCCCCCCCGACGCGCAGGACGCCTACGACGGCACCGTCGCCGCGACGCTCGCCGCCGCGCGGGGCGTCACCCGCCGCGTCCAGACCGGCTCCCTGCCCGCGTACCTCGCCGTGATCGGGGCGATGGTGCTGCTGCTGCCGGGCGCCGGGCTCGTCGCCGGGCTCGTCGGCGGCACCGCGCCCCGGCCGTCCGCCGACCGGCTGAGCGGCTGGGACGAACCGGCGCAGCCGCTGCTCGCCGGGATCGTCGTCGTGTGCGCGCTCGCGGCGGTCCGCGTCCGCCGCCGGCTGTCGGCCGCGCTGCTGCTCGCCGGCGTCGGCTACGCCGTCGGCGGCCTGTTCGTCGTGCACGGCGGCCCCGACGTGGCGCTCACCCTGCTCGTCGTCGAGACCCTCTCGCTGATCATGCTGGTGCTGGCGCTGCGGCGGCTGCCCGACCGGTTCCCGCCGCGCCGCCGGACGACGCCCGCCCGCGTCGGCACCGTCCTCGTCAGCGCCTGCCTCGGCGCGTTCGTCGCGCTGTTCATGGCCGTCGCCGCGCTCAGCCGCACCGCCGCCCCCGTCGGCCCCGCCTACGCCGGTCCCGCCAAGGAGGAGGAGGCGAAGAACGTCGTCAACGCGATCATCGTCGACCTGCGCGCGCTCGACACGCTCGGCGAGATCGTCGTGCTCGCCGTCGCCGCGATGGGCGTCGCCGGGCTCGTCCTCACCGGGCCCGGCGCGCCGCCGCTCGGCGAGCGCCGCACCGTCCGCCCCGGCCCCACCCGCGGGATGACCGGCGAGCCGTCGAAGCCCCCGCCCGAGCCGCCGGAGGGACGGACGCGCTGGCTCGCCGCACCCGGACGGCCGCCGCTCGGCGGCTCGTCCGTCGTACTGGAGGCCACCGCCCGGCTCCTCGGGCCCACCCTCCTGGTGGTGTCGGTGTACCTCCTCGTCGCCGGGCACGGCCGCCCCGGCGGCGGCTTCGTCGGCGGGCTCGTCGCCGGGATGGCGTTCGTCCTGCGCTACCTGCCCGGCGGGAAGCGGGAGCTGGCCCTCGCCATCCCGGTCCGGCCCGCCGTGCTGCTCGGCGGCGGCCTGCTGGTCGCGCTCGCGTCCGGCGCCGCCGGCTGGCTCATCGACGGCGCGTTCCTGTACCAGACGACGTACCACGCGCACGCCCCGCTCGTGGGCGAGATCCACGTCCCGACCACCCTGTTCTTCGACATCGGCGTGTACCTGCTGGTGCTCGGGCTCGTCCTGACGATCCTCACCACCCTCGGCGCGAGCCTGGAGCGGCGCCCGGGCGAGGGCCGGGACGGCGGCACGGGGGACGGCGCGGAGAAGGCGGCCCGCGACGTCGCCGGAGAGGAGCCCCGATGACCGGACCCACCGTCACGCTGATGGCCGCCGTCGCCGTCCTGTTCGCGACCGGCTTCCACCTCATGCTGCAGCGCTCGCTCGTCCGCATCGTCGTCGGCTTCATGCTGCTCGGCCACGGCGCCAACCTGGCGCTGCTGCTCGCGGGCGGGCCGTCCGGGGCGCCGCCGCTGCTCGGCGGGAAGGACGACCGGGAGATGGCCGACCCGCTGCCGCAGGCGATGGCCCTCACCGCGATCGTCATCACCTTCGGCGTCACCGCGTTCCTGCTCGCCCTCGCCTACCGCAGCCGCCTCCTCACCGGCGAGGACGAGGTGCAGGACGACGTCGAGGACCGCCGCATCTGCGCGGAGGAGCGCGCCGACCCCGACACCTGGACGGGCGACCCGGTCGAGGGCAACCAGGAACCCTCCCGCCGGGACGAGCCCGGTGGCGGCGAGTCCGGAGGGTCCGAACCCGGCGAGCGTCCGCCCGGCGAGCGTCCGCCCGGGGGCGGCGGATGAACGTCCTCGTCCCGCTCCCGTTCGCGCTGCCGCTGCTCGGCGCGGCCTTCGCGCTGATCGTCCGGCGCCGCGACACCCTGCTGCGGATCGTCGCGCCGCTCGTCGTCACCGGGGTCGTCGCGGCGGCCGGGGCGCTCGTCGCCGCCGTCGCCCGGGACGGCGTCATCGCCGTCCAGCTCGGCGGCTGGGCCGCGCCGCTCGGCATCACGCTCGTCGCCGACCGGCTCTCCACGCTGCTGGTGACGGTGTCCGCCGTCGTGCTTCTCGCCATCATGGTCCACGGCGTGGGGGAAGGTGTGGGCGGCCTCGGCGAGCACGAACCCGGCGTCTTCTACCCGGCGTACCTCACCCTCACCGCCGGGGTCTGCCTGCTGTTCCTCGCCGGCGACCTGTTCAACCTGTTCGTCGCGTTCGAGGTGATGCTCGCGTCCAGCTACGTCCTGCTGACGCTGTCGCCCAGCCGCGAACGCGTCCAGGCCGGCATGACGTACACGGCCGTCAGCCTGACCTCGTCCATCCTGTTCCTCACCGCCATCGGGCTCACCTACGCCGCGACCGGCACCGTCAACCTCGCCGACCTGTCCACCCGCACCGCCGAGCTGCCCGCCGGGACCCGCACCGCGCTCGCCATGCTGTTCCTCGTCGTGTTCGGCATCAAGAGCGCGATCGTCCCGATGCACCTGTGGCTGCCCGACAGCTACCCGGCCGCGCTCACCCAGATCACCGCCGTGTTCGCGGCGCTGCTCACCAAGGCCGCCGTCTACTCGCTGATCCGCGTCGAGACTCTGCTGTTCCCCCGCGACGCGCTCTCCTGGCCGATGCTCGGCCTCGCCGCCCTCACCCTGCTCGTCGGGACGCTCGGCGCCCTCACCCACGATGACGTGCACCGCGTCCTGTCGTTCACGCTCGTCGGGCACATCGGCTACATGCTGTTCGGGCTCAGCCTGTTCACCGTCGCGGGACTCACCGGCGCGATCCTCTACCTCGTCCACCACATCATCGTCCAGGCGACGCTGTTCCTGGTCAGCGACCTCATGCAGGGGCTCACCGGGGAGATCTCCCTCACCCGCCTGCGCGGCCTCGCGGCCGTCTCCCCGTTCGTCTCCGTGCTGTTCTTCATCCCCGCGCTGAGCGTCAGCGGCGTCCCCCCGACCTCCGGGTTCATCGCCAAGCTCGCGCTGTTCCAGGCCGGCGTCGGATCGGGGAGCGTCGCCGCGTACGCCGTCACGGGCGTCGCCGTCCTCGCCAGCCTCCTCACCCTCATGGCGATGAGCCGCGTGTGGGCCCTCGCGTTCTGGCGCACCCCCGCCGAGCTGCCCGAACGCCCCCACGACGCGGCCGCGCAGGGCGGCATCCGCGTGATGCGGACCGTCACCGCCGCGATGGTCTGCGTCGGCCTCCTCATCCCCGCGTTCGCCGGCCCCCTCACCGACTGGAGCCACCGCGCCGCCACCGAGCTGCTGAACCCCGCCCCGTACGTCCAGGCCGTCCTGGGGGAGCGGTGAACGTCCTGCGCCGCCTCGCCTCCCGCGCCGGCATGGCCCTGTGGCTGCTCGGCGTGTGGCTGCTGCTGTGGGGACGCGTCGACGCCGCGACCGTCCTGTCCGGTATCGCCGTCGCCTACGGGGCGTACGCCGTCACGCGGCTGCCGAGCGTCCCGTTCCTCACCCGGCTGCGTCCCGTCCGGCTCGCCGAGGCCGTGCTCGAGTTCGGGTGGGACCTGCTCGCCTCGAGCGTCGTCATCGGCAAGCACGCGCTCTGGCGGCCGGGACGCGTGCGGGGGGCCCTCGTCCACGTGCGCGCGCGCTCGCAGTCGGACGTCGTGCTCCTCGCGGTGACCACGAGCACGTCGCTGCGCCCGGGCACGCTCGTCCTCGACATCGACTGGGAGAACTCCCTCTTCCTCATCCACGGCATGCCCGTCGACGGCCCCGCCGACGCCGAGGCCGTCAAGCACGACCTGCTCGCCACCGAACGCCGCCTGCTGCGCGCCCTCGGCGAGCCCGAACCGGAGGAGCCCGCATGACCGCCGTCTACGCCCTGACCCTGAGCCTCCTCGGCGCCGCGCTCGCCCTGACGACCCTCCGGCTGCTGCGCGGCCCCACCTCGTTCGACCGCATCATGGCCCTGGACGTCCTGTCGGTGCTGCTCGTCAGCGGCATCGCCGTGCACGTCGCCGCCCAGGACGAGCCCGCGAACTCCACGCTCCTCGTCGTCATCGCGGTCCTCGGGTTCGTCGGCTCGGTCACCGCGGCCCGGCTGGCGGGCGAGCGGGGGGAGCGCGGATGAGCCCCGCCGACATCGTCACCGCGGTCCTGCTGCCGGCCGGCGCGGTCTTCTCGTTCCTCGGCGCGCTCGGCGCGCTGCGCTTCCCCGACCTGCTCAGCCGCCTGCACGCCGCGACGAAGCCGCAGACGATCGGCCTCCTGCTGGTCCTCGCGGGCGTCACGCCGCAGGCCGACTCCCTCGCCGCCGCCGCGCCGCTGCTGCTCGTCGCCGTCTTCCAGCTCATCACCGCCCCGGTCGCCGCCCAGACGATCGGCGCCGCCGCCTACCGCACCGGCGGCATCGACCGCGATCGCCTCGTCGTCGACGAGTCCGGCGGTGGATGATCCGGGCGGCCGCCGGACCCGCGGCCGCCCGGACCGCTCAGCCGGCCCGCACCCGGTCGGCGGCGAACCGCGCGCCCTGGTCGACGGTGCCGTTCAGCGGGTACGTCAGGTGCGCGAAGAAGTTCGCGCCCGCCCCGCACACCGGGTCGCCGCTGTTGCAGATGTCGAGCGCCTTCCGGCCGTACGCCGGGCTCGCGCTGTTCACCGTCTGCCCGTAGAGCCGCAGCGGGTTGCCGTAGACGACCACCGCCTTGACGCGCGGCGCCAGGTCCGCCGGGATGGTGCCGCCCCGCCCCAGCGGCGTCGGGATCCCGATCGCGATGTCGGTGACGCTCGCGCCCTGCGAGTACCCGCCGATGACGAACGAGGTCCCGGGGCAGGACGCGGCCACCGACTTGATCCGGTTGCTCATGTCGGTCGCGCCCGCCCCCGCGCTGAGCTGCGCGTAATCGGCCGCGTAGTTCACCCCGTACGAGCCGACCGACTTCCCGGGCAGGTTCGCCTTGATCGCGCTCACCAGCGGCGTTCCCACGATGCCGAGACCGGGCAGCTCGCCCGTCCCGCGGGCGAACACCACCTCGACGTCGGAGCACGCGGCCGCCGCGGTGGACCCGGTGCCCGCGGTCAGGCAGGCGGCGCCCGCCGCGCCCGCGAGGGCCACGGCCGCGAACCGGCGTACGGACTTCCGAAGGGACATGACAGAGCCTCTTTTCACGCCCGAGGGCGCAGGGGGGAACGAGTCTCGCCCCGGCCCCGCACGTCCGGGGCCGGTCAGTCGGAGACCGTAGAACCCGCACCGGAGCCCGGACATCGGCGAAATCGCCCGTCCTCCCAGCCGTCCCGCCGGGGATCGCGGGCCCGCGCCGCCCGCCGGAACCGGACCGGAACCGGGTCGGAACCGGGTTGAAACGGGCGTTCACCTGATGTTCGGCGGGTGCTTCGATCATGCTCGGGGTACGGCGGGCCCGCCCGCCGTACGCTCACGGGTCATGCGTTCCCCCGGAGGCCGACATGTGGTCACGTAGGTTGCTCGTCCCCGCGGCCGGGCTGATGCTCGGCGGCGCCCTCGCCGTTCCCGCCGCCGCGGCCGCGGCCGCGTCCCCGCCGCGGGCCGCGGCGTGCTCGCCGTCCGCCGCGCTGCTCGGCTTCTCCGACGCCCTCGACAAGACGACCCTGGACGGGACGGCCGTGTCCGGGCTCTCGGCGCTCGCCGTCACCCGCCCCGGCCGCGCCGTCGCGCTCGTCGACAACATCGGCACCACGCCCGCCCGCGTGTACGGCCTGTCGCTGCGGACGCACCGCGGCGGCCTGCACGCGGCGGCGCGCGACGTCACGACCCTGAAGCGGCCCGACGGCACCCCCTACACCGGCGCCGACCTCGACGGCGAGGGCCTCGTCGTCGAGCCGGCCGGACGCACGCTGCTCGTGAGCTCGGAGACCGAGCCGTCCGTCCGCCGGTTCGACGCGCGGACCGGCCGGCAGCGGGCCGAGCTGCCGGTGCCCGAGCGGTTCCGGGTCGCCCCGGCGGGCGGCGCCGCGGCCAACCAGACGTTCGAGGCGCTCGCCGCCACCCGCGACGGCCGCACCCTGTACGCGGGGATGGAGGGCTCGCTGGCGACCGACGCGCCCGGCGTCAACCGCGTCCTGCGCTACGACCGCCGCCCGGGCCGCGACTTCCGGCCCGCCGCCCAGTACGCGTACCGGACGGACCCGGGCCTCGGGCTGGTCGAGCTCGTCGCCCTCCGCGACGGCGGGCTGCTCGCCCTCGAACGCGGATGGACGTCCGGCGTCGGCAACACCGTGCGGATCTACGAGACGTCGACGCGCCGCGCGACGGACGTCTCGGACGCCGCGTCGGTCCCCGCCGGCTCGCCGGCCGTGCTGCGCAAGAACCTGCTCGTCGACCTCGTCGACTGCCCGCCGTCCGGCGCGACCGCGAAGCAGCCGCAGCCCAACCCGCTCCTCGACAACATCGAGGGCATGGCGCTCGGCGGCCCCGCGTCGCACGGCCGCCGCGTCCTGTACCTCGTGTCGGACGACAACGGCGGCGCCGCGCAGATCACCCGCGTGTACGCGCTCGCCGTGCGCGTCCGGGCCTGACCGGAGAGCGCCCGCCCGGCCGGTCCCGCCGGCCGGGCCCCCACCCCGGGCGCCGCCCGGGACAGCCGAAGGAGAGTTCATGATCCGTGCCGGTGCCCCCGTGGCGCTCGCCGCGGCGGCGATCGCCGCGGCGGCCGTGGCCCTGCCCGCGCCCGCCGCGTCCGCCCACGGCGGACGACCCGGACACGCCCCCGACGTCCGGTTCGCCACCTTCAACGCGTCGCTGAACCGGGCGGCGGAGGGCGAACTCGTCGCGGACCTGTCCACCCGCACCGACGAGCAGGCCCGGACGGTCGCCGAGATCGTCCAGCGCGCCCGCCCGGACGTCCTGCTCGTCAACGAGTTCGACTACGACCGGCGCGGCGAGGCCGCCCGGCTCTTCCAGGACAACTACCTGTCGGTCGGGCAGGGCGGCGCGGAACCGATCCGGTACCGCTACCGCTACACGGCGCCGAGCAACACCGGCATCGCCTCCGGCCTCGACCTCGACAACGACGGCAAGGCGGTCACCGAGCCCGGCTCCGACCCCTACGGGCAGGACGCCTACGGCTACGGCATGTTCCCCGGCCAGTACGGCATGGTCGTCTACTCCCGCTACCCGATCGACCACCGGCAGGTCCGCACCTTCCAGAAGTTCCTGTGGAAGGACATGCCGGGCGCCGTGCTCCCGGACGACGCCACGACCCACACGCCGTCCGACTGGTACGGCGACGAGGAGCTGAACAAGGTCCGGCTGTCGTCCAAGAGCCACTGGGACGTGCCGATCCGCGTGGGCCACCGCACCGTGCACTTCCTGGCCAGCCACCCGACGCCGCCGTCGTTCGACGGCGCCGAGGACCGCAACGGGCGCCGCAACCACGACGAGATCCGCTTCTGGGCGGACTACGTCCGGCCGTGGCAGGGCCGCTACATCTACGACGACCGCGGGCGGCGCGGCGGCCTGCGGCCGGGCGCGCAGTTCGTCATCGCCGGCGACCAGAACGCCGACCCGAACGACGGCGACAGCTTCGACGGCGCGATCCACCAGCTCCTGCGCAACCCCCGCGTCGACGCGTCGTCCGTGCCGTCCAGCCGGGGCGCCGCCGAGGCCGCCGAGGTGCAGGGCGGCGCGAACCTCGCCCACGACGGCGACCCGCGCCACGACACCGCCGACTTCGCCGACACCGCCCCGGGCAACCTGCGGGTCGACTACGTCCTCCCGTCCCGGGGGATGCGCACCGTGCGCGGCGGCGTGTTCTGGCCCGTGTCGTCCGACCCGTTGTCCCGGCTGACCGGCACCTACCCGTTCCCGTCCTCCGACCACCGCCTGGTCTGGCTGGACGTCCGCCGGTAGGCCCGCCCGCGGCGGCCGGGCGACGGTCACGCCGGCTCGCACAGCAGCGGGAACCGCGTCTCCGAGCAGGGCCGGTCGCCGAACTCGCGCAGGACGTCCTTGCCGCCCTGGTCCGTCAGGTAGCGCAGGAACGCCGCGGCGATCGAGTCGGCGGGCGGCTCCCCGTAGGTGTAGGCGAACTCGATCTGCCAGTACGGGTACCGGCCGTCCTCGACGCCGTCTAGCGTCGCCGGGATCCCGTCGATGCGCACCCGCACGACGTCCTCGGCCGCCGCGGCGCTCGCCGCCTCGCTGTACCCGAGCGCCCCCGGGACGTCCGCGACCTCCCGCAGCAGCGTCGGCGTCCGGCCGACCTCGCAGCCGCCCGGCTCGTCCCGCGCCAGCGCCGCGCAGTCGCCCACGGTCGCCTCCCGCACGCTCACCCGCGGACGGCCCGAGCCGTTCAGCACCCGCTCCTCCAGGGCCGTCCGGGTCCCCGACCCGCGGTGCCGGTTGACGAGCTGGATCGGGACGGACGCGCCGCCCACCTCCGACCAGTTCGTGATCTCCCCGGCGTAGATGTCGCGGATCTGCTGCGTCGACAGGTTCTCCACCCCCGCGTCCGCGTTGACCACGAGGGTGAACAGCGAGTACGCGATCGGCCGCGCCAGCAGCCGGGGATGATTCCCCACGGCCCGCCCGTCCGTGAACGCCAGATGGTCGTCCAGGCCCGCCCCGATCTCGATCCCGGCGTCCTCCCCGGCCCGCTCCAGCGCGTTGACGCCCTCGGTGCTGCCCTGGAACGTCGCCGGTCCGACGGGGATCGCCGCGCCCTTCCCGCCGCACAGCTCCGCGTACCGCTCGGCCGCCTCCGTCACCGCGGGCGCGAACGCCGTCGAGCCGTGCAACCGCAGCGTCCCGCCGACGCAGTCCAGCGGCGGCGGCTCCTCCCGCCAGAACAGCGCCAGGCTCGACTGCAGGAGCACCGCCGTCGTCAGCAGCGCGATGCCCACCAGCGCCGGCCGCGACGCGAACGTGTGGCTCTCGGTCCGCGCCAGCTTCAGCCGGGACACCCAGCGGACCCAGCGGTTCGACCGGCCGGACACGTCCGCGCGGAACTCCGGCTTGGAGAACCGTTCCCCGGGCTCGCCGGAACTGCGTTCCAGCACCGCCAGCACCTTGTAATGGGCGCCCGTGTTCAGCTTCACCTTCGGCAGATTGATGACGCCCGCGTCCCCGTCACTGGCGATGCCGAATCCGTCGGCCTCCCGCGTGCCGTTCTCGTCCTGCGCGATGAAGAAATCCCGCAGTTCCGGCTGGCTCAGTTCGGTGACCGCCAAACCCACGACCCGGCGGTCCCGGAACGTCACACGGATTCCCGACCAGTCGTTCTGCGGCGTCAGGTAGTCGCCCTCGACGATCTCCGTCAGCCCCGCGTTCTCCACCCGCAGCAGCACGAACGACGGCTCGTTGAGCGGCCTGCCGTCGTCGTGCATCCGCGCGAGGACGTCCGCGCTCGGCGCGTGCGCGGTGTCCGTCGCCAGCGTGTCCATCTGCACCCGGTACCCGAGCCGCTTCCGCCGGACGACCACGAACTCCCACACGAACGCCATGAAGGGGATCACGACACTGAGGGCGGCGACGATCGAGCCGAAGTCCCATTCGAAACCGAGACTCACCGTTGTTTTCTTTTCCTGGAGGCGTCGAAGTCGGTGCGGGGCCCTCCAGGCTGGCAGGCGAACGCGCCGAATCGCCAGATCCGGCGCGAACGTCCAGCCAGAATTCACCTACCCGCCATTTGCGAAATCACCGGGGAAGTGCGGCCGCGCCGGACCCCCGCATGCTCTCGATGATGCGGTCGAAGTCGTCGGCGCCGTGCCCGTCCTCGATCTGCCGCCGGACGAGTCCCGCGACCATGTCGATCGGCACCGGCTCGACGCCCTGCTCGCGGCTCGCGCGGGCGATCGTGTCCAGCGCGGTGACCGTCCAGTCGAGGCTCTGCCCCGCGTCGCCGTAGTCGCCGCCGTCCACGACCCGCGCCATGTGCGGGAACGACGTGGTCATCGCGGCGAGGAACGGCGCGGCCCGCGCGGCGAACTCCGCGGCCGTGAACCCCGCCGACCGCACCATCGCGGCCCCGTGCAGGAACCCGCTGAACAGCGGGTACATCCCCGCCAGGATCGCGAGGTCGAACAGCGACGCCGTCCCGGCGTCCGCACCGTCGTACGCCGCGTCCGCCCACAGCCCGAACAGCTCCCGGTGCTCCTCGAACACCTCGCTGGACCCGCTGTAGAGGATCTGCGCCCCCGGAGCGCCGATCATCGGCGGCGTCGCCATGATCGCACCGTCCAGGTAGGCGATCCCGTGCGCGTCCGCCCACGCCGCCAGCTCCCGCGCCTCGTCCGGCGTCGTCGTCGTCAGGTTCACGACCGTGCGCCCGCGCAGCTCCTCGACCACCGGGTCGAGCGTCTCGTGCACCGAGGCGTGGTCGTACAGGCACACCACCACCGGCCCGCCCGCCGCCACCGCCTCCCGCAGCCCGGCCTCGACGGCGCCCCGCCCGACCAGCTCGTCCGCTCTCCCCGGCGTCCGGTTCCACACGACCACCGGACGTCCCGCGTCGACGAGCGCACCGGCCAGCGCCCGTCCCATCGCACCCATCCCGAGCATCGCGACGGCCGCCTGTGTATTCGTCATGGAAGCAACTCCTTGATCGTCGATCGCGTCGCCTCCATGCTGGGACCGTTGCGGCGAACCCGGAAGTACCCACTATCTTCTGGGGTACTTACCTTCGAGTTAGTGAGGCTCGCGTATGACGAAGCCGGCCAGGCGCGGCCCGTACTTCTGCGGAATCGACGCCGCCCTCGACGTGGTCAGCGGCAAGTGGAAGGGCCTGATCCTCTGGGAGCTGAACGAACTCGGCACCCGGCGCTTCGCCGAACTGCGCCGCGGGCTCCCCGGCGTCAGCGAGAAGATGCTGACCCAGCACCTGCGCGAGATGGAGCAGGACGGCCTGATCCACCGCGAGGTCTACGCCGAGGTCCCGCCCCGCGTGGAGTACTCCCTGACCGACCACGGCCGCGCCCTCAACAAGGCGCTGGAGCCGCTCGGCGACTGGGGCCGCGAACGCATCCGCCGCGAGGAGACCGAACTGGTGGAGCACCCCGACGTGCCCCTACTGCCCCGCCCCTGACCCCCCGGCCAGGAGCCCGATCGGGTCGATGAGTGCGCCCCCGGCAGGATTCGAACCTGCGACACCCGCTTTAGGAGAGCGGTGCTCTATCCCCTGAGCTACGGAGGCCGGTCGTCGCTCGCCGCACGAGCGTAGCGGACGGCACCTACAGGGTAGAGGACGGGCGCCGATGACGCGCGTCCTTATCCCGTTCGTCCGTCCTGTCCCATCGGCCGCACCGGCGGTGTGGGGTGAGTTGATATCCGGTGCGCGGAATCTGTGGGGATGGCGCTAGGCCGGGTGCGGCGACCTCGGTACGCTTCGGTGCCGTGACGGGTCGGCATCATGGGCAGTCGGAGGCGGGTCAGGTCGAACAGCGGACGCCCCGGCGGAGACGGACGGCGATCATCGGCGTCCTGGTGGCGGTGCCGGTCCTGGCGACCGCGGGCGCGTTCACGCTCGGGGGCGAACGGGACGGCTCGGCCCGCGCCGTGACGCCCGTCCAGCAGATGACGCCGGCGGCGGAGCCGACGTACGGGAAGTACGTCGCGCCGGAGGCCGGGCCGCAGGCCGACACCCTCACCCCGCCGCCGCCCCCGGCCCCCGCGCCCACGCCCGCCGCGACGCCGCGCAGGTCGTCGGCGCCGCAGCGGGCCGAGCGGTCCGGGGAACGGCGCGAGTGCAGGTGGGAGGACGTCCCGTTCCTCGAACGGTGGTGCCGCTGGCGCGGCGACGGCGACCGCTGAACCGGTGCCGGGTCGGCATCGCCGATGACGCAGGGTGCCCGTCCGGGTTCTGGTAGCGTTCTGGCCGCTGATCCGCATTCGGGCATCAGGAGGAAAACCACCGTGCCGAACCCCCGGTCGGCTGCGCTGACCGCGGTCTTCCTGGTGATGGCGATGTTCTCCGCGCACGGCGACGCCAGAGCGGCCGACGGTCCGGCCGATGCCTACGAGAAGCTCCGCAGCGAGGCCGACAAGGCCCGCGAGGAACTGGAGAAGGCCACGGGCGAGATGAAGGACCGCCAGAAGGCCCTCGAGGAGTCGCAGGAGAAGCTGCGCACCACGCTGAAGGACCTGGCCGCGGCCGAAGCCGAACTCAACCGGATCCGCGAGCCGGTGGCCCGGCTGGCGAACACGTCCTACCAGCATCCGGACGCCACCGGCTCACTCGCGATCTTCGGCGGCGGCGAGCCGGTGCAGGTGCTGCGCTCGACCGCGGACGTGGCGATGCTCGCGCAGACGCAGCAGTCGCTCGTGGACCGTGCCGACGACCTCCAGGGCCGCCACCGCGAACTCGCGTCCACCGCGCAGGAACTGCAGTCGAGCAACGCCGTCGAGCAGGCCCGCGTCGAGCAGGACATCGCCTCGCTCAAGAAGCGGTCGGCCGAACTCACCGAGCAGCTCAACGGCCTGCTCGGCGACCTCCCCCGGTCGAAGCGGGTGCAGCTCGAGTGCGACGAGGGCCTGGTGGCCGAGGCGAAGGGTTTCCCGAACGGGCTGATCCCGTCCAAGTACCTCTGCGACCTGCCGCAGGAGGGCCACCAGCTCCGCGCGGACGCCGCACTGGGCTTCTACAAGCTGAACGCCGCCTACAAGGAGCGGTTCGGCCGCGAGATGTGCGTGACCGACGCCTACCGCAGCCTGTCCGAGCAGCACAGCGTCTACGCGAGCCGCCCCGGCTTCGCGGCCGTCCCCGGGACCAGCAACCACGGCAAGGGCCAGGCCCTCGACCTGTGCGGCGGCGTCCAGAACGCCGGGTCCGTCCAGTTCACCTGGTTGGAGGCCAACGCCGAGCGGTACGGATGGTTCCACCCGGCGTGGGCCTACAGCAATCCGTTCGAACCGTGGCACTGGGAGTACGGGACCGACAGCGCCCACTGACCTCAGGCGGGCGCCTGGACGGGCGCGACCTCCGCGGTGCAGAACTGGCAGCGGCGGGCCTTGACCGGGATCGTCCCGAGGCACTCGGGGCAGTCCCGCTCGGTGATCTCCTGGTTGCGGTCCATGCGCTCGATGAGCTTCGACATCGGCAGCACGACGACGAAGTACACGATCGCCGCGGTGATCAGGAACGCGATCGCCGAGGTGAGGAAGATCCCGTACGGGAACTTCGTCCCGTTGATCGTCACCGCGAGCCCCGTGTAGTCGGGCTCGCCGCCGATCAGCGCGATCAGCGGTGTGATGAACGAGTTGGCGAAGTCCTTCACGAGCCCCGCGAACGCGGCGCCGACCACGAACGCGACCGCGAGGTCGACCAGATTGCCGCGCAGCAGGAACTTCTTGAAACCACTCATCGAACGCTCCACTCCTCGGGGGTGACGCGCCCGTTCGGACGCGCCTGCAGACCGCCCCGGCGCACGATCCGAACTGCACGCACCGGAACGGTCACGGATCGTATGGTTCGACCGCTCATTTAGCCAAGTCGCCCCCGCCCCCACCTGCCCGGCCGCCTCCCCGCCCCACCTGCCTGGCCGCGCCCACCCGGCCGCCTCCCCGCCCGGCCGCGCCCCCTCCCGTCCGCAAGTGACGCCCGTTCCTGCCCGCCGTGCGATGCCCTTCCGGACCCTTGCGAACCCGGCACACGACCGACACCTACGACCGCCGCCCCCCGTCCAGCCATACGCCCGCCGCGCCGGGTGCCCGTTGCGCCGGATGCTCGCTGTGCCGGACGTCCGTCGTGTGGGGCGTTCGTTGTGCCGGACGTCCGTCCAGTCGGACGCTCGGCGTGGCGGATGCCCGTCGTGCCGGGCGCTGGTCGGGGGTTGGGGACGGGGGTCCGGGACCGGTGGGGGGAGTGGGGATCAGGGGGTGGTCCAGGACGCGACGAGGTTGAGGAGGCCCGGGAAGCGTTCGTCGAGGTCGGCGATGCGGACCTCGCTGCGGCGTTCGAGGCCGTACTGGCGCTGCCGGAGGACGCCGGCCTCGCGGAGGGCCTTGAAGTGGTGGGTGAGGGACGACTTGGGGCGGTCGATGCCGAACCAGCCGCACGGGTGGTCGAACTCCTCGCGGTCGAGGAGGAGCTTGCGGACGATCCCGAGGCGCAGCGGGTCGCTCAGGGCGCCGAGGACGACGGGGAGGCTCAGCTCCGCCGCGTCGGGCTCGGGGAGCGGGGACGGCAGCCCGGCGGGTTCCGGCAGCACCTTGATGTCGGGCATGGACGGCCTCCTCACCATCAGTACGAGTCTGATCGTACTGCATGCTAAGTTCGACCAAACTCGTACAAGTACGAGTTAAATCGAACTTAGGGAGGGCTCGTGCGGGGACGGGGATCGATGCGGTGGGTGTGGCTCGCGGCGTGGCCGGTCACGGCGGTGTTCGTGCTGTCGAACGCGGCGACGCCGCTGTACGTCCTGTGGCAGCGGGAACTCGGGTTCTCGGACGGCACGCTCACGGTGATCTTCGCGTGCTACATCGCGGGACTGATCGGCTCGCTGCTGGTGTCGGGCGTGCTGTCCGACCGGTTCGGCCGGAGGCCGGTGCTGCTGCCGGCGCTCGGGCTCGCGCTCGTCGCGTGCGGGGTGTTCGCCGCCGCGCCGTCCGTCGCCGCGCTGATGGCCGCGCGGCTGCTCACCGGCATCGCGGTCGGCGCGGTGGTGTCGGCGGGCATGGCGGCCGTGACGGACGTCGCGGGCGCGCGGCGCGCGCGACCGGCCGCGCTCCTGGCGTCCACGGCGATGGTGCTCGGCGCGGGACTCGGCCCGCTGCTGGCCGGGGTGCTCTCGGAGACGCTGCCGGCCCCCACGCGGACCGTGTTCGCCGTCGAGGCCGCGCTGCTCGCGGCCGCGGTCGTCGTGGTGGTGCGGATGCCGCTGGGACGGCCCGCGCCGGACGCAGGCGGGTTCGTCCGGGTGCCGCGGGTCCCGCGCGGGGACGGGCGTCGCCTCGCGCTCGGCGTCGCGGTGTTCGCGCCCGGCATCACCGCGACGTCCTTCATGCTCTCGCTCGGCCCGTCGCTGCTGCACACCGGCGACCGGGCCGCCGCGGGCGGGACGGCCTTCGCGATGTTCGCGGCCGCGACCGGGGTGCAGTTCGCGGCGCGCACGCTGCCCCGGCGGACGATCCTGACGACCGGCGCGGCGGCCACCACGATCGCGATGGCGTCGCTGGTGGCGGCCGTGTGGACCGGCCGGACCGGTGTGCTGCTCGTCGCGGCCGTCCTCGCCGGTGCGGGGCAGGGACTCGGGCAGTTCGCCGGGCTGTCGCTGCTGAACGCGTCCGTGCCGCCGTCGCGGCTGGCGGAGGCGAACGCCGCGTTCAACCTCGGCGGCTACCTGCCTGCGGGCCTCCTGCCGGTCGCGGCGGGCCACCTGGGCGACGCGATCGGCCTGACGAGCGCCGCCACGACGTTCGGCGTCGTCCTCGCCGCATGCGCCCTCGGCGGCGGCGTATTCGTCCGGGCCCAGGCGAAATACTCGTCCTGAACGGTCGGGTGGGTGGTGGGTCAGGTGGGGGCGATCGTTACTGAGAGGTCTGTTCGTGCTCCGGCTAGGGCGGATGCCTGGGATCTGGTGGTGGCGAGGACGAGCAGGGCGCCGTCTCGGGTTGCTTTCTCGTCGGCGGCCGGTACCGCGATCACCGGGACGGAGGACACCACCACGCGTGCGGCTCCCCAAGGGGAGGTTGCCGGACGGGCGGCCAGGGCGGGGCGGGAGGCCACAGCGGGGCGTCCGGTCAGGGCGGGGCGTCCGGCCAGGGCAGGGCATCCGGCCAGGGCAGGGCATCCGGCCAGGGCAGGGCGTCCGGCCAGGGCAGGGCGGGCGGCCAAAGCGGGACGGGCGGCCAAGGCAGGGCGGGCCGCCAAAGCGGGACGGGCGGACAGGGCGGGGTGGGCGGGCCGCGCGGGCCGCGCTGCGGCATCGGGGGGTGTTCTCGATAGTGCGGCGGGCGGCGGGGTGTGGGCGGCCGGAGCGTGGTTCGTGATGTCGGGTGGGGCTTCTCCGGCCGGGGGCGGTTCGGGGACGTCGGGCAGACCTTCGGGCGGGGCGGCCAGGACGTCGATGCGGTCGCCGGGGCGGACGAGCCGGACGGTGTCGGCGTCGGCGATGCGGACCGGGGTGGCGACCTTGCCGGGGCCGTGGCCGCGCAGCAGGCGGTCGCCGATGACGCGGACGTCGGTGAGCGGTTCGCCGCGGCGCATGGGGCCCGCGAGGACGCGTCCGGTCGCGCCCGAGCGGATGGCGCCGGACGGCACGGCGCCGGCGGGGAAGGGGACGGGACGGACGTCGGACGGTGCGAGGGTCGCTCCGGCGGGGAGGTCGCGGGCGGCGGCGAGGACCCGGACGGTCGGGGGCGGGTCGGGGCGCAGGGTGAGCAGGGCGAGCCAGGCGGCGGCCGCGGCGAACAGCGTCGCGAGCGGCCGGCGCAGGCGGGGCGAGGACGTTAAGCGGGTCACCTGCTCCTCCGGTGGACGATCGGTGGTTCTACCGGCGATGTTTCGACCGGCGGTGCCTTACCGGCGGTGGTTCGGCCCGCTGGTGGTTTGCCGGGGGCGATGTGTGCGTTCTGCGGCGGGCCCTGGAGGGCGCCCTGCGCTCCCTCGCGCGTGGGTGCTCGGGGTGAGCCTCGTCGTTGTCCGGGCCGTCGGGGGCGGGGCTGACCCGACGGCCGGGCGTGGGGTTCTCGAGGGGTCAGGGGAGTTCGAGGGGGACGTCGATGCCGTCCAGGACGTTCGGGCAGGCGCAGTCGCGTTCGGCGGGGAGGGCGGTGACGATGTCGGCGACGAGGGATCTCAGGCGGCCGACGTTCTCGCCGAACACCCGCAGGACCTCGTCCATCGTGACGCCCTCGCCCTCCTCGATGCCGGCGTCGAGGTCGGTGACGAGGCACAGCGGCGTGTAGCAGAGCGCGAGTTCGCGGGCGAGGACGGCCTCGGGGTAGCCCGTCATCCCGATCAGCGTCCAGCCCTGCGCGGCGAACCAGCGGGATTCGGCGCGGCTGGAGAAGCGGGGGCCCTCGATGACGACCAGGGTGCCGTCGTCGGCGAGGTTCCAGCCCGCGGAGCGGGCGGCCCCGAGGGCGGCGCGGCGGCCGCGGGGGCAGTACGGGTCGGCGAAGGAGACGTGGACGGCGGCGCCCTCGTCGTAGTAGGTCTGCGGACGTCCGGACGTGCGGTCGACGAGCTGGTCGGGGATCGCGAGGGTGCCCGGGCCGAGGTCGGGGGTGAGGGAGCCGACGGCGCTCGGGGCGAGGACCTGTCTCACCCCGAGGGCGCGCAGGGCCCAGAGGTTGGCGCGGTAGGGGATCTTGTGCGGCGGGTACCGGTGGTCGCGGCCGTGGCGGGGGACGAACGCGACGCGGCGTCCGGCGAGTTCGCCGACGGCGACGGGGTCGCTGGGCGGCCCGTACGGGGTGTCGACGTGCACCTCCTCGATGTCGTCGAGGAAGGAGTAGAAGCCGGAACCGCCGATGACGCCGAGGGGAGCCGTGGTTGACATGGGGCCGACACTAGCCAGCGGGGGAGCGGGCGCGTCAGGGCGTTCGGGATTGTGGATAACTCCGGGCGGGGCGGGCGCCCCGCCCGGAGAGGTCAGCGGACGAGCTGGTGCACTCTGGGCTTTTCGCCGGCCGGTTCCTCGCGGGCGAGGCGGCTCGGCGTCCAGATGCGCGGGCCGATGTCGTGCGCGAGGGCGGGCAGGAGGAGCGAGCGGACGATCAGGGTGTCCAGGAGGACGCCGAGGGCGACCGCGAAGCCGAGTTCGACCATGAACACCAGCGGCAGCGTGACCAGGGCCGCGAACGTGGCGGCCAGAACGAGGCCCGCCGAGGTGATGACGCCGCCGGTGACGGTCAGGCCGCGCAGGATGCCGCGCCGGGTCCCGAGCGACAGCGACTCCTCCCGGACGCGGTGCATCAGGAAGATGTTGTAGTCGACGCCCAGGGCCACCAGGAAGATGAACGCCAGCAGGGGGAACGACGCGTCGGTCCCCTCGAAGCCGAAGACGTGCTCGAAGAAGAGCGCGGAGGCGCCCAAGGACGCCATGAAGGACAGGATCACCGTCGCCATCATCAGCAGCGGCGCGACGAGCGCGCGCAGCAGCAGCACGAGGATGCCGAACACGACGACCAGGACGATCGGGATGATGACGAGGTTGTCGCGGGACGACGCCTCGTTCGTGTCCACGCTGATGGCCGTGGTCCCGCCGACCTTGGCGTCCGGGGGCAGCGTGTCGCGGAGGCGTTCGACGGTCCGCTGCGCGGCCTCGCTGTCGGCCGGTGCCCGCAGCGTCGCCTCGTACTGGACGAGCCCGGCCGCGGTCTGCGGCGCGCCGACCCCCGCGACGCCCTCGGTGCCGCGGATCGCCGCCGCGAGGCCGTCCGAGGCGCCGCCCGGGGCGATGACGACGGCCGGGGAGCCGGATCCGCCGGGGTAGTGCTCTGCCAGGACGCTCTGGCCCGCGATGGAGTCGGGACGTCCGGTGAACATGCCCTCGTTGGACAGTCCGGTGGCGTTGAGGGAGAACAGGCCGAGCGTGAGACCGGCCAGGGCGACCGAGGTGCCGGCCCAGAGCGCGCGCGGGCGGCGGCCGACGAGTGCGGCGATCCGGCTCCAGATGCCGTGCTCCGCCTCGTACGCCTCGGGCTCCAGGTACTTGGCGTCGTAGCGGGGGATCAGCGGCCAGAACAGCCAGCGCCCGCAGACGACCAGGAGTGCGGGGAGCAGCGTGAGCATGGCGGCGAGCGCGGTCAGCACCCCGGCCGCGGCGACCGGGCCCATGCCGGCGGTCGAGTTCATCGCGGCGAGCAGCAGGCAGATCAGCCCGGCGGCGACGGTCGCGCCGGACGCGATGACGGCGGGGGCGGCGCGGCGCAGCGCGAACGCCATGGCCTCGTGCCTGTCCTCGTGCCGGTGCAGTTCTTCCCTGTATCGGGCCACGAGGAGGAGTGCGTAGTCGGTGGCGACCCCGAAGACCAGGACGGTCAGGATGCCCGCGCTCTGCCCGTTGACCGTCAGGTCCGCGTACTTGGCGAGAAGGTAAACGAGCGACTGGGCGAGCCCGAGGGCGAACAGCGCGCTCAGGACGGGGACGAACCACAGGATCGGGCTGCGGTAGATGAGCAGCAGCAGCACGATGACGACGCCGCCCGCGGCCATCAGCAGGAACCCGTCGAGGCTCTCGAAGACCTTGAACTGGTCGGCGCCCGCGCCGGCGGGCCCGGTGACGTGCGCCTCGAGGCCGGGCGGGCCGCGCTGGGCGAGGTCGCGGGCGTCGTCCACCGCGTCGACGAGGGTGTCCTCGCCGGTGAGGGGGACGAGCACCTGCAGCGCCCGTCCGTCCTCGGACGGGATCGGGCCCTGCACGGTCTCGGCGCCGGGCAGCGCCCGGAAGGCCGTCATGTTCTCGGCGACCGCCGCGCGGTCCGCCCCGGTGATGCCGGACGGCCGCTCGTAGACGATGACGGCGAGCATCGACTCCTCGGTCCGGAAGCGCTCCTGCAACTCGACGACCTGCGTCGATTCGGCGCCCTCGGGCAGCCAGGACGACGCGTCGTTCTCCTCCACCTCGCCGAGCTTCCCGGCGAGCGGGCCGAGCGCGGCCAGCAGGACGATCCACAGGGCCAGCACGGCCCACTTGGTGCGGCGGCCGGCGATCCATCCGGCCAGTCGGTTGGGGTGGGCGCCTGGGGGCGCCGGGCTGCGTTCGCTCATGGTTCCTCTCCGCCGTGCTCAAGCGGGGTGAAAGACGCGATATGTCGCGTTGGCGCTCAGAATCTCTCGGCTGGCGAGAGAAGTCAAGTACTATCTTGTTCTGCGGCCGGGGGGTGCCGGTCGGCTCGCGAGCGTCCGCGGCCCGCGCCGTCCGCGCGATTCCTTACGGAGCAATGCTCGCCGGGACGGGGCCGCTCACGCGTCGGGTGAGGGGAGCGAATCGCCGTACGTCCAGGGATGCAGGGCCGGCGACCGCGTTCGGCCTGGAGACGTAGGGGAGGGGGCGTCCCGGCAAGCCCGGGAGGCGGCGCGGGGCGCCCTCGGCTCCGCCGGAAGCAGGAGGGAACGGTGTCACCGCAGGTGGGAGCGGTGTCCGGGGATGGCCGACGTGGCGGCGGGCCCGGGGCTCGGCCCGGTCCTCTCGGATGACGTTCGACGAGAGCGGGAACTTCGGGCCGGGGCGGACGGGCCGGGGCGGCGGGAGCGGCACGGGCCGCTCGACCGCCGCAGACGGCCGAAACGGGACGGACGGGACGAACCCCGCGTCACGCCGGACGCGGGCGGCGTCCGTCCGGGTTCAGAAAGCGCGGAACGGGCGGAGGCGACGGCCGCGCGGCCGGCGCCCCCACCCGTACGGCGAAGTCAGGCGACCTTTTCCTTGGACGACGAGGACGACCCGGAGTCGCCGCTCGACGAGGACGAGGACGACGACGAAGCCGACGAGTCGGACTTCGCGGAGTCGCCCGACGAGGACGACGAGCCGTTCGACGAGCCGTTCGACGAGCCGCCGGACGAGGAGCCCACGGTCGACTTCCCCGAGCCGCGGCTGTCGGTGCGGTAGAAGCCCGACCCCTTGAAGATGATCCCCGCCGCGGAGAAGACCTTGCGCAGCTTGCCCTCGCACGCCGGGCAATCGGTCAGCGCGTCGTCGCTGAACTTCTGCACGACCTCCAGAGGCTCGCCGCACTCGGTGCAAACGTACTGATACGTCGGCACGGTTCCTCCTAGCTGACTCAGCCCGGCGGGTGGCCCCGGACTGGCACTCACTCTGAACGACTGCTAATGGTACCCGTGAGTTGAACAGGAATCGTCCCCGGTCTGTTCCCCGGTCCGTCCGCCGACGGTCAAGCGCCGGTCTCGCCGAACCAGCCGGCGAGCTTCCCGCGGCGGCTCACGGCGCGCAGGCGGCGCTCGGCGACGTCCCGCACCTCCTCGGTCGTCACGACCAGCAGGGTGTCGCCCGACTGCAGCGGCGTGGTGGGCTCCGGGACGAAGCTGGACCCGTTCCGCACGATCAGCGTGACGGACGCGCCCGCGGGGAGCCGCAGCTCGAAGATCTCCACGCCGTTCAGCCGGGAGTCGTCCGGGATCCGGACCTCGAGCAGGTCGGCGTGCAGTTCCTCGAGGGGCGCGGCCTCCACGTCCAGCTCGCGCGTCTCGTCGTCGCGTTCCAGCCGGCACAGCCGCGCGGCCAGCGGCAGCGTGGGCGCCTGCAGCAGGGTGAACACGACGACGATGTTGAAGATGATCGCGAAGCTGCGGTCGGAGCCGGGGAGCTCCTCGACCATCGGGATGGTGGCGAGGACGATCGGGACGGCGCCGCGCAGCCCGGCCCACGACATGAACATCCGTTCGCCCCACGGGATCCGGAAGCCGAGCGTGGAGACCAGCACCGACAGCGGACGGGCGACGAACAGCAGGATCGACCCGATGACCAGCGCCGGGATGATCTGCGCGGGCAGCTCGCCGGGGGACGCGAGCAGGCCGAGCATGACGAACAGCCCGATCTGCGCGAGCCAGCCGACGCCCTCGGCGAAGCCCCGGGTCGCGGGACGGTGCGGGAGGCGGGCGTTGCCGAGGACGAGCGCGCTGACGTAGACGGCCGCGAACCCGCTGGCGTGCATGAGCGACGTCGCGCCGTACGCGCCGATCGACATCGACAGGACGGCGATCGGGTAGAGGCCGGAGGCCGGGAGGGCCACGCGGCGCAGCGCCTGGGCGCCGAGCCACCCGATCGCGATGCCCATGAGGGTGCCGACGGCCAGCTCGTAGACGAGCATCGCCGACAGTTCGAACAGGTTCGGGACGCCCTCGGTGGTGGCGAGCGCGATCACGATGATCACGACGGGCGCGTCGTTGAAGCCGGACTCGGCCTCCAGCAGGCCCGTCACGCGGGACGGCAGCGGGAGCCTGCGCAGGACGGAGAAGACGGCGGCGGCGTCGGTCGGCGCGAGGGCGGCCGCGAGCAGGAACGCCGCGCGCCAGTCCAGGCCGATCAGCCAGATCGCGGGCAGCGCGACGATGACGATGCTGAGCAGCGTCCCGATCGTCGCGACGCTGATCGCGGCCGGGACGGACGAGCGGACGTGCCGCCAGTTCGTCGTCAGACCGCCCTCGGCGAGGATGAGGACGAGCGCCGCGAGCCCGAGCGTCTCGGCGAGTTCGACGTCCTCGAAGTGGATGTGGAGGGGGCCGGACTCGCCGATGAAGAGGCCGAGCCCCATGTACGCGAGCAGGGTCGGCAGCCCGGCCCGGTGCGACAGCCGGACGGCGACGATGGCGCTGAGTACGAGCGTGGCCCCGAGGAGTAGCCAGATGTCGAGCTGCACATCCCACCCTTCGCGGGGTCGTCAAAGTTGATCGTTTAGGGATCCTACAGATTGAACGCCCATTTGCGCATTTCGGGTTGAGTGTCGGAATCCCCGTGACCCGGCCTTAACGCCGCCTGACCTGCGGATCTACCCCGTTGACGACGTTCTGCACGTCCTCACCGCGGACCGCGGCGACGACGTTGTCGCGCACCATCGTCACGAGGTTCAGCTGCGACAGGTCCGAGGCGCCCGCCGCGTGCGGCGACAGCAGCACCCGGTCGTGCGCGCGCAGCGGATGGCCGTCCGGGAGCGGCTCGACGTCGAACACGTCGAGGGCCGCACCGGCCAGCCGTCCCGACTCGAGGGCGGCCAGGACGGCGTCGTCGGGCGCGATGCCCCCGCGCGCGACGTTCACCAGCAGGGCGCCGTCCGGCAGGAGGGCGAGGCGGTCCGGGCCGAGCAGCCCGCGCGTCTCGGCGGTCAGCGGGACGGCCAGCACGAGGATGTCGGACGACGCCACGAGGTCGTCCAGTTCGCGGTAGGTCGCGGACGCCTCGGGGCGCGGGCGCCGCGTCCAGTACGAGACGTCGCAGCCCAGCGCCTGGAAGAGGCGGGCGATCTCGGAACCGATCGCCCCGAACCCGACGATCCCGACGCGCTGCGCGTGCACCTCCCGGGGCCGCCGCGCCGCGATCTCCATCTGCGGCCAGCCGCCCGCGCGCACCGCCCGGTCGCCCCACGCGAGGTGCCGGCACAGGGCGAACGCGGCGCCGACCGCCCACTCCGCCACGCCGCGCCGGTTGAATCCCGCCGCGTTCGCCACCGGCACGTCCCGGGAGGTCAGCGCGGGGACGTCCAGGCTGTCGGTGCCCACGGCCGGCATCTGGACGAACGCCAGGCGCGGCGCGGCCGCGACCGCCTCGGCGTCGAGCGCGAGCCGTCCGGTGAAGTCGCCGATGACGATCTCGGCGTCGGCCAGGCCCGCGAGGAGGCCCGAGCGGTCGGCGGGGTCCGGGAACCGCACCTCGGCCGCGTCGCCGAGCGGCGCGAGCAGGCCCCGCACGACCGCCTCGTCGATCGGGGGCAGGGACAGGATCCGCCACGGCGCCGTCATCTCGAACCTCCAGGTGAAGCCGACCTCGATCGCGTTCCGGGATGTCGCGATCGTCCCGCCCGGTCACCTTATGCGGGCGTCCGCTTCCGGCCATTCCGGACGGCTCCGGCGATGCCGGGCACGAGGGGAAACGGCACCCCGGTCACCCGAACCGCACGAGCCCCCGGGACGGCGTGGCGGCGGCCCGGACGCGCCGGTCGTGCGGCTCCGCGGGCAGCGCCGGGACCAGCTCGCCGTCGTACACGAGCCCGACCGTCAGGATCGCGGGGCCCACCCGGGCCAGCGCGCGGTCGTAGGACCCGCCGCCCCGGCCGAGCCGCATGCCCGACTCGTCCACCGCGACCGCCGGGGCGAGGACGACGTCCGCGCTGGACACGGCGCCGGGACCGCGCGGCGGCTCGGTCGGCTCCAGGCAGCCGCGCGAACCGGGGACGAGCGAGTCGGGCCCCTCGTAGGACGCCCAGTCGAGATCGCCGTCCGGCAGCAGCAGGGGGAGGAGCACGTACGTGCCGCGCTTCCACAGGGCGAACAGAAGGCTGCGGGTGTCCGGTTCCGGCCCGACCGAAACGTACGCCGCGATCGTCCCGGCCATCTCCACCTCGGGCACGGACAGCAGCGCGTCGCGCAGCGCCCGGCCCGCCTCCGCGCGCTCGTGCGGCGGCATTGTGGCACGGTTACCCAGCAGTTTCGTGCGGAGGCCGGTCTTCGTTCCGATGTCGTGCACGCTGTCGTCCTCGCGGCTTACTAAGGTCTCTACATGACTGATATCGCACCCGTGACCAAGGCGGTCGTCCCGGCGGCCGGGCTCGGTACCCGATTCTTGCCCGCCACGAAGGCGACGCCCAAGGAAATGCTTCCCATCGTCGACAAACCGGCGATCCAGTACGTCGTCGAAGAGGCGGTGGACGCCGGGCTCAGCGACGTCCTCATGATCACCGGGCGCAGCAAGCGGTCCATCGAGGACCACTTCGACCGAGCCTACGAGCTCGAGGAGGCCCTGCGCGCCAAGGGCGACGACGGCCGGCTGTCCGCCGTCCGCGAGTCCAGCGAGCTCGCGATCATGCACTACGTGCGGCAGGGCGAGCCGCGCGGCCTCGGGCACGCGGTGCACTGCGCCCGCCAGCACGTCGGGCACGAGCCGTTCGCCGTCCTGCTCGGCGACGACATGATCGACGCGCGCGACAAGCTGCTGCAGCGGATGATCGAGGTCCGCGGCGAGTACGGCGGCAGCGTCGTCGCCCTCATGGAGGTGCCCGCCGACCAGGTCTCCGCCTACGGCTGCGCCGCCATCGAGGCCACCGGCGAGGACGACGTCGTCCGGATCAGCGACCTGGTCGAGAAGCCGTCCGCCGAGGAGGCGCCCAGCAACTGGATCATCATCGGCCGCTACGTCTGCGACCCCGCCGTGTTCGACGTCCTGGAGAAGACCCCGCCCGGCCGCGGCGGCGAGATCCAGCTCACCGACGCGCTGCGGACGCTCGCCGACATGCCCGCCGAGGAGGGCGGCGGCGTGTACGGGGTCAAGTTCCGCGGGCGCCGCTACGACACCGGCAACAAGCTCGAATACCTGCGCACCGTCGTCCAGTTCGCGGCGGAACGCCCCGACCTGTCGCCGGAGTTCCTGCCGTGGCTCCGCGAGTTCGTCCAGGCGCAGGACGGCGTGGGCGGCGACGGGAACGCGTGACGCCCCGTCACACTTGAGTGCATGAGAACGGTCGACGAGCATCTGAACGACATCCTCGGCAGCGTCACGGTGCTGCCGCCGCTCGACCTGGCGCTGCTGGAGGCGCGGGGGACGGTCCTCGCCGAGCCCGTCTCCGCGCCCGTCCCGCTGCCGCCGTTCGACAACTCCGCGATGGACGGCTACGCCGTCGTCGCGTCCGACGTCGCGGGGGCCACCGAGGCCGACCCGGTGACGCTGCCGGTGGTCGGCGACGTCGTCGCGGGCGACCCGGCGGTGTCGGCGCTGCGCCCCGGGCTGACCGCCCGGATCATGACGGGCGCGCCGATGCCCGCCGGGGCCGACGCGGTGATCCCGGTCGAGTGGACGGACGGCGGGACGGCGCGCGTCCGGATCGTCCGGTCCGCGCCGCCCGGGCACTACATCCGCCGCGCGGGCGAGGACGTCCGCGAGGGCCAGGTCGTCGTGGCCGCGGGCACCCGGCTCCGCGCGCCGCAGCTCGGCATGATCGCCGCGGTCGGCCGGGCCCGGGTGACCGTGCGGCCGAAGCCGCGCGTCGTCGTCGTCTCCACCGGCGACGAACTGCGCGAACCGGGCACGACCCTGGGGCACGGGCACATCTGGGAGTCGAACAGCTTCATGCTGACCGCCGCCGTCGCCGAAGCGGGCGGCGTCGGCTACCGGCACTCCACCGTGGACGACGAGCCCGGCTCGGTCCGCGACATGCTGCAGGACCAGCTCGTCCGCGCCGACGCCGTCATCACGTCCGGCGGGGTCTCCATGGGCTCCCGGGACGTCGTCAAGGAGGCGCTCACCGGAACCGTGAAGTTCCACAAGGTGGGCATGCGTCCGGGCAAACCGCAGGGGTTCGGCCTCATGGAAGGCACGCCCATCTTCACCCTGCCCGGGAACCCGGTGAGCGCCTACGTGTCGTTCCAAGTGTTCGTCCGTCCCGCCCTACGCGCCATGCAGGGGCTCCCGCCGGAGCCTTTGCCCACGGTGAAGGCCGTCCTGTCCGGCGACATCAAGTCCCCTGCGGGCCTGCGGCACTTCCTGCGCGCGCGCCTCACCTACGACGACGGCTACACGGTCGACCCCGCCGACGTGCAGGGCTCGCACCAGCTGGCGTCCCTCGCGTCCGCCGACGCGCTCATCACCGTCCCCGAGGACGTCGAGACCCTCCCCGCGGGCAGCACGGTCGACGTGATGAGATTGCCCGCATGACCGGGTTCTCCCACCTCGACGACGAGGGCGCCGCCCGCATGGTCGACGTCTCCGCCAAGGACGTCTCGGCCCGCACCGCGACCGCCGCCGGGTTCGTCCGCCTCTCGCCCGCCTGCGTCGCGGCGCTCCGCGCCGGGAACGTCCCCAAGGGCGACGCCCTCTCCGTGGCCCGCATCGCCGGGATCATGGGCGCCAAGCGCGTCCCCGACCTCGTCCCCCTCTGCCACCCGATCGCCCTGCACGGCGTCACCGTCGACCTGACGATCGAGGACGCCGGCGTCGCGATCACCGCCGTCACCCGCACCGCCGACCGCACGGGCGTCGAGATGGAGGCCCTCACCGCCGTGAGCACCGCCGCGCTCGCCCTCGTCGACATGGTCAAGGCGGTCGACCCGGTCGCCGTGATCACCGACGTCCGCGTCGAGGAGAAGACCGGCGGCAAGCACGGGACGTGGCGCCGATGAGGGCGATGGCCGTCACCGTCTCCAACCGGGCGTCCGCCGGCGTGTACCCCGACCGGTCGGGGCCCGTCCTCGTCGAGATGCTCTCCGACCTCGGCTGCCGCGTCGACGGGCCCGTCGTCGTCCCCGACGGCGAACCGGTCGAGCAGGTCCTCCGCGACGCCGTCGCGCAGGGCTACGACGTCGTCGTCACCACCGGAGGCACGGGCCTCACCCCCACCGACCTGACCCCCGAGATGACCCGCCGCGTCCTCGACCGTGAGATCCCCGGGATCGCCGAGGCCGTCCGCATGGACAACCGGGACGCCGTCCCCGCCGCGATCCTCTCCCGCGGCCTCGCGGGCGTCGCCGGCCGCACCCTCATCGTCAACCTGCCGGGCTCGACCGGCGGCGTGCGCGACGGCATGACCGTCCTCGGGCGCGTCCTCGCCCACGCCGTCGACCAGATCCATGGCGGCGACCACAAAAAATAGCGTTCAGACGCCGCACCAGGGAATCATGGAATCGTGGAACGAATGCGGGGATGGCCGGTCACCCTGACCGAAGGTCCCGTAGGACTGCGCCCGCTGCGGCACCGCGACGCGTCCGTCTGGCGCGAGCTGCGGGTCCGCAACGCCGACTGGCTGCGCCCCTGGGAGCCCACCAACCCCGAGACGCCGCTGTTCCGCAGCGGCCTCGGCCCGTACGTCAGCATGGTCCACACGATGCGCCGCGAGGCCCGCCAGGGCCTCGCGCTGCCGTGGGTCGTCACCCACGAGGACGACTTCGTCGGCCAGGTCACGATCGGCGCGATCGTCTGGGGTTCGGCCCGCTCCGCCCAGATCGGCTACTGGGTCGACCGCCAGGTCGCCGGCCGCGGCGTGATCCCCACCGCCGTCGCCCTCGCGGTGGACCACTGTTTCTTCACCGTCGGCCTCCACCGCCTCGAAGCCAATATCCGCCCGGAGAACGCCGCCAGCCGCCGCGTCGTCGAAAAACTGGGATTCCGCGAAGAGGGAATTCGCCGCCGGCACCTGCACATCGACGGAGCCTGGCGCGATCACATCTGCTACGCCCTCACCGTCGAGGACGTCCCCGGTGGCCTGCGGTCCCGCTGGCTCGCCGACCGCCGCCGGGCATTTCCCCGGCAGTGACTTTCGACTCGTAAATATCCTGCGCCGTCGAAGAGTCGGCAAACGGAGAGTAACGGCGCGATCGATCTCGCGACACACCGCCCCTTATGCTCGTCAACCTCTGACACCGGCTCGTACCGTGCGGGGCGTGACCCTGCTCCCATTGCACGTGCGCGGGCCGATAGTCGGCCCGCGCCGCAGGCGTGCCCTGGGGGTGGTCCGATGAGCAGTGCCGTCCTCTACCTCGCCATCGTCGCCGTCTGGGCGATCGTCCTCGTCCCCATGTGGCTGCGCCGCGACACCGAGAAGCAGGACGAGTTCGAGGAGGAGCGCACCGAACCGGAGCCCCGCCGCGCCCGCGCCCCGTCCCGCGCCCGGGTGATCGCCCGGCGCCGCCGCCGCACCGCGGGCCTCACCGCCCTGCTCGCCACCGCCGCCACCGTCGCCGCCTTCGGCGTCGCGCCCTGGTGGGTCGTCGCGCCCCCGGCCGTCCTCCTGGCCGGCCATCTCGCGCTCCTCCGCGTCGCCGTCGGCATGGACGCCGCCCGCCGCGAGTCCGCGGCCCGCGCCCGCGCCGCCGCCCGCCGCGCCGCCCAGACCGTCCCCGAGCCGGCCCCCGCCCCGGCCGAACCCGCCGAGATCATCGAGCTCCCGACCCCCGAAGAGGTCTTCGACCAGTACGCCGACGACCGACGCGCCGTCGGCGAGTGACCGGATGGCGCGAACACCCTCCAGAGTTTGCTAATCTAAACACGTCCTTGGGGCTGTGGCGCAGTCCGGTAGCGCACCTCGTTCGCATCGAGGGGGCCAGGGGTTCAAATCCCCTCAGCTCCACAAGGAACACCAGGTCGGAGGCCGGCCGGGGAGAAATCCCCGGTCGGCCTCCGTTCGTTTGTGGTCCGGTCGCATGTTCTGGCCGGGGTTATGACCGCCGGATGCCCCCGGGGCATATCGGAGTTAATGTCCGGGGCCTCGCCCGGGCGCGGGCGTACTACGACGCATTCATGCCGCCCTATTACGCCGCGTTCTGTGAAGGGCCCGACGGGGTCAAGCTGGAGGTCGTCTGCCACCGGTGAAACGAGGGTGCCCCGGCCCTGGGGGCCGGGGCGGTCGGGTCAGTCGGTCTTGGCGGTGGCGGGGGTCGGGGCGGCCTCGTCGGCGAGGCGTTCCATGCCGCTCGTGGTCTTCAGCGGCTTCTCCTTGATGAACGGGACGATCAGCAGGACGAGCAGGGCGAACGGGGTCGCGAAGAGGAAGAGGTCGGCGGTGGCGACGCCGTAGGCGTGCTCGACGATGGCGCGCATGGGGGCGGGCAGGGTCGTCATGTCGGGGACGCCGTGGCCCGCGGCCCCGCCGGTGGCGGGGGCGCCCGATGCCTCGAGGCTCTTGGTGATCTCGGTGGTGACGCGGTTGGCGAGGATGGCGCCGAGCACGCTGGTGCCGATGGTGCCGCCCATGCTGCGGAAGAAGGACAGGACGGACGTGGCGGCGCCGAGTTCGGCGGCCGGGACGTCGTTCTGCGCGGCCAGCACGAGGTTCTGCATCAGCATGCCGACGCCGATGCCGAGGAGCGCCATGTAGACGCTGAGGACGGCGAAGTGGGTGTCGGAGCCGATGGTGGACAGCAGGCCGAGGCCCGCGGTCATGAAGGCGGCGCCCGCGATGAGGTAGATCTTCCACTTGCCGGTCGCGCTGATGAGCTGCCCGGCGACCGTGGAGGAGACCAGGAGGCCGAGGATCATCGGCAGGCTCATCAGGCCCGCGACCGTCGCGGACTTGCCCAGGGAGACCTGGAAGTACTGCGAGAGGAAGACGGTGCCGCCGAACATGGCGAGGCCGACCAGGAGGCTGGCGACGGTCGTCAGGGTGACGGTGCGGTTGCGGAAGATGTCGAGGGGGATGACCGGCTCGGCCACCCGGGACTCGACGAACACGGCGGCGGCCAGGAGGATCACGCCGGCGGCGGTGAGGGCGGCGGTCTGCCAGGAGGCCCAGTCGAACTCGACGCCGGCCAGCGAGACCCAGATCAGCAGGGTGCAGACGCCCGCGACGATGAGGAACGCGCCCAGCCAGTCGATCTTCACCTGGCGGCGGACGGTGGGCAGCTTCAGCGTGCGCTGCAGGAGCAGGATCGCCAGGAGGGCGAACGGCACGCCGATGAAGAAGCACCAGCGCCAGCCGAGCCAGGAGGTGTCCACGAGGACGCCGCCGATCAGCGGCCCGGCGACGGTGCCGACGGCGAAGACGGCGCCGAAGATGCCGGCGTACTTGCCCAGCCGGCGGGGCGGGATGATCGCCGCCATCACGACCTGCGCGAGGGCGGTGAGGCCGCCCGCGCCGATGCCCTGCGCCACCCGGCTGAAGATCAGCAGCCCGACGTCGTGGGAGAAGCCCGCGAGCAGGGAGCCGACGACGAACATGCCCAGGGAGAGCTGGAGCAGGAGCTTCTGGTTGTAGAGGTCCGCCAGCTTGCCCCACAGCGGCACGGTGGCGGTCATGGCCAGCAGCTCGGCGGTGACGACCCAGGTGTAGGACGACTGGCTGGCGCCCAGGTCGGCGATGATCCGGGGCAGCGCGTTGGCGACCACGGTGCCGGCGAGGATGGCGACGAACATGCCGGCCATCAGCCCGGACATGGCCTGGAGTATCTGCCGCTGGGTCATGGAGGTGGGCACCGCTTCGGGCGCCGCTGATGCGTTCACGACTTCTCTTTCGGGAGGGTTCTCGGTGTGCTTCAGGAGGGATCGCGGGGCCCGGGCAGCCCGGCGGCGAGGTGGTCGAACACCTCGTGGAAGACGTCCATGAAGGCGAGCTCGTCCTGCCTGACGCACCAGTGCTCGACGGCGACCCGGACGGCCGTGGCGCCGACGGCGGCCAGCAGCCGCGCGTACAGGTCCGGGACCGTGGACGCGCCTCCGGTGGACGAGCGTTCGGCGAGGACGTCGGCGAGGCCGATCTCGTCGGCCATGAGGACGCCGATGCTGCGGACGAGGAGGTGCGGCGAGCCGCGCAGCACCTCGGCGTGGAGGGCCCACAGTTCGTGCTGCTGCTCGACCTCGGCCAGTTCCGCCGCCATGGCCTCGCGCAGCGCCTCCAGCGGGGAGAGGACGGACGGTGCGGCGAGCACCGCGCGCCGGATGCGGGCGCTCGACTCCGCGCCGAGCATGACGTAGACGTCGTCCCGGGAGGCGAAGTAGTTGAAGAACGTGCGCGGGGACACGCCCGCCGCCTCGCTGATCGCCTCGACGGTGACGTTCTCCACGCCGTGCTCCGCCGCCAGCCGCACCGCGGCCTCGACGAGCGCCGCGTGCGTGGCCCGCTTCTTGCGTTCCCGCAAGCCGCCCTCGACGGCGGTCTTCTCCCCCTGCACGCCTGCATGCTATGCAAATTTGCACTGGCTGCAAAATTGCGCGGCGCGCGCGGAGCGGGCTGTCAGGCGGGGTCGGCGGGCGGCAGGTACGGCTTGAGGTCGCGGAGCTGCCGCCGGGAGGTCAGGCCGAGCTTGCGGAAGATGTTGCGCAGGTGCGCGTCCACGGTGCGGGGGCTGAGGAACAGGCGCCCGGCCGCCTCCTTGGACGTCGCGCCCTCGGCGACGAGCCGGGCGATGCGGGTCTCCTGCGGGGTGAGGCGTTCGAGGGGCGTCGTCCCCGGTTTGGCGGGACGGCCGCCGCAGGCGGCGAGCTCGCGGGCGGCGCGGGCCGCGAACCCGGCGGCGCCGATCGAGGCGAGCGTCTCGTGGGCGCGGCGGAGCTGGGCGCGCGCGTCGCCGCGCCGGGACTCGCGGCGCAGCCACTCCCCGTAGAGCAGGCGGGTGCGGGCGAGCTGCGGGACGGCGCGGGTCCGTTCGAGCCGGTCGATCGCCTCGCGGTAGAGGTCCTCGGCGGCGGGGCCGGTGGTGAGCAGGGCGCGGGAGCGGAGCCCGATGCCGGCGGCCCAGTCGGTCCCGGACGCCCGCGACCGTTCGGCGAGCCGCGCCATGGCGGGCTCGGCGAGCTCCGGGCGTCCGGACCGGACGGCGGCCTCGACGACCTCGGCCGGGACGAACGCGTGCAGCCCGGGGTCGTCGTGGCGTGCGGCGCGGCGGCGGCGCGCAGCGCGGTCTCGTAGCGGCCCGCGCCGTTGTGCAGGACGGCCGTCGCGAGGTCGAGCACGGACAGCAGCCGACCGCGGCCGCGTTCGTGCGCGACGCGGGCGGCGGTCTCGGCGAGCCGGTCGAGGCGTTCGGCGTCGCCGCGCCAGGCGGTGAGCGCGAGGTCGGCGGACGCCGTGTCGGCGGCCCCCGCGCGGACGGCGAGCCCGGCGGCGGCGAGGGCGCGTCCGGCGCGGCGGGCGGGGTCGGGGGTGAGGGCGGCGGCGCGGGCGAGGAACCGGCTCGCGGCGGCGTGGCCGCCCCGGTCGCGGGCCCGCGGGACGGCGCGTTCCAGCGCGGCCGCGACGGTCTCGTCCGGTGCGACGGTCGACTGCGCGAGGTGCCAGGCGCGCCGGTCGGGGTCGGTGCGGGCGCCGGTCGCGTCGGCGAGGGCGCGGTGGACGGCGCGGCGGTCGTCCGGGTCCGCGGCCCGGTAGACGGACGAGCGCAGCCGCGGCCGGTCGAAGCGGACGCGGCCGTCAAGGGTCAGCAGTCCGGCGGCCTCGGCGGGCGCGGCGGCGTCCGGGCCGAGGCCGAGCCGCCGCGCCGCGTCCCACAGCAGCGCGGGGTCGCCGAGCGGTTCGGCGGCGGCCAGCAGGAGCAGCCGCCGGGTGGCGGGCGGCAGCGCGGCCGTCCGGTCGAGGCCGGGGTCGGCGGGGCCGGGGTCAGGGTCGTCGGGCGACGGCCCGTAGGCGTCCGCGCGCCGTTGCAGGTCGAGGAGCGTGCGGGGGTTGCCGCGGGATTCGGCGACGATCCGGTCGCGGACGCGCGTCGGGAGCGGGTGAGCCTGGCGAACGCGTTTGATCGGCGGGCGTGGCAGCGGGGTGAGAAGCCGAAGGTGCAGACGCGGCTTCTTGCGGGCGGTGTCGCGCTGGTGGTGGTGGCCGCGGCGGTGTTCGGGGTCGGCGCGCTGATCTCCTACCAGCAGGATCGGGAGGAGAAGGAGCGCAAGGAGAAGGCCGCGCTGAACGAGCGGGCGAACCCGGTGGCGGTGGCGCCGTCGCCGAGCGCGTCGCCGAGCAGGACGTCGGCGTCGCCGAGCGCCCGGCCGACGACGCGGGCGGCGGCGCCGCCGCGGCGGGAGCCGCGGAGCCTCTCGCCCGCGGCGACGGCGAGGGCGGCGAAGCGGGCGGCGAAGTCGCGGTTCCCCACCGGCCCGAACTTCCCGACGACCACGAACGTCCTGCTGCGCAACGCGATGACGGGCCTGTGCGCGGACGTCCCGGGGTTCGGCCGGGGCACGGAGCAGGGGCCGGTCGAGCAGTTCGCCTGCGACGGGTCCGCGAAGGACAACCAGCGCTGGGACCTGGTGGTGAACCAGGAGGGCGCCGGGCCGGGCGGCGCGGACCTGTTCAGCATCCGCAACTCCAAGGACGGCCTCTGCGTGGACGTGTGGGGCACCGACCCGCCCGCGCCGGAGGCCGCGGTGACGCAGTGGTCGTGCTACCCCGGCGCCACCGACAACCAGATGTGGTACCTGGAGCGGAAGGCGCCCAACCGGTTCTGGATCCGCAACGACAAGGGCGGGTTGTGCCTGGACGTGGCGGGCGGGACGGGCGCGGGCGGCCCGGGCTCCCAGCTGACCACCTACACGTGCTCGATGAACGACGATCACCTCTGGTCGTTCGCCTGACGGGGACTCCGGAACCCGGCCGTCCACAATTAACCGAATCAGATTCGGGAAAGGTCTTCACTCTCCGGGACGGCGGCGCGATCATGGGGTGACCGTCGAGCGTTGGGAGGGGCCATGGCGATCGCCATCGGCGAGGAGCACCGCGAACTGGCCGGGACGACCAGGACGTTCCTGAACGATCAGGGCGCGCGCGCAGCGAACCGCGCGCTGCTGGAGGCGGACGAGGAGACGCTGCCGGCGTTCTGGGACGACTTCGCCCGCCTCGGCCTGCTCGGGGTGCATCTGTCGGAGGAGCACGGCGGCGGCGGGGCGGGGCTCCCGGAGCTGGTCGTGGTCGTGGAGGAGCTCGGCCGGGCGCTCGCGCCGGGACCGATGGTGCCCACGATGGCGGCGTCCGCGGTGATCGCCGCGCGCGGCACCGACGAGCAGCGCGCCCGGCTGCTCCCCGACCTGGCGTCCGGCCGGACGGCCGCGGCGCTCGGCATCGGCGGCGCGGTCACGGCCGCCGAGGGGACGGCGAGCGGCGACGCCGGGGTCGTCCTCGGCGGCGGCCTCGCCGGGCTGCTGGTGCTCCCCGCGGGCGACGACATGATCGTCGTCCGGGCGGACGCGCCGGGCGTCGAGGTCGAGGTGCCGCCGAACCTCGACCCGTCCCGCCGTTCGGCCCGCGTCAGGCTCGACGGCGCGGAGGTCGTGGACGTCCTGCCGTCGGCGCGCGCGCACGCCGTGGCCATCGCGCGGACGATCGCGGGCGCGGAGGCCGTCGGCGGGGCGCTGGAGTGCGTCGAGCGGGCGGTCGAGTACGCGAAGGTCCGGGAGCAGTTCGGCCGGACGATCGGGACGTTCCAGGCGGTCAAGCACCACTGCGCGGACATGCTCGTCGCGGCGGAGCTCGGCACGGCGGCGGTGTGGGACGCGGCGCGCGCGGCGTCCGCGCCCGCGGCGGAGTTCGAGTACGCGGCGGCCGTCGCCGGGACGCTCGCCCCGCCCGCGTTCACGAAGAACGCGGGGCTGAACACGCAGGTGCACGGCGGGATCGGGTTCACCTGGGAGCACGACGCGCACCTGCTGCTGCGGCGCGCGGCGACGATCGAGGCGATCGTCGACCCGCGGGACGCGGCGCGGGACGTCGCCCGGCTGAGCGTCGCGGGCGTCGTGCGGGCGACGGAGCTGGACCTGCCGCCGGAGGCCGAGGCCAAGCGGGCCGAGGTGCGGGCCCTGGCGCAGGAGATCGCGGCGCTGCCGGAGGACGAGCAGCGCGTGCGGCTGATCGACACCGGGTACGTGCAGCCGCACTGGCCGCGCCCGTGGGGCCTGGAGGCGTCCGCCGGGCTGCAGCTCGTGATCGACGAGGAGTTCCGCGCGGCGAAGGTGAAGCGGCCGAACTACGGGATCACGAGCTGGAACATCCTCACGCTCGTCCAGCACGGCACCCAGGACCAGATCGACCGGTGGGTGCGCGCCGCGCTGCTCGGCGACGAGGTGTGGTGCCAGCTGTTCAGCGAGCCGGAGGCCGGGTCGGACGCGGCGGCCGTCAAGACGCGGGCGGTGAAGGTCGAGGGCGGCTGGAAGGTCAACGGGCAGAAGGTGTGGACGAGCGGCGCGCACTACAGCCGCCGCGGCCTCGCGACCGTCCGGACCGACCCGGACGCGCCCAAGCACGCGGGCGTCACGATGATGGTGATCGACATGAAGGCGCCCGGCGTGGAGGTGCGGCCGCTGCGGCAGGCGACGGGCGGCTCGGAGTTCAACGAGGTGTTCTTCTCCGACGTGTTCGTCCCGGACGAGGACGTGATCGGCGCGCCGAACGAGGGCTGGAAGGTCGCGCGGGCGACGCTCGGCAACGAGCGGGTCAGCATCGGCGGCGGCGTCGGCGCGCCGCTCGGCTCGGACGTCGTGAAGCTGTACGCCGAGCACCCGGACGCCGTCCCGGCGGACCGGATCGGCGCGCACGCGGCGGAGGAGCGGGCGCTGAAGCTGCTGAACCTGCGCAGCGCCGAGCGGGCCGTCGCGGGCGGCGAGCCCGGGCCGGAGGGCAACATTACGAAGCTGGTGCTGGCCGAGCACGGGCACGCCACGGCCGCGCTGCTGGGCGAGTTCGCCGGGCCGCAGACGGCGTTCGGCGACGGCATCGGGGCGATGGCCGGGCTGATGCGGCTGGGGTCGCGGGCGATGTCGATCGCGGGCGGCACCTCGGAGATCACCCGCAACCAGATCGCCGAGCGCATCCTCGGGCTGCCCCGCGACCCGCTGATCAAGTAGCCGGCGACCGGCCCGCCGCCCGGCGGCGGGCCGGGGCGCCGTGCCCGGTTTCGCACGGTTTCCGCAGGGCAAGGGGCCTGTGAGAGCCGAACGAGTGGACGGCGCCCCATGACGACGATCGAGAAGAAACTGGTCGACTACCTCAAGGACGCGCACGCGCTCCAGCAGCACGTGCAGGGCGTCCTGAGCGAGCTGCTCACCACGGCGGCCGACGAACCGGACCTCTGCCGCCGCTTGGGGGAGTACGCGCACCGCAACCGCGAGCACACCCGCGCGATCGAGGACCGGCTCCGCGCGCACCGCGCCTCGCCGTCGATCGTCCGGGACGCCGAGATGCTGTGGGGCGCGATCGCCGACGTGCTGAAGTACCGCAACCACGTCGGCCGGCACGTCCGGGACGGCTACGTGTCCGCCCACCTGCAGATCGCCGAGGCCGAGATGCTCCGCCGCATCGCCGACCGCGCCGGTGACGGCGAGACGGCGCGGGTCGCGGCGGCGGTGTGCGACGACGCCCACGCGATCGCCGCCGCGATCTCCGAGAACTGGGACGCCGCCGTCGAGCTCTCGCTCCGCCGCCACGGCGTGCACCTGCACCGCTGACGCGTCCTGTGGGATGATCCGCGGGATGAGCGATCGAGCGGACGAACCCGACGAACCGGCACACGCCGATCTGGTCCTCGTCCCCGAACCGGACCCCGCGTCCGGGACGGACGAACCGGCTCCCGCGCCCAAGAGCGGGGCGACGACGGGTACGCGCCTGCTCGGCTTCGGGCTGTTCGCGGGCGCGATCGCCGCGGTTGCCCGGGTGGCGGCCGACGGCGCGGGCGGCGACTGGCGCTCGGGCGTGTTCGTCTCCGGCCTGGCCGCTTCGCTGGTGCTCGGCGGCCTCGCGATGAACGGGTGGCTCACCCGGCTCGTGAACCGGCTGCTGTGGATCTTCCCCGCGACCCTGCTGTTCATGGGGATCGTCCTCGTCCTCGACCCCGGCTACGGCACCTTCCTCAACGGGGACGCGGAGCGCGGCCGGATCGAGTCCGACGGCCAGTCGATCGGCTTGGCCGTCATCCTCCTCGTCGTGGGCGTAGCCGGGCTCGCCGGCTACGTCTACGCCGCCCGGAACCGCATCTTCCGCCGCTGACCCCCCACCCGCCCGCCCCGATGTCCGACCGGTCGACGGTGGTGGGGTGACCGATGGCGGTCCCCGGTGGGTGGGAGTGCGATTTCGCCCGGTCTGTGTGTGATACTCCGGCGGATGAACGACCGATCTGCTGATGGGGGACGAGCGGAGAGCGAAGAACCCTTCGGTGCCGTCCCGAGTCCGCGCAGGCGGGCGGCCGGGGCCGTGCTGCTGGTGTGCGCGGTGCTCTGCGCCGTCCGGTCCGCCGACGCGCTAGCGGGCGGGGACCGGCGCACGGTGGTGGCGGCGGCCGGGTTCGCCGTGTCGCTGCTGCTCGGTGGCCTCGCCCTCAACGGGTGGCGGGTGCGGCTCTGCGTCCGGGCGGCGTGGCTGGTGCCCGCGACGCTGATGTTCACCGGCCTCGCCATGCTCCTGGACACCGATTACGGCAGCCCCGGGAACTCCGGCATGGCGGGCGTGGACTCGGTGCTCCTCGGCATCGTCCTGCTCGCCGCGAGTCTCGCCGGGTGCGTCCTGTACGGGCGTGCGCTCGCACGTCTGCACGGTTCGTCCGGGGAAAGCGGGCAGAGCGGGGAGAGCGGGCACGTGCGGCCCGCAGCGTGGAAGCGCGTGTTCGGGGCGGTCTCGCTGCTGTGCGCGTTCGGTTTCGCCGTGCAGTTCGTCGACGCGGTGGCGGACGGCGACTGGCGGCGGCTGGCGGCCGCCGCGGGGTACGGCACGGCGCTGCTGATGGCGGGGTCGGCGCTGAACGGACGGCAGGTCGAGCTGGCCCTCAGGCTGATGTGGCTGTTCCCGGCGACGCTCTCGGTCCTGGGCATGTACTTGCTCGTGGAGCCGGACCAGGGCGACCCCGGCTGGTACGAAGGCGGGCCGGCGGACTGGGCCGCGACGCAGTTCGGGGTCGCGATGATGGTCGTCGGGGTTCTCGGGTCGGTCGCGTACGCGTACGGGATGCGGCGGCACCTGGCCCGCGACCGCTGAGCGGCCGCGGGCCGGGCCGGACTCCGGTCACCAGAACCCCGGGCCGGACGCGTCCTCGGGCCATTCCTCCGGTTCGGCGACCCAGCCCGCGACGAGGGCGAGGCCGGTGGGGCGGTGCCGGGCGAGGAACCCGAACGGACGGTCGAACACGACCGACAGGACGGGGGCCTCGCGCTCCGGCGGCGCGGACCCTGCCGCGACCCCGAAGGCGGTGACGGCCGCGGCCTTGAACCCCTCCGCGGTGAAGGTGGCGTTGACGTCCTGCGCGCCCTGCCCGATCTTGAGCGGCGCCCGGCTGATCCCGGGGAGGTGGCCGCGCGGGGAGTCGGTGGAGAGCGTCGCCAGCCCGAACAGGCCGGGGTCGGCCAGCAGGTCGTGCTCGGCGGCGACGTCGAACCGGACGGTCGTCGTGAGCAGGGTCGGCGTGGGGTCGTACGACGAGATGGTCGACAGCGACACGCCCGGCGCCGTGCGGGCGACGGGTTCGGCGAGCAGTTCGGCGCCGCGCCGCAGCGGGTGACGGCCGTCGAGGGCGTCCACCCCGGCGGCGAGGACCTCGCCCGCCGGGCGGTCGGGCGCGCCGAGGAGCAGGTGGACGTCGACGTCGTCGACGCCCGCCACGGTGAGGACGGTGAGCGGCCCGCCGGGGGTCTCGGCGAGGGCGAGCGGGTCGAGGTCGGGGCCGCCGCGGTTCAGGCCCGCGAGGCCGCGCGGCCGCCCGGCCCAGGGGCCGCCCCGCGGCCGGAACGGGAAGTCCTGGAAGGGGGCGCGCCAGCGGGTGTCGATGCTCAGCGCGGTCGCCAGCACCAGGAGCGTGTCGGGCTGGAGCGCCACGGGCATCCGCCGCAGCCGCCCGCGCGTGTGCCGCTCGACCCAGGCGTCCAGCCGGGGCCCGTCGGCGTCCGGGTCGCCGCTCAGCTCGCCGCGCGCCCCGCCGGGCGCGGCGTCGAGCCACCAGGGCTCCAGCGGCAGCCCCGCCCGGTGCCAGACGCCGAACGCGCCGTCGACGGCGGTGCCGCGCGCGAGGATCTCCAGCAGCTCGCGGGCGTCCCGGTCGGCGCCGGCGGCGTCGCGGCCGACGGCGCCCTGCAGCTCGGCGCGGGCCGGCCCGTCGGCGGCGGCGGCAAGCAGCGCGAGCAGCGGCCAGAGCCCCGCCCCCGACAGCACGGTCGTCTTCCCGGTGCAGGCGTGCCCGGCCCATCTCGCCGTCAGCTCGTTGGAGGCTCGTACGGCTCCGTCGATCACGCTCTCGTCTCCCGTCCGCTGCGAAAAGGCCGATGCTAGTGCGCCGCCCGCCGCGCCCACGAGGCGTTATCGGCTCAGTGCGCGACGGCCAGCACCAGAGACGCTACGGCGAGCGCCAGGTATCCACCGGGAAACGCGAAGTTGTGGAAAACCCGGGCGCGGACGTGCGCGGCGACGGCGCCCACGAAGAACAGGACGAGGCCCGCGGCGGCGGCGATCCCGATGTACGGGACGCCCACGAGGCCGAGCAGCAGCCCGGCGGCCCCGGCCGCCTTGAGCGCGCCGAGATACGGCAGCCACGACGGGGCGAGCCCGACTTCGGCGGAGTTGTCCAGGACGAACCGGGCCTTCAGGAAATCCGCGACGGCGATCCCGGCGTTCACCGCGATCGTGACGGCGGTGACGGCGACATAGGTGGCGAACAGCATGGTTCCAGGCTCGCGGGGACCCGTTCCGGGCGTCCAATACACGCATCCATAACCTGGCGGCATGGACGTCGACACCCGGTTGCTGCGCTACTTCGTCACGGTGGCGGAGGAGGGCAACCTGACCCGCGCGGCCGAGCGGCTGTACGTGTCGCAGCCCGCGCTCACCAAGCAGATCCGGCAGCTCGAGAACCGGCTCGGGGTGCGGCTGTTCACCCGGTCCCGGGCCGGGATGGCGCTCACCGAGCCGGGCCGGGCCCTCGCCGACCGCGCGCCCGCCCTGCTGGACGGCTGGGACGACGCGTGGCGCGCGGCGACCGCCGCGTCCCGCCGCGCGGCGCGCGTCCTGCACGTCGGCTACCTGGCGAGCGCGGCGAACGAGGCGACGCCGCGCATCATCGCGGCGTTCGCGCGGCGCCGTCCGGGCTGGCGGGTCGAGATGCGGCAGGCGCCCTGGTCGGCGCCCGCCGCGGGCCTGGACGACGGGGCGGTGGACGTCGCGCTCGTCCGGCTCCCGTTCCCCGGGCAGGACGGCTTCCGGGTGGAGGTGCTGCTCACCGAGCCGCGCTGCGTCGCGCTGCCCGCCGCGCACCCCCTCGCCGCCCGCGACGCGATCGCGTTCCGGGAGCTGTGGGACGAGCCGTTCGTCGCGGCCCCGCCGGAGACCGGCCCCTGGCGGGACCACTGGCTCGGCACCGCCGACCGGGACGGCCGGGAGCCCCGCGTCGGCGCCGTCACCGAGCAGCCGGACGACTGGCTGAGCGCCATCGCGAACGGGCTCGGCGTCGCCCTCGCGCCCGCGTCCGCCGCGCGCTTCTACGCGCGTCCCGGGATCGTCTACCGGCCGGTGGACGGCGTCGCGCCGAGCCGGGTCGCGGTCGCGTGGCCCGCGGCCGCCGACGCGAACCCGGTCGTCCGGGACTTCGTCGCGTGCTGCCTGGACGAGCTCCCGGCCGGGGACGGCCGCTGACCGGGGGCGCGCCGGTCAGGTGACGGAGGCGAGGTACTCCTCGGTCTTGACCGGGTCCAGCAGCCAGTTGGAGAAGTCCGCCGGGTTCGCGTAGCCGTGCGCGAACCGGTACGCGACCCGCTCGTTCTGCGCGGCCGTCGCGAGGACCTTCTGGACGTGCTCGGGGAGCGGGCCGAGCATCATGTTCGTGTAGGCCGTCGGGTGCTTCGCGTACTCCCAGTAGGCGTCGAACGTCTCCTGCATCCACGCGGGGTCGAACGGGCGGTCGCCCCGCTCCAGGATCGACCGGAAGTAGATCTCGGCGCACCGCACCGCGTTGTTCGAGCCCTGCCCGGTCACCGGGTCGTTCGCGACGACGACGTCCGCCATGCCGAGGACGTGCGCGGTCGGCGACAGCGTCCCGACCGGGTGCCGGACGACCGGCGCGTAGCCCCCGTAGAGGGTGCAGCGCGCGTCGGTGGGCTGCGCGCCGACCGTCCGCTCGTACTCCCATGGCGCGAACCGCCGCATCATGTCGAGCGTCCGGGCGAGGTGCCCGGCCGGGTCGGGACGGTCGTCCCACACGTCGAACGGGCCGCCGGGGACCGCCTCCCACAACAGGATGTCGCAGGCGCCGGTGTTGGTGTAGCCGGGCATGAAGAACAGTTCCCCGACGCCCGGCGTGGCGGTGATCCGGACGTGCGGCTCGGGGTGGTCGGGCCACGGCGTCATGCCGTGCACGTAGATGCACGACAGCTTCCGCTGCGGGCGGTCGTAGGGCGAGCGGCTCGCGTCCCGGTCGAACAGCTCCACCAGCTCGCCCTTGCCCGCCGCGATGATCGTCAGGTCGTAGAGGGCGGAGAGCCCCTCCAGGTCGGAGGTCATGACGCTGTGGTAGACGGCGTTCCCGCCGCGCTTCTCGAACAGCTCCAGCCAGCCCGCCATCTTGACCCGCTGGTCGACCGACTGGGCGAAGTCGTCCCAGCGGCCCAGCGTCTGGAACGCCCGCTCGCCGGGCGGGCCCGCGACGGTGACGCGCTGCGCGACGATCCGCGGCGACCGGTCCTCCCACAGGTTCAGGCCGTGGTCCCGCTCGATCTGGAGCTGCGGCCAGAAGATGCACTGGGTCGACATGATCCGGCCGCCCCGGATCTCGTCCGGCGTCCGCGCCGACATGACCGTGACCTCGTAGCCTTCGGACTGCAGGCTCAGGGCGAGCTGCAGACCGGCCTGGCCCGCGCCGACGATCAGGATCCTTCGCATTGCTTCCTCCCTATGCGGGGGCGGGTCTTCAGGTGTGGACGCGCGGGCTCACCTGGCGGCGCGTCCCGCGGTGGCCTGGAGGGTGTGGCTCAGCGCCCCGGTGAGGACCTGGACGACCGAGCCGCGGTCGCGCGCGTCGAACGTCACCAGCGGCACGCCGTCGTCGAGCCGCAGCGCCGCCCGGATCTGCGGGATCCGGTGCGTCTGCACCCCGTCGAACAGGTTCACCGCGACGATGAACGGGACGTCGGAGTCGTTCTCGAAGTAGTTGACGGCCGGGAACGACACGTCCAGCCGCCGCGTGTCGACGAGGACGACCGCCGCGCTCGCCCCGCGGCACAGGTCGTCCCACATGGGCCAGAACCGCGGCTGCCCGGGCGTCCCGAACAGGTACAGCAGCAGGTCGGACGCCAGCGTGACGCGGCCGAAGTCCATCGCGACCGTGGTGGTGGTCTTGCCGCCGCCCTCGCGGACCGGGTCGACGTTCGCCGCCGCCTGCGTCATCCACGCCTCGGTGTTCACCGGCGGGATCTCCGAGATGGCCTCCACCAGCGTGGTCTTGCCGACGCCGAACCCGCCCGCCACGACGATCTTGACGGACGTGCGCGCGATTGTCCGTCCGGACGGCCGCCGGGACGCCGCGTCAGGCGAGCTCGCGTAGACCATCGATCACTCTCTCCAGGACGTGCGGGTCGTACGGGGAGGTGTCGGCGTCGGCGATCGCGACCCGGTCGCCGGCCGCGAGGTCGGCGAGCAGGACGCGGGTCACCCCGAGCGACACCCCGCAGTGGGCGGACAGTTCGGCGACCGACTCGGTCACGGCGTGCGCCCGCTGGTACAGCGCCCGCGCCTCGGGCAGCAGCCGTTCCGCGAACGCCGCGTCGTACCGGGTGCCCGAGACGAGCGTGTGCACCAGCAGATGCCGGCGGCCCCGGGTGCGTCCGCCGGTCAGCACGTACGGCCGGACCCACGGATTGGCCGTCATGTCGTCCCTCCTGCCGGATCGGTCACGGCGGCGCTCACGGGCGCGCTCATGGCATCGCCTGCTCCGCCATGCGGCGCAGGTCGTCGCGCATCTGCGGGGTGAGGACGCGCCCGGCGCCGTGCACGAACTTCGTCATCTCGTGGGCGACGGCGCCGAGGTTCGCGCCGTCGCCGACCAGCACGGCCAGCCCGGCGAGCTGCCCGATGCTCATGAACAGCAGGTGGCCGGTGCCGAACTTCAGCATGATCTGGTCGCAGCCGCCCGCGCCGACGTGCCCCGCGATGTTGTTGCCGAGGCTGATCATCCCGCTGGTCAGCGCGGCCATGGGGTCGACGAACTCCGACGGGTGCGACCCGGACTCGACGAGCGCGAGGCCGTCCGACGACACGATCAGCGCGAACCGCACGCCGGGGGTCGCGGACGCGAACTGCCTGAGCAGCCACCCGAAGTCCTGAGGGCCGGTCGGTCCGGTGGTGGCGATGCTCATTGCCGTCCTTCCTGCTGCTCGTCGGCGGGTCGGCGCGCGCCCGCGGTGAAGGCGTCCAGGTCCGCGGCGAACGACCCGGGGCCGGTGCCCGCGTGCGGGGCGGGATCGGCGGGTTCGGCGAGGGCGGGGCCGGAGCCGGGGCCCGCGGCGGCGTCGGAGACGGGGCGCAGGCTCGTGCGCTGCCGGCGCGGCAGCCCGCCGAGGTCGGCGTCGCTCGCGATGTTCAGCGCGGGCGCGGTCCGCGCCGGGCGCTCGGCGCGCCGCGCCATGGTCAGGTTCCCGACCGCCGGGGGCGCGTCGCCCGCCCGGGGCTCGGCCGCCGGGACCTCGCAGAGGAGCTGCGGCGGGACGGTCACCATGGCGATGGTCCCGCCGGTCCGGGCCGCGAACCGGACGGTGACGCCGTGCCTGCGCGCCAGCCGGTGCACCACGGGGAACCCGGTCTGCCGCGCGGTCTCCCGCGTCATCGGCGGCACGGGCCCCGCCAGCGCGGCGTTCAGCCGGTCGAGCTGCTCGGCCGGCATGCCGATGCCCGAGTCCTCGATGCGGAGCATCACGCCGCCGTCGTCCAGCAGGTGCGCGCTCACGGTCACCTGGGCGGGCGAGAACCGCGTCGCGTTGTCCAGGAGCGCCGCGACGAGGGACGCCGCGTCCTCGACCGCGTGCGCGGGCACCGCGAGGTCCACCACGCGCCGGATCGACACCTGCCGGTACCCCTCGATGGACGACGCGGCCATCCGCACGACGTCCAGCAGGGACGTGTCGGCGCCGGAGACGTCCGCGTCGCCGCGGTCCGCGAGCACCCGCAGGTCGCGGGCGACCCGCCGCATCCGGGTCACGCCGTGGTCGATCTCGTACAGGGCCTCGAGCCGGTCGGGGTCCTCCTCCCGGCTTTCGAGCATGTCCATCGCGGGACGCATTTTCTCCGCGAGCACGAGGAACTGCATGCAGAATCGCTCGCACAACTCCGCCCACACGTCCGCATCGCCGCGGCGGAGTTCCAGTGCGGCGCCATCGGGGAATCCGGGCGCGGCCGTTTCGGGAATGGACACCGCGTGCTGCGGCGCCGCCGCGGGCGGCGCCGCCGCGGGCGGCGGCGCCGAGGGCGCCGGTGCCGCGGGCGGCGGGACGGGCGCGGGCGCGGCGGGGGCCGGGGGAGGGACGGGCGGCCGTGCCGCCGGTCCTCCGCGCCTCCACCACCTCACCGGCGGGCTCCCGGGGTCGCCTTGACGGTTTCGCGGGCAGGCACGGTCGCGCAGCGGGGGACCCGGCGTCGCGTCACAGTCGCCTTCTCCAGTCGAGCATCGGGGTACAGACACATGCGGCGGCCGTTCCGCGCGCCACGCCGGGCCGCGCCACGTCACCGTCCGCTAAGAGGGCATCGGTAAGCGTTGCACACGTACCGGTGGTGATCAATGCATAGCGGGGAGGTGATCGCTAATGCCATAAAAAGGGCGATATGCGTGATTTGGCGGCAATTACCCGGTCTTTGCGGGGGTGGCGGCGGCGCGGCGCCAGGCGCGGTCGGTCAGCAGGCGCAGCCCGTTGAGCCCGACCAGGATCGTGGACCCCTCGTGCCCGGCCACGCCCAGCGGCAGCGGCAGCGTCCAGGCCAGGTCCCAGACGACGAGCACGGTGATGAACGTCCCGGCGATCACCAGGTTCTGCGCCACCAGCCGCCGGGCCCGCCGCGCGAGCGCGACGACGGCGGGCACGGCGGGCAGCTCGTCGCGGACCACGACGACGTCGGCGGTCTCCAGCGCCAGGTCGGACCCGGCGCGGCCCATCGCGGCGCCGACGTGCGCGGCGGCCAGCGCGGGCGCGTCGTTGACGCCGTCGCCGACCAGCAGCACCCGCCGCCCGTCCGCCTCCAGTTCCCGGACGGCCGCCACCTTGTCCTGCGGCAGCAGCCCCGCGCGGACGTCGGCGACGCCGACCTCGGCGGCGGTCCGGGCGGCGGCGCGCGGCGCGTCCCCGGTGAGCAGGACGGGCGGGGCCCCGGTCAGCCGGTCCAGTGCGGCGACGGCGGCGCGGGCGCCGGCGCGCGGCCGGTCGGCGACGCCGAGCACCCCGGCCGGGACGCCGTCGACGGTGACGAGCACGGCGGTGCGGCCCGCGTCCTCCAGCCGGACGGCGTCCGCGGGGCGCTCGCCGCCGAGCAGCCGCGCGGGGCTGCCGACCGCAACCGCGCGGCCGTCCACGGTCGCCGTCACGCCGACGCCCGGCGCGGACGCGAAGCCCGCCGCGTCCGGGACGGCCAGGCCGCGGGCCCGTGCGGCGGCGGTGACCGCGCGGGCCAGCGGGTGCTCGCTGGGATGCTCGGCGCCCGCCGCCAGCCGCAGCAGGTCGTCCGCGCCGAGCCCCGACCCGTCCGCCGGGAGGACGTCGGTCACCTCGGGGGCGCCCTCGGTGAGGGTGCCGGTCTTGTCCATCGCCACCGCGTCGACCTGCGCCAGCCGCTCCATGACCACGGCGGACTTCACCAGGACGCCGTGCCGCCCGGCGCACGCGATCGCCGACAGCAGCGGCGGCATGGTGGCCAGCACCACCGCGCACGGCGACGCGACGATCATGAAGGTCATCGCGCGCAGCAGCGTCGGCTCCAGCGCGGCGCCGAACGCCAGCGGCACCGCGAACAGCGCGACCGTCGCGACGACCATGCCGAGCGAGTACCGCTGCTCGACCTTCTCGATGAACAGCTGCGTCGGCGCCTTCGTCCGGGACGCCTCCTCGACCATCGCCACGATCCGCGCGAGCACCGAGTCGGCCGGGTCCCGCTCGACCCGCACGGTGAGGGCGCCGGTCCCGTTCAGCGTCCCGGCGAACACCTCGTCGCCGGGCCCCTTCGCGGCGGGCAGCGGCTCCCCGGTGATCGTGGCCTGGTCGACGTCGCTCGTCCCGTCCAGCACCCGCCCGTCCCCGCCGATCCGCTCGCCGGGCCGCACCACGATGGTGTCGCCCGCCCGCAGCCGTCCGGCCGGGACCGTCTCCTCCCCGCCGTCGCCGGTCCGCCGGACGGCCGTGGCGGGCGCGAGGTCGAGCAGCCCGCGCACGGAGTCGGCGGTGCGGGCGGTCGCGACGGCCTCCAGCGCGCCGGACGTCGCGAAGATCACGATCAGCAGGGCGCCGTCCATGACCTGCCCGATCGACGCCGCGCCCAGCGCCGCGAGCACCATCAGCAGGTCGACGTCGAGGGTCCGCTCGCGCAGCGCCCGCAGGCCCGCGAGCCCCGGCTCCCAGCCGCCCGCCGCGTAGACGAACGCGTACAGCGTCCCCCAGACCCAGGCGGGCGCGCCGAGGAGCTGCAGGGGGAGCGCGACGGCGAACCCCGCCAGCGCGGCGCCCGCCCAGCGGACCTCGGGCAGGACGAGGAACCGGCGGCGCGCGGCCGCACGGCCCCCGGCGTCCCGGACGGCGCGCGGGGGCGCGGCGGGCAGCAGATCGGACGACATCGCGGCGGGCTCCTTCGGGCATGATGACAGGAACACATGAACAATAATTCATGTGTCGCACGGATGCGTACGATGAGCCCATGGGCCACGGAGTCGCACCCCTCGCCGGCGGGGTGCCGCGCGCCCGGCTGGACGCGGCCACCGCCGGGAAGGTCGCCACCACCCTGCAGGCCCTCGCCACCCCGTCCCGGCTGCTCATCCTCGCCCGGCTCCGCGAGGGCCCGCTCGCCGCGACCGAACTGGCCGCCGAGGTCGGCATGGAGCAGTCGGCCTGCTCCCACCAGCTCCGCCTGCTGCGCAACCTCGGCCTGGTGACCGGCACCCGCAAGGGCCGCTCCATCGTGTACGCCCTGTACGACGACCACGTCGCCGAACTCCTCGACCAGGCCCTCTACCACGTCGAGCACCTGGGCCTCGGCCTCCCCGACACCCCGGACGCCTGACCCCCCCCGGCCCCGGTTAGCCCCTAGGGCGGGCCGGGAGGTCGAGCGTGCCGTCCGTCCGGCGGGCGGTCAGAGGGCGCGGGTGACGCGGGGGTCGGTGGACGGGACGGGGTCCTCGCGGCCGACCCACGGGGCGCCGCCGAAATGCGCGGTGAAGATCTTCTCGGCGGTGCGGGTGGCGAGGGCCTGCACGGTGAGGGTGTCGAGCCGCACCTTGGCGACGGCCCCGTGCTCGTCGGCGACCGGCAGGCCCGTTCTCCTGCGGGCGGTAGGCGGGCCCGGCCGTGTCCTTGGTCGTTGGCGTCGTTCTCGTAGTGCGTCCACGCCCCGCGCGGATCGGTGCGGTGGGGCCCGGCCTCCAGCAGCAGGACGTCGAGGCCCCGCGCGGCGAGTTCCTTGGCGACCACCGGGCCGCCGCCTCCCGCGCCGACGACGATCACGTCGCGCATCAGCCCGTCGCCTCCGTCCGTCCCCGGTGGTAGCCCTTGAACTCGTCCCAGCCGTCCGCGGAGGGGGTGTGGCCGGACGCGCGCCGGCCCGCGGGGCGCCCGGTCAGCCGCCGGGTCCGCGGGTCGAACACGCCCCACTCGCTGTAGCCGCCGAGCGCCGGGGGCCGCGGCGAACGCGCCGGTGAGCCCGGTCGCGCGCAGGAAGGCGCGACGTTCCGGTGAGGGCATCGCCATGGGGAGCCTCCTTCCAGGCGGGGGATCCGGAGACAACGCGGTTCCTGCTCCGGCCCGGGTGCGCGAAACGCGCCGCCGGAAGCCGGATGTGGCCCGCCGCGCCACGTTTGACCAGCGGTTTTGTCACCCGATTGACAGGCCGTCCAAGAGGCCGGGCGCCGCGCGCCGGCCGGATGCGCCCGCACGGCCGATCACCGGCTCCGGCCGGGTCCGGGTGGACAAACGCGTAACATGATGGTTACGTATTTCCATGGACGTCTTCCACGCGGTGGCCGATCCCGTGCGCCGGCGCATCGTGCTGCTGCTCGGCGACGGGCCGCTCACCGCGGGCGCGCTCGCTGCGGCGTTCCCGGAGATCAGCCGGCCCGCGGTGAGCCGCCACCTGCGGGTGCTGCGCGAGGCGGGCCTGATCACGGCCGAGCTCGTCGGCCGCGAGCGCCACTACCGCGCCGAGCACGGACCGCTGCGCGAGATCGACGCGTGGCTGGACGCCGTCGGCGGGCGGGTCTGGGAGCGGCGGTTCGACGCGTTGGAGACCGAAGTCCACCGGGCGCGGCGCGACCGCCGAGCCCGGCCACCGGCGGGCGAGCCGCCCGCGGACACGAGGAGCACAGGATGAAACCCACGCCCACCGGACGCCTCGTCGCCGCGGCGACCGGCACCGACCTGGAGATGACCCGCACGTTCAAGGCGCCGATCGAGGACGTCTGGGCGAGCATCACCGAACCCGACCGGACGGCCCGGTGGTTCGCGCACTGGCGCGGCGAGGGCCGCCCGGGCGCGACCGTCCGGCTCACGCTCGTCCACGAGGAGGGCAGCCCCGAGAGCGACCTGACGATCATCGCGTGCGAACCGCCGCACCGGCTGGAGGTCGAGACCGTCGACGAGTACGGCCGCTGGCACCTGGAGGCCCGCCTCGCCGAGGACGGCGGGGTGACGACGCTGACGTTCCTGCACCATCTCGACCCCGACACCGAGGTGGCGACGACCGGCCCCGGCTGGGAGTACTATCTCGACCGCCTGGCCGCCTCCGTCGCCGGGACGCCCGCACCGTCCTTCGACGACTACTACCCGGCCCACCGCCCGTACTACGAGGGCCTCACCGCCGAGTAGCGCCGGCGAGGACGTCCGGTCCCATCCAGCCCGTCTGCACCGGCCCCGGCATCAGTCGTCGTCGGGCAGGCGGAGGATGTGCGGGACGCCGACGGGATTGCTGATCCAGTGGGCGTTCATCCCGGACGGGAGCGGTTCCAGTTCGTCCTGGACGGTGACGCCGTGCGCGGCCAGGTGCGCGGTCGCGCGGTCGACGTCGTCGGTGAACAGCTCCAGCCACAGGTCTGCGCGCGCATAGTTGTCGACACGGTCGAACCACAGCGTCACGGGGCCGAACCGTACCGAGGCGCTCTGCGCCACGCCCTCCGCCACGCCTCCCGCGTGGCCGCTCTCGTCGGTCACCTCCATGCCCAGCACATCGCGGTAGAAGGCGACGGTGCGGTCGAACTGCGCCTTGGGCAGCTTCATGGCGATGTTGTGGCCGCCGCTGAAGGTCGGGCTCATGGCATGTCCTCCTGTGTTCGGTCGAGGTGGTCGCGCAGGGCGTCCAGGTGGCCGTCCCAGTCACGCGCGAGCGCGGCGAGGAACGCCTGCGCCACGGCGATCGGCCCGGTCTGCAGGCGATAGCGGATCCGGCGCCGCTCCCCGGCTTCGGCCCGGACCAGGCCCGCTTCGGCCAGCAGGCCGAGGTGTTTGGCGATCGCCTGCCGGGAGATGGGCAGCCGTTCGGCCAGGTCGGTCGCGGTGGCCGGTCCGCGGGCCGCGAGTTCGGCGAGCACGCCGCGGCGGGTCGGGTCGGCCAGCGCGGTGAACACCGCCTGGGCGATCAGTTCGGTGTCGGGGCGGTCAGGCGGCATCGAGGTACTCGGCCAGCTCGGCCAGTTCCGTCCGCCACCCCTTGACGTTGCTCTCGTACGCCTCTGCCAGTTCGCCGGGCACCTGGGCGAAGCCGGTCTCCACGACCGTGAGCCGGGTGCCCGCGGGGATCGGCTCGAGGGTGAACTCCACGAACGTCCGGCGCGGGTCGTTCGGCGGCAGGCCCTCGATCGCCCAGCTGTAGGCGAAGCGGCGGGGCGGTTCGACGACCCGGATCCACAGCGTGTGCTCCTCCTCGCCCCAGCGAACCCGCGCCCGGCCGCCGGGACGCAGGCCGTCGACCTCGGCGCCGGAGCCGAACCAGCCGCCGAGGCCTTCGGCCGTGGTCAGGGCCGCCCATACCTTCTCGGGCGGGTGGTGCAGGACGACCACGCGCTCGATGCGATCCGGCACTGGCACGGGACCCCCTCTATCGCAACCAACTGGTTGCAATATAGGTCGGCCGGCGGGCCGTGGCAAGCCCGGGTGCGTGCGCGACGGTCCGCGAACGCGTTTGACCTTCTCGCTACGTCAACTTCTAGCGTTCCGCGCCATGAGCACTCCAGAGATCGACCGCACCATTTACCCCATGCCGATGTTTCCGACGTTCCAGGTCACGGACCTGGCCGCCGCCGAGGCGTTCTACAACGCGGTGGGCTTCGTCTCCCTCGCCATCGTGCCGGGACCGAACGGTGGCCCCGCGGTGGTGCACCTGCGGCGGACGAAGTACCAGGACATCCTGATCGTTCCCGGTGAGCCGGTGCGCGGCAGCGCGACCGTGAGCTTCAACGCCTTCGGGCAGGACCTCGCGGAACTCGCGACCGCGCTCCGGGCGGCGCTGCCGGACGGCGCGCGCGTCGAGGGGCCCGCCGACACCCCGTGGTTCACGTCGGATCTGACGATCGACGACCCCGATGGGAACCGGATCGTCCTCACCGCGCAGCGCGAGGCGGAGCGGGAGGCCGCCCTCGCATGGACGAAAGAGTTCGAGGGCGACTACATCGTCGAGGACTAGCCGCGCGTCGGCCCCGGCTCGGCGAGCCGGGGCCGGTGGCGGTCGTCAGCGGCAGTGGGAAGCGGCGGGGCTGGTCTCCAGGTGGCGCTTCCCGTGGAAGTAGATGTCTCCCGCGGCGTGGATGCAGCGGTTCCCGGCGGCCTTCCAGACGGGGCCGGCGTAGTAGGCGAAGTCGCCGTCCTGGGTTTCGGGCTTGCCGTGGTAGCGGCAGGCGCGGGCCGGGCGGGTCTCCTTGCAGGCCGCCAGGAACACGGTGGTCCGCAGCTTCTTCCCGCGCGTGGCGCCGAGGTGGTTGAGCATGGCGCAGTTCTTGCCCCGCTGGTAGTAGACGACCAGTTCGGCGATGGGCTTGCCCTTGTAGTGGGCCACCTTCCGGTCGATGAGGCTGCCGCCGCACCGCGCCGCGGCGGCCGTCCCGCCGGTGTCCGCCGCCTGAGCGGGCCGGACGGCGAACGCGGCCACCGACGCGCCGGTCGCGAGGGCCAGCCCCGCCGCGGTTCCGATTTTGAACTTCATCCGTCTTCCTCCCCGAGCCTGCCGTACACGACGGTCGCTCATTGTATTGATTCGACCACCGAGGGCAATGACGTGCAGGTGACGAACACCGCTCCTTCCGCGGTCCCGTGGCCGGGCCGGGAGGGCGCGTCCGTCCTAGGCGGGCGGCCCGAGGAGCGCGGCGAGCGCGGCGGCGGCGTGGAGGAGGGCGGACGAGCGGGCGTCGATGCTCGCGTCCCGGTCGGCGAGCGCGGCCATCACCTCGTCCCACCGCCGCGCGCGCCGCAGCTCCGGCATCAGGGCGCGCAGCGCGGTGATCCGGTACCCGGCCGAGCGGAGCTGGTGGACGATCCGCGCGGCGCGGACGTCGCCGGGCGCGTACCGGCGGGCGGCGCCGGGCGTCCGGCGGGGCACGACGAGCCCTTCGGCGTCCCAGTGCCGCAGGGTGGAGGGGCGCACGCCGAGCGCGTCCGCGAGTTCGGAGACGCCCATCGCATCGGACGGCCGGACGTCGGCGAGGGGTTCGGCCGCGATCGCCTCGGCGGCCGTCCTGGCCTCGGCGACCTGGCGGCGTTCGGTGTGGAGGCGGGCGTGCGCGGCGTCGAGCAGGGCGAGCAGGTCGGCGGGCGTCGCGTGCGCGGCGCGCATGATCCGCTTGGCCTCGACGGGCCCGGTCCCCGCCGCGAGCGCCCGGTAGGCCAGGGCGGAACGCACGTGGACCTCGCCGTAGACCCGGTAGCCCGACGGCGTGCGCGCGGCCGGGGGCAGCACCCCGTCCCGCTCCAGGTTGCGCACCTGCTGGACGGAGCACCCGGCGCGCCGCGCCACGTCGACCGTGCGCAGCGAGTTGCGACTTTCCGTCGCTCCACCTGGCCATTCAGCGCTCGAAGTCTCCATAACCACTTGAATGTAACGCTGGAAGGCATGAGCATCGACGAGATCATCGAGTTCCTCGAAGGGCTGGAGGGCGTGCTGGCCGTCAAGCCCGGCCCGGGCGACGGGACGCCCGAGCTCGCGTGGGGCGACGCGTTCTTCTACTACTCGCCCGAGGGCGTCGTCCCGACGACGACGCAGCCGTTCGCGACGATCGTGACCAAGGACTACCCGGAGGACGGGGCGTCGCGGCTGAACCGTCCGGGCGCGTTCCGGGTGAACATCGCCGCCGGGAAGGACGCGTTCGTGCGGTGGACGGGCCGCGCGCCGCGCGACCCGGACACCGGCGCCCCCGACCCGAGCACCGCGGACGTCGTGCTCGCCCACCCCGTCTACGGCGAACTCGGCTGGCTCGCCGTCGTGAACCCCGGTCCCCGGACGGACGCCGCGGTGCGGGAGCTGCTCGGCACGGCCCACGACCTCGCCCGGCAGCGTTACCGGCGGCGGGCGACATCGTGACATCGTGACAACCGTGGAGTGGACGATTCAGCAGGTCGCGGCCAAGGCCGGCGTCACCAGCCGGACGCTGCGCCACTACGACGACATCGGGCTGCTGCGCCCGTCGCGGGTGGGCGAGAACGGCTACCGGTACTACGACGCGGACGCGCTCGCCCGGCTGCAGGCCGTCCTGCTGCTGCGGGACCTCGGCCTGAGCCTGCCGGTGATCGCGGACGTCCTGGACCGGCGGGCCGACGAGGAGGCGGCGCTCCGCGAGCACATCGGGCTGCTGGAGGGCGAGCGCGCCCGGCTGGAGCGGCGGATCGCGGCGGTCCGGCACACCCTCGACGCGCGGACCGCCGGGCGCGACCCGTCGATGGAGATGATGCTCGACGGGTTCAACGACCCGTACCGGGACGACGTCGTCGCGCGGTGGGGCGAGCGGGCGTTCCGGGAGAGCAACGACTGGTGGCGGGGCAAGACGCTGCGGGAGCAGGTGGCGTGGAAGCGCGACACCGACGCGCTGGTCGCGGCGTGGGTCGAGGCGTGGCGGGACGGCGCGGACCCCGCGTCCGCGCGGGCGCAGGAGATCGCCGCCCGGCACGTCGACTGGCTGCGCGCGATCCCCGGGACGCCGACGGCCGATGGGGACCGCGAGCGCGCCGCCGCGATGGTGCGCTGCGTCGGCGACACCTACGTCGAGAGCCCGGAGTTCGCCGCGACGTACGGGGGCCCGGACGGCGCCGCGTTCGTCCGGGACGCCCTCCACGAGTACGTCCGTGCTTCCATGTGAGTGGAGGCGAACCGCGGAACGAGCGGGAAGGAGCACGCGGACCATGGGCTCACACCCCGGAGTCGACACCACCGTGCCGCACTCGGCGCGGATCTGGAACTACCTCCTGGGCGGGAAGGACAACTACCCCGTCGACCGGGAGGCGGGCGACCGGATCTTCGCGACCTTCCCCGGCATGGTCGACATGGCCCGGCATTCGCGGTACATGCTCACGCGGGTGGTGCGGCACCTCGCCGGGGAGGCGGGGATACGGCAGTTCCTCGACATCGGCACCGGGCTGCCCTGCATGGACAACACCCACGAGGTCGCGCAGCGGCTCGCGCCCGCGTCCCGGATCGTCTACGTCGACAACGACCCGCTGGTGCTCGTCCACGCCCAGGCGCTGCTGAGGAGCAGCCCGGAGGGCGCCACCGACTACATCGAGGCGGACGTCCGCGACCCCGGCGCCATCCTGGCCGGGGCCGCCCGGACGCTCGACTTCGACCGGCCGGTCGCCCTCATGCTGATGGGCATCCTCGGCCTGATCGAGGACTACGACGAGGCGCGGTCGATCGTGCGGCGGCTGACGGCGGCGCTGCCGCCGGGCAGCCACCTGGCGGCCTACGACGGCAGCACCGCCGACCCCTCCTACGTCGCGTCGCTGGAACGGCACAACGGCCGCAGCCGCGGCGTCCCCTACACGCCGCGCAGCGTCGAGCAGATCGCGGGCTACTTCGAGGGGCTGGAGTTGCTGGAGCCCGGCGTGGTCCCGGTGACGCGGTGGCGTCCCGAGCCCGGCCCGTGGCCGGAGCCGCCGCCGGTGTCGTGCGCCGGGGGAGTGGCGCGCAAGCCGTAGCCGTCCGGGCGGTCCCGCAGGGCCCTGACCTGGTCGGCGAGGTGCAGGAGGGCGCCGACGGTCGGGTTCTCGGCGTCCAGGGCGCGGGAGCGCCGGTACGCCTCCTTCACCTCCGCCCACCGCGCGGCCTGCGCGGGCGTCAGGGCGCCGCGCAGCTCGGCGAGCTTCAGCAGGTTCGCCTCCGCGCCGGACGTGAGCGTCTGCGCCTCGGCGCGGTAGTGGTCGTCGATCGCCGCGTCGAGTTCGGCGCCGTTCATCACCGGGACGATGCGTTCGGCGAGCTTGTTCATGTCGCGGTACGAGCCCTGGAGGCGGAACGGGGGTTCGGTGCGGGACGCGTCGTCCTGCGCGGCCGACGCGATGTACGCGCGGTTCACTGCCAGGACGACCCGCTGCGCGGCCCCGAGCAGCCGCAGGACGGCGAGGATCCGCTCCAGTTCCGCTCGCGGGTACGGGTGCGAGAGCCGGTCGGGCCGCACCGAGGGGTCGCCGGCGGCGAGGCGGACGAGCAGGGCGACGTCCGCGCGGTCCCGCGCGGTCAGCGGCGCGAGGACGGGGTTCGAGGTGAGCGCGTTCTCGATGTAGCTGAGCGCGAACAGGTCGTCCTTCCCGGACAGGACGTCGCCGAGGTTGAAGACGTCGGCGCGGTTCGCGAGCATGTCGGGCACGCGGAACCGGGTGCCCGACTCGGTGTACGGGTTCCCGGCCATGCAGACCGCGAACCGCTTGCCGCGCAGGTCGTGGCCCTCGATGCGGCGCTGCGCGTCGCAGAGCGGGATGAACTTCTGCAGGAACTCGGGCGACGTGTGCTGGACGTCGTCCAGGTAGAGCAGCACGTTGTCGCCCATGCCGAGCGCGAAGCGGATCTTCTCGAGCTCGCGGCGGGCGGTGGCGTCCGGCGCCGCGGCCGGGTCGAGGGACGTGACGCGGTGGCCGAGCGCCGGTCCGTCGATCTTGACGAGGGCGAGGCCGAGGCGGTCGGCGACGTACTCCATGAGGGTCGTCTTGCCGTAGCCGGGCGGGGAGATCAACAGGAGCAGGCCCATCCGGTCGGTGCGCTCGCCGTCCCCGGCGGCGCCGAGCTGCTTGGCGAGGCCGTCGCCGATGAGCGGCAGGTACACCTCGTCGACGAGGCCGTTGCGGACGAAACCGCTCATCGCGCGCGGCCGCAGTTCCGCGACGCCGAGCCGGTCCGCCTCGGCGGCGAGCAGGTCGTCGCGGCGCCTGCGGTGCTCCCGGAACGCCGGGACGCGATGGGCGCGGAACCGGTGCGCGCGGGCGAGGATCTCGTCGAGCCGCAGGTCGAGGCGGCGGTCCGCGATGCGCGGGTGCGTGCCGAGGAGGTCCGCGACGGTGGCGGTGAGCGCGGCGGCGGAGTCGTAGCCGGGGACGTCGGACAGCAGCGCCGCGACGGCCTCCGGGAGGTCGGGGTCGTCGCCGGGGACGGCCGCGCCGAGCCAGGCGGCGGCGAGCTGGACGCGGGCGCGCAGGTCGGCGACGGCGGCCAGGTCAGCGTCGAGGGCGGCGCGGTGCGGCCCGAGGCCCGCCAGCAGCTCGCGCGCCCCCGGGGCGGTGACGAAGCCGTCCGGGGCGGTCGCCAGCTCCTCGACCAGGTACTCGGCGGCGAGCGGGTCGGCGGGCAGCCCGATCCGCTCGGCGAACTCCGCGACGGCCGGCGCCAGCTCGGCGACGAGGCCGGAGACGGTGTCGCGCCCGAACGCGTCCCGCGCGCGGACGAGCGAGCGGGCGCGGGTCGCCCAGCCGGACGCGTCCGGGGTGTGCGCCCAGAACAGGCGGGCGTTCGCGCGGGCGCGGGACGGGTAGCGCAGCAGGCCCGCGCCGTCGTGCAGGCGCAGCAGCGCGCCGAGGATCGCGGCGGCGTCGTGGTCGTGGACGCCGCGCTCGTAGCCCTCGTCGTACCGGTCGGCGGCGGCCGTCCGGACGACGTCGAGCAGCCGCCCGGAATCGGCGGCCGCCCGCAGCTCCGCGGGCCCGGCCTCGGCGAGGAGGGACGTCGCGAGGAACTCCGCCCGGTACATGCCGGGCGTTTCGGAGACGAGCGTCTGGCCCCGCAGCTCCGGGTCGGCGAGCAGCGGGTCGTCGACCGGCCGGCGGTACCCCGTCCCGGTGATCGCGAACGCCAGGCCGCCGTCGTGCGGGACGAGCGTCAGCTCGATGGGGCGCGTGTTGACGGCGAACCGGTGGCGGCCGAGCCGGATCGTGTCGCCGTCGTACAGGTCGAGCCGGTCCCGCAGGGCCCGCCCGGCCTCCTGCCGGGACGCCGCGACGCGCCCCTCCAGCTCCTCCGCGCGCACCGTGTCGTCCAGGTCGCGCAGCTCGTCCGCGATCGCCCGGAGGCGCGCGACCATCGCGTCGGTGGCGAAGTACGCGTTGACCTCGTCCGGCGACGGCAGCGCGGCGGCGCGGCGCCGCACCCCCGCGAGGATCCGCTCGGCGGACGAGACGAGCCGGTCGGTGCGGCGGGCCCGCTCGTCCAGGAGCGTCTGCCTGCGGGACGAGAACGCCTCGTGGACCTCGGTGCGCTTCGCCTCCAGCTCGGCGAGGAAGTCGTCGAGGTCGGCGAACCGCGCCTGCAGGGTCTCCAGCCGCAGGAGCAGCCGGCCCAGCTGATCGTCGCAGGACTCGGGGGTCGTCGCGGCGGACAGGGCGCCCGCGACGGTCTGGTCGAGCAGCGCCAGCTCGGCGGCGAACGCGGCGCGGCCCTCCCGGGCCAGCAGGTCGCGGCGGCGGCCGTCCAGGACGGCCCGGGCCCGGTTCAGCCCGCCGAGGACCTCGCCGACCCGCTCCAGGATCGCGGTGCGGGCCGTGGCGTCGGCGACATCGAGGTCGCCGACCACCTCGGTGACGACGTCGAGCCCCTCGTGCTGCGCGGCGAGGAGATCGGCGAGGGGCGCGGCCTCGGCCGCCGTCGCGATGCCCGCGGCGGCCTCCGCGATCCGCTCCACCTCGGCGCGGTAGCCGGTGAAGGCGTCCTCCCGCCGCAGGAACGCGACGGCGCCGTGCCCCGTCTCCCGCAGCCCGCCGGACGCCGCGCCCGCCAGCTCGTCGATCCGCGCGGCGTCGGCGTACCGCAGCTCGCGCAGCGACTCCAGGCGGCCCTGCACGCGCCGCAGCTCGGCCAGCCGCGCCACCCAGCCGTCCGCCGTCGCGGGCGGCTCCGCCTCCACGCGGCGCAGCAGCGCCCGCACCCGCTCGCCCGCCTCGGCGACGGCGGACGCGGCCTCGGCGGTCAGCGCCCGCACGTTCGCGTACTCGTCCAGAACCTGCACGGCCGCCGCGCGGACGTCCGCGAGCGGCCCGGCGAGCCCGCCCAGGTCCGGGTCGGCGAGCCAGTGGTGCAGGTCGGCGGCCCGGGTGCAGGCCGCGATGAGCGCCTCGAACACCGCGGCCGACGGCGACATCTCGCCCACCATCCGCACCACCGCGAGGCACTCGGAGATCCCCCGCACCAGGTCGGCGTTCCCCACGCGCTCCAGCGGGCCCGTCCCGACGGGCTGCGCGGCGGCGTGGTCGTCCGACACCAGCGGCGTCCGCCACACCTGCACCGGGTGGACGCGCGCCGGGTCGCCCGACGCCGCCCGCAGCACCACCAGCGTCCCGTCGTCGAACAGCGCGTACCCGCGGCAGCCGATCGGCGTCGCCACCTCCTTGCGGATCACGTTGTACGGGAGCAGCAGCGCGCGCCCGTCGGCGCGCGAGCAGAACGCGTAGACGACGTCCTCGCCGTTCGGCGACGCGATCGTCCGCTCGTACTCCAGGCCGGTCACGTCGGTGTCGAACGTCTTGACGGTGCCGGTGTCGAGGAGGAAACCGCCCGGGAACACCACGCCGTCGTCGCCGGGCAGGCGGCGGCACGCGCCCTCCAGACCGTCCAGCCGGACGGCGTCGCGCGTGCGGGTGTTGAACACCAGGTGCCGCCACGCCGTCTCGTTGTACGGCCGGACCCGCAGCAGGATCAGCGCGCCGACCCGGGCGTGCCGGACGTCCGCGTCCGCGAGGCTCTGCAGCGGCTCGTCCACCGGCTCGGCGAACACCTCGGCGCCGTCGGGCGTCGCGACGGTGAGGGAGCCGCCGACCGTCGACACGTGCAGGGCGTCCCGGATCGCGATGTGCGGGCGGCGCCCCGGCACGTGGTCGTCGCGGGTCGTCTCCGTCCACTCGACCGGCTTCGACGGGTCGTGCGCGGGCGGGGACCGGTCGTCGCGCTCGCCGTGGTTGTCCTCGTAGGCGACGGTGCCGTCCGGGGCGACCCGCCAGCGCAGCACGCGCAGGTCGGACAGGCGCGGGCCGGTCTGGAACACCGCGAGGAGGCGGCCGTCGAGGAGGCGGAGCCGCAGCAGGCGCGCCTGCCGGTAGTAGCGGTACATGTCGGCGAAGTCGCGGCGGAAGCGCGGATCGTCCAGCAGGCCCGGGACGGTCCCGGACTCGGCGAACGCCGGCCCGGCCCCGCCGTCGCCGCCCCGGCCCCCGCCCTGGACGAGGGTGTGGAGGGAGAAGACGTCCTCGGGCGCGGTCTCGGCGGTCTCGGCGGCCGCGCCGGGGGCGGGGGCGCCGCCGAGCAGCAGCGTTCCGCCGAGCGCGACGACGTCGCGCGGCACCCGCGCGGCGGGCGTGCGGACCCGCTCGGTCCCCGCGAGCCGCAGGCCGCCCCCGCCGAACACCTCCAGCCGCCGCGCGTTCAGCGCCTCCGCGCGCCCCGCCAGCTCGCCCGCGTGCTCGGCGAGCCGGGCCCGCAGCACCTCGTACGTCCCGTGATCGATGCCGGTCCCGCCGTTCGCCGTCCCGCCGTTCGTGGTCCCGCCGTTCGCGGTCTCGGCCGTCGCGGTCTCCATCGTCCCGCCGGTTTGCTCGCTCACGCGTCCCCTTCCCCTCGTCGAGTGCGGCGGGCCCGCCCCGGGCCCCTGTGCCGGGGCGGGCCCGCCGCGGCCGTCAGGCGGCGCCGGTCAGGCGGTGACCCGGTCAGGCCGTGACCGTCAGGTCGCTGCCGTTCGTGCTCGCCAGCGGCGCGTCCGCGACGCCGAGCCGCTGCGCGGCGTCGAGCAGGTCCGACAGCCCGGCGGCCCGCGGGCCGCCCGCCGCGATCAGCCGCATCAGCAGCGCGGACAGGGTCACGTCGCGGACGCCGCCCGCGCCGAGCGACCCGAGGACCTGCGCGAGGTCGTCGACCGGGCTGCCCGACCCGTCCAGCCACGGGCCCGCCACCGACCGCGCGACCTCGGAGTTCGCCACGAAGCCGTCCACGCTCTTGCCCAGCGCGATCGACCCGACGACCCGGTCGAAGAATGCGGTCTCGCCGCCGACGATGCTGATGTCGGCGCCCTCCAGCCCGGTCGCGAGCACCGCGGCCTGCGCCTCGGCGACCTGCCGCTGCACGTCCAGGCCCGCGAGCCGGATCTCCTTCTCCGTCTCCAGCCGCAGCCGGTACTCCTCGTGCTTGCGGGTGACGTCGTCCAGCGCCGCCATCGCCCCGGCCTTCTCGGTCAGGCCCTCCGCCTCGGCCTTGAGGCTCTCGCGGATCCGCTCCGCCTCGACCGCCGCGCGCTCGCGGGCGACGACCGCCTCGGCGCGTCCGGCCTTCTCGATGACCGCGGCGTCGGCGTCGCGGACCTGCACCTCGGCGAGCCCCGCCGCCGCGGCCTCCGCGCGCAGCCCCTCGGCCAGCCGGATCTTCGCCCGCGCGTCCAGCTCGGCGGTCTGCTGCCGGGTCTCGGCCAGCACCAGCTCCTCGCGCGCCCGGTGCTGCGCGGCGGCCTCCGCCGCCTCGGCCGCCTTGATGTCCTTGACGAGGTTCTCCTGCGCCTCGGCCTCCGCCCGGATGACGATCGCCTGCCGCGCCCGCTCGGCCTCCTCGACCGCGCGCAGCCGCTTGATCTCCTCCTCCTGCTCGGCGACGGTCCGCTCCACCGCGATCCGCTCCCGGACCACGTTCGCGATCTCCCGCTTCTCGCCCTCGACCTCCCGGTCGGCGGCGATGCGGGTCAGCTCCGTCTCCCGCTCGCGGGCGATGACCTCCAGCAGGCGGTCCTTCTCGATCCGCTCGCTCTCGATCGCGAGCACCCGCTCCTTGTTCTTCGCGGCGACCGCGACCTCCCGGTCCCGGTTCTCGTGCTGCACGCCGAGCTGCTCGTCCGTCCGGATGTGCGCGGTCTGCGCCCGCAGCCGCTCCTCGGCCTTCACCCGCTCGATCTCCGCCTGCTCGCGCGCCCGGACCGTCTCGATCTCGCGCTCCTGCCGCAGCTCGGCGTCCGTCCGGCGGCGCTCCAGCTCCAGGATCGCCTCGCGGGCCTCCACGTTCTGGCGGGTGATCTCCTTCTCCTCGTTGCGGGCGTGCTCGTTCGTGCGGACGTGCTCGATCGCCGTCAGCTCGGTGATCTTGCGGATGCCCTGGGCGTCCAGGATGTTCGACTTGTCGAGCGACAGCAGCGGCGTCTGCTCGAGGTAGTCGATGGCGGCGTCCTCGAGGCTGTAGCCGTTCAGGTCGGTGCCGATCACCTGGATGATGTGGTCGCGGAACTCGTTGCGGCGGACGTAGAGGTCGGCGAAGTCGAGGTGCTTGCCGACGGTCTTCAGCGCCTCGGAGAACTTCGCCGCGAACAGCTCCTGCAGCGTCTCCCGGCTGCTCGCCCGTTCCGTCCCGATCGCCTGCGCGACCTTGATGACGTCCTCGACCGTCTTGTTCACGCGGACGAAGAACGTGATGCGGATGTCCGCGCGGATGTTGTCCTTGCAGATCAGGCCGTCCCGCCCGGTCCGCTCGATCTCGATGGTCTTCACCGAGATGTCCATGAGTTCGGCCTTGTGCAGGACGGGGAGGACGACCGCGCCGGTGAACGTCACGTCCACCTTGCGCAGCTTGGAAATGATCAGCGCGCGGCCCTGGTCGACCTTGCGGAACAGCCGGGTGACCAGGAACAGCACGGCGAGTGCGATGAGCAGGACGAGCGCGATGAGCACGCCCGCCCCGATCGTGATGGCATCCATCAGTGATCCCTCTCGGGTGGGGGGAAATGAGGGTGCGGGGGATATTTAGAGAGCCGGAGGATCGAGCAGGGAATCGTGCGGCATGACCCAGAAGAACTGTCCGGCCGCGTCGTAATCGAAGATCAGTGCGGGGCTCCCCGCGGTGAGCGCGGTGCCCTCGGCCGCCCCCGCCACGGGCACGTCCGCCGCGGGTCGCCGCACCTGGACGAGCGCGGCGGAGCCGTCGGGCGCCGTCACCTCCGCCTGCCCGAAGTCCGGGCCCACGCGTCCCGTCCGGATGACGCACGGCAGGCCCACGAACTCGCGCAGCGACGTCCCGGGGGCGTCGCGGAACAGCCGGCGCAGCGGCAGGACGGCCGCGCGCGCGGCGGCCCAGCCGACCGCGGCCGCCGCGGGCAGCAGCAGCGCCCGCACGGCCGTGGCCTCGGACGACGCCGCACCGGCCAGGCTCGTGAACCAGGTGAAGGCGATCAGCAGGGACAGCGCCACGGTGACCGGGACGCCGCCGAGGCCCGCCGCCGCGAGCAGCCCGCCGTCCGCGCCGTCCGCGCCGCCGCCGTCGTCGAGGAGGTCGACGCCCAGGCCGCCGGCCAGCACGAGCGCCCAGTAGCCGGCGACGACGAGCAGCGCGAAGCTGAACAGGGCCGTCGGGAAACCGAGCGCGACATCAAAGAATTCGCCCATGAGAAAGCACGCTTCCGCCTCGGGACATAGGTGGACCGTCGGAGCGCCCGAATGGACGTCCGGTCAGGTGGACACGAATGCGGGGTGAGCGGGCTCAGCTATCCGGGAACGCGGTCGCCAGCGCCGCGACCCGCAGGCCGAAGAAACCTGCCGGGGGCGTGGCGGCGTACATGAAAAAGTGCCGGGTCATAAGTATCCAGGTCGCAAGACGGCTCTTTCGTCTCGCCGACCAGACTTCCCGGCACACCGGTAGTTAGATTAGCGCACTACTTACCGAACGGCAATAATTCAATAAGTTCCGTCACGCGCCGTGCGGATCCGCTCGCGCTCGGTCGACAAGACTTTCAGGCAACTTTGAGGTTCGTTGGACCGCGGGCTCAGGTCCGCGGCGTAGGTTGGCCCGGCATGACGACCCCGTCCCACCGGCCGATCTTCATCGTCGGATGCCCGCGATCGGGCACGACGCTGCTGCAGCAGATGCTGCACTGCCACCGGCGGATCGCGCTGCCGTCCGAGACGAGGTTCGTCCACACCGCCTACGACGCCCGCCACGACTTCGGCGACCTCGAACGCGAGGAGAACCGCCGCGCGCTCGGCGAATGGATCGCCAAGGGGCGCACGACGAAGTTCAAGGCGCTGAAGCTCGACCCGGACGCGACGATCGAGGAGATCGCCGCCGCGCCGCCCACCCTCGGCTCGGCCATCGCGACGGTGTTCCGCGCGTACGCCCGCGAGAACGGCAAGCCGCGCTGGGGCGACAAGCGGCCGAGCTACATCCGCCGGGTCGGGGCCCTGCGGCGGATGTTCCCCGACGCGCAGTTCGTCCATCTGATCCGGGACGGCCGGGACGCCGTCAGCTCGCTGAACCGGATGCCGTGGTACGACGGCGACCTGTTCTCCGCCACGCTGACCTGGCGGGACGCCGTCGACATCGGCCGCCGGCTCGGCGCCCGGCTCGGCCCCGACACCTTCTACGAGTTCCGCTACGAGGACCTCGTCGAGGACCCCGAGCGGGAGCTGACGCGGCTGTGCGCGTTCCTCGGCGAGGAGTACGACCCGGCGATGGCGGAGCCGCAGCACCACGCGCGCCGGACCGTCCCGGAGGAGCGGCGGTGGCACCTGCGCACGCACGAGGCGCCGAACCGCGCGGTGGTCGGGGCGTGGGCGCGGCGGCTGGAGGACTGGGAGGCCGACCTGGTCGAGCACGTCCTGGCGGCGCGGCTCCAGCGGCACGGGTACGGGCTGTCCGGCCGGTCGCGCCCGGCCGCCGCCCACATCACGCGGTTCCACCGGCAGGCCGCGTACCGGTGGCGCGCCCGCCGCACGACGGCCGCGAAGGAGGCCGTGCTCCGGGCCCGCGAACCGAACCCGGTCGTGTCGATGCTGAGCGGCCCCGCGGTCGACTCCGTGCAGTCGTGACAAGAGCCCCCCATGGGGGTGCGCCGTAGAATCGGCCGTCAGGAGCGTTACCGGACGCGATGGGCGGATCATGGGACACGGCGATCGGGGGGATCCGGCGCGGGCGGCGGCGGTCGGGGAGGCGGCGAAGCTGCCGTCGGGCCGGCATCGGCTGTCCCGCGACTACGTCGCCAGCAACCAGCGCGCCCGCATCCTGCGCGCGGTGACCGAGATCGTCGGCGGCAAGGGCTACGCGCAGCTCACGATCGACGCCATCGTCGGCGCGTCCGCGATCTCCAAGAAGACGTTCTACGAGCATTTCCGGAACAAGGAAGAGGCGTTCTTCGCCGCGTTCGACTCGATCGCGGCGCGGATGCTGGCGGCGTTCGACGACGCCGCGGCGGGACGGCGGGAACCGGACGCCCGGCTGCGCGCGGGCCTCGGCGCGCTGCTGGAGTTCCTCGCCGCCGAGCCGCTGGCCGCCCGCATGGGCGTGGTCGAGGTGCTGGCGGCCGGGCCGGAGGCGGTGGCCCGCCGTGACCGGATCAAGCAGCACTTCAGCACGATCGTGGTCGAGCACCTGCTCGCGATGTACCCCGACTTCCCCGAGCCGGAGCTGGCCGCCGAGGTGATCGTCGGCGGCGTCCACGAGGTGCTCTACAGCCGGATCAGCCGCGGCGAGGCGCACGCGCTGCCCGCCGTGCGGCGCGGGCTGGTCCGCATGTACGCGATCCCGGCGCTCCCGCGAACGTCCCACTGACCACTCGGTCACCACGGGACGCGCCGAAGGGCGCGCGGGTTCGTGACCGCATGCGGACATCCCTCCGCGTCCGCAAACCGCCACGCATCGTGCATCACCGTCGGTGACCTGAGTCACAGCTACCGGGATGTTCTTGCCATCGGTGACTGGCTCATCGCGCAGCGATGGCGGGGGAGGGCCCTAATCGGCCGCCGTCGCCCCGTTCTTAGAGCGTTTCCGAAAACGGCCCAGCGGTCGTCGGGGTACGCAGGCGTTCTTGAGAAACGGAGCAGTTTATGTTTCCGTTCGTGCACCGCAGGGATTCGTCCCCACCCCCACCGAAAGGACCGGATCATGCGGAAGCTCACCAGAGTCGCCCTGCCCCTTCTCGGCGCCGGCGCCCTCGTCCTCGGCGGTGCCACCGCCGCCGGCGCCACCACCATCGAGTCGGGCGGTGCCCCCTTCAGCGGCACCGTCGTCGGCACGAACCTGTCCAACGTCACCCTGACGGGCGTCAGCTCGCTCGGGCTGATCCAGACCACGTGCACCAGCGCGGAGCTGCGGGCGTCCGTCGACTCCGACGGCACCAACGGCTCCCTCGACGCCGCCGACATGCCCACCGCGGGCAACCCCGACTGCACCAACAACAAGGGCGGCACCACCCAGATCGAGGCCTTCGGCCTGCCCTACACCGGTGGCGGCGCCACCTACGACTCGGCCCACACCAACAACCGGGACGGGTACATCTACATCAACTCGCCCAACCCGGCCGTCAACATCGAGGCGACGCTGAACCTCACCTCGCTCGGACGGGTGGAGACCTGCAGCTACGGCCTCACCGGCGCGAACCAGCTGCAGATCGACCTGTACAACCACAACAACCCGAACAAGCCGGTTCCGGGCAACACGCACTCCCAGGGCCGGCTCGCGGGCCAGCAGCTCCAGCTGATCTCCGGCACCAGCGGCTGCCCCAGCTCGGCCTCCGCCTCGGCGACCTTCCAGATCGTCACCGCGTCCGGCGCGGACGTGACCATCGCCCCCTGATCCCGCTCCGCACCGCGCGGGCGGCGTGACCCGCGCCCGACCTCCGGTGCGGCCGGCCCGGCGTGATCCCACCCCGACCCGGGCCGGCCGCACCCTCCTCATCCGGCGAACCCGCTCCGCGCCGAATCTCCCTGACCCCCTCCACCCCCCTGGAGATCGCTGTGAGATCACCCTTCCGGCTGCGCCGCGCGGCCGCTGCCGCCGCCGTCGCCCTCGGCGCCGTCCTGACCGGCACCGCCCTCGCCGCGCCCGCCGCCGCAGAGGAGATCCCCGAGTTCAGCCACGAGGACTGCCCCGAACTGCCCGCCGGCGCCGTGCCCGGCTACTGGCTCTGCAACGCCGTGGTCGTCAGCGGCGGCGAGTTCTCGTTCGGCAGCTTCGAGCAGAACATCGAGACGCCGATGCGGCTCGTCTACGCGAACGGGTTCGACGCGAACACCTTCGAGGAGACGGCCATCCTCGCGAGCTTCGAGTCCGAGTGGATGCAGGTGCAGGAAGGGATCTTCGGCGACCGGTTCCTCTCGGCCGTGTACGCCAAGCCCGAGGCCGTCGACCTCGATCTCGTCAACGGCAACGTCCAGCTCGACCTGAAGGTCAAGCTCGGCAACCCGTTCCTCGGGTGGAACTGCACGATCGGCACCGACGCGAACCCGATCGAACTGAACCTGACCGTCGGGACGACGAACCCGCCGCCGCCCAACCAGCCGATCAGCGGCAGCCCGCCCGTGGACGTGTCCACCGACCCGTGGGTCGTGAAGACCACCCTCGTCGACAACGCGTTCTCCGTCCCCGGCGCGGACAACTGCGGGATCGGCGACTCCGCGAACTGGCTGGTGAACCTCATCGCGGGCCTGCCCTCGGACGCCGGCAGCAATACCGCGATCTTCGAGCAGTACGTGGCGGCGAAGTCCTACACCGAGCTGTGAGCCCGCCCCCCGCCCGACCGAAGATGGAGATCAGATGAGACGAACGACAGCTCGCCGGGCCGCCGCGGCGGTCCTGGGGACCGTGGTCGGCATGGCCGGCCTCGCCGCCCAGGCGGCGCCCGCGGCGGCCGCGGAGGAGATCCCGGAGTTCAGCTTCGAGGGCTGCCCCGAACTGCCCGCGAACGCGGACCCCAACCTGTGGCTGTGCACCGTCGCGAAGATCACGAGCGGGCGGCTGACGCTGGGCGGGATCGACCAGGAGATCCACCAGCCGATCACCATCGTCTACGCGAACGGGTACGACCCGATCACCTTCGAGGAGACGGTGATCGTCGAGTCGCTGGAGAGCGAGCCCATCCGCGTCGAGGGCGGCATCCTCGGCATCCCGGGCTCGGACTTCCTGCCCATCATGCAGATCCACGCGCAGCCGCAGCTCGCGGGCGAGCTGGAGCTCAGCCCCGAGCCCGGCGTACTGATGCGGCAGCGCATGAAGATCAGCGTGCAGAACCCGCTGCTGGGCGACAGCTGCACCATCGGCACGGACGAGGACCCGATCACCCTCGACCTGGGACTCGGGCCCACGAACCCGCCGCCGCCCAACGAGCCGATCACCGGCAGCCCGCCCACCGACGTGTCGACCGACCCGTGGGTCGTCAAGACGACCTTCGTCGACAACGCGTTCGCGGTGCCGAAGTCGGCGAACTGCGGCCCGTTCGGCTGGTTCAACGGGATCGTCGACTGGCAGTCGGGCCTCCCGGCCGCCGCCGGCGGCAACACGGCGATCTTCACCACCTACTCGGCGTCGAAGGGCTACCCCCAGCTCGGGAACGCCTGAACCGGCGACGTGGACGGCCGGTGCCGGGAGCGGGCGCGACCCGGCACCGGCCGTTTAGGTTCTTATCGTGAACTGCCTCACATGTAACAACACCGCCCAGCGCTTCGCGCTGCCCCCGCGCGAGCACGTCGCGTCCGACGACCACTGGCGCGTCGCCCACGCGTTCGGCACCGGCACCCCGGGCTGGCTCGTCCTCGCCCCGCTCCGCCACGTGACCGCCATCGCCGACCTCACCGACGCCGAGGCCGCGCTCCTCGGCACCTGGCAGGTCCGGCTGTCGCGCGCCCTCCACGCCGTCACCGGCTGCGCCAAGACGTACGTCGCCCAGTTCGCGGAGGCCGAAGGGCACGCGCACGTCCACTTCCACGTGATCCCGCGCATGCCCGACCACCCCGACGAACTGCGCGGCCCCCGCGTGTTCGGCCGCCTCGGCCGTCCGGACGCGGACGACCTCACCCCGGCGCACCGGGACGAACTCGCCGTGCGGATCCGCCGCGAACTGACCCGCCCCCGCTAGCCGGCGGTCAGCACCCGCCGGACGTCGGCGGCGATCTCCAGGTCCTCCCGGGCCGTGACGACCAGCGTCCGGACGGACGCGCCGTCGGCGGAGACGTCCGCGTCCTCCCGGACGCCCGCGTTGCGGTCGGGATCGACGGCGACGCCGAGGAACGCGAGGTCGGACGCCAGCCGGAACCGGACGGACGGGTCGTGCTCGCCGACGCCGCCGGTGAACACCAGGACGTCCAGGCCGCCGAGCGACGCGGCCATCGCCGCGGCGCAGGCGCGGAGCCGGTGGTGGTAGACGTCGAGCGCCGCCAGGGCGGGGACGTCGCGGTCCTCGGCGAGCCTGCGCAGCTCGCGCATGTCGCCCGTCCCGGCGAGGCCGCGCAGGCCCGAGTCCCGTTCGAGGCCCTCGTTGACCTCGTCCCGGGTGAGGCCGTGCTTCATCAGCCACAGCGGGATGCCCGGATCGATGCTGCCCGCGCGGGACGCCATGACGAGCCCCTCGAGCGGCGTGAACCCCATCGTGGTGTCGACCGAGCGGCCGTCGGCGACGGCGGCCAGCGACGCCCCGGAACCGAGATGGCACACCACCATGCGCCCCGGTTCCCCGCCGAGCAGCTCACCGGCGCGCCGCGTCGCGTACGCGAACGAGAGGCCGTGGAAACCGTAGCGGCGCAGCCCGAACCGGTCGCGCCAGTGGCGGGGCAGCGCGTAGGTGGCGGCCTCGTCGGGGAGCGAGGCGTGGAACGCGGTGTCGAAGCACGCCACCGTCGGCACGCCCGGGAGCGTCCCGGTGATCTCGGCGAGGGCGTGCAGCGACGCGGGCTGGTGCAGCGGCGCGAGATCGGCCAGCTCCCGCAGCCGCTCGGTCACGGCCCCGTCGACCAGGACGGGCGCGGTGAAATCCGTACCGCCGTGGACGAACCGGACCCCCGCGGCGTCCGGGCGCGGCAGTTCCGACACCAGCCCGGCCAGCTCCTCCGGCGGACCGGACATCTCGGCGACGAGCGTGTCATCGTCGTCGAGCACGCTCAGCTTCAGGCTGCTCGACCCGGGGTTGACCGTCAGCACGCGCATCAGTACGACCACGTCCATTCGCGGATCTCGGCGGCGTCCTCACCGTGCTCCCGGGTGTGCGCGCGCAGCGCCAGGCGCTTGTCCGCCATCCGCTGCCGGACGTGCGCGACCCGGCCGCCCAGCGACGGCACCCGGTCGATGACGTCCATGACCAGGTGGAACCGGTCGAGGTCGTTCAGCATCACCATGTCGAACGGCGTCGTGGTGGTGCCCTCCTCCTTGTAGCCCCGGACGTGCAGGTTCGCGTGCCCGTGCCGCCGGTAGGCGAGCCGGTGGATCAGGTACGGGTAGCCGTGGAACGCGAAGATGATCGGCTTGTCGGTGGTGAACAGCGCGTCGAACTCGGCGTCCGGCAGCCCGTGCGGGTGCTCGCTCGGCGGCAGCAGCCGCATCAGGTCCACGACGTTCACCACCCGGACCCGCAGTTCGGGGAACGTCTGCCGCAGCTCGTCCACCGCCGCGAGCGTCTCCAGCGTCGGGACGTCCCCGGCGCACGCCATCACGACGTCCGGGTCGGCGCCGCCGTCGCTGGACGCCCACTCCCAGATGCCGATGCCGCGCGCCGCGTGCGCCACCGCCTCGTCCATCGTCAGCCAGTTCAGCGCGGGCTGCTTCCCGGCGACGACCACGTTGACGTAGTCGCGGGACCGCAGGCAGTGGTCCCCGACCGACAGCAGCGTGTTCGCGTCCGGCGGCAGGTACACCCGGACGATCTCCGGCTTCTTGTTCATGACGACGTCGAGGAAGCCGGGGTCCTGATGGGTGAAGCCGTTGTGGTCCTGCCGCCACACGTGCGACGACAGCAGGTAGTTCAGCGACGCGATCGGCCGCCGCCACGGCAGGTGCCGCGTCACCTTCAGCCACTTCGCGTGCTGGTTGAACATCGCGTCCACGATGTGGATGAACGCCTCGTACGAGTTGAACAGGCCGTGCCGTCCCGTCAGGAGGTAGCCCTCCAGCCAGCCCTGGCACAGGTGCTCGCTCAGCACCTCCATCACCCGGCCGTGCGCCGCCTGGTGCTCGTCGGTCGGGAGCCGCTCGCCCGCGAACACCCGGTCGGTCGCCTCGAACACGTCCCCGAGCCGGTTCGACGCCGTCTCGTCCGGCCCCATGATCCGGAAGTTCGTCGGGTTCGCCCGGACGACGTCGCGCAGGAACGCCCCGAGCACCCGCGTCGGCTCGGCGGTCGTCGTGCCCGGCTTGCCGATCTGCACCGCGTAGTCGCGGAAGTCGGGCAGCGTGAGCGGCTTGAGCAGCAGGCCGCCGTTCGCGTGCGGGTTCGCGCTCATCCGCCGCCCGCCCTCGGGCGCCAGCTCCCGCAGCGCCGCGACCGGACGGCCGTCCTCGTCGAACAGCTCCTCCGGACGGTACGAGCGCAGCCACCGTTCGAGCTGCTCCAGGTGCGCCGGGTCGTCGCCCACCCCCGCCAGCGGCACCTGGTGCGAGCGCCACGTGCCCTCGACGGGCTTCCCGTCGACCTCCTTCGGGCCCGTCCACCCCTTGGGGGACCGCAGCACGATCAGCGGCCATCGCCGCCGCTCCGTCGCCCCGCCCTCCCGCGCCGCGCGCTGGATGTCGGCGATCTCGTCGAGCGCCTGGTCGAGCGCCGACGCCATCTTCCGGTGCATGGACGCGGGCTCGTCCCCGGCGACCAGCAGCGGGTGGTACCCGTACCCGTCCAGGAGCTGGACGAGCTCCTCCTCGGGGATCCGCGCCAGCACCGCCGGATTCGCGATCTTGTACCCGTTTAGGTGCAGGATCGGCAGCACCGCCCCGTCCCGCACGGGGTCGAGGAACTTGTTCGAGTGCCAGCTCGCCGCCAGCGGCCCCGTCTCCGCCTCGCCGTCCCCCACGATGCACGCCACGACCAGGTCCGGGTTGTCGAACACGGCCCCGAACGCGTGCGCGAGCGAGTACCCCAGCTCCCCGCCCTCGTGGATCGACCCGGGCGTCTCCGGCGCGACATGGCTCGGCACGCCGCCGGGGAAGGAGAACTGCCGGAACAGCGCCCGCATCCCGCGCTCGTCGTACGACACGTCCGGGTACACCTCGCTGTAGGTGCCCTCCAGCCACGCGTTCGCGACCGCCGCCGGCCCCCCGTGCCCGGGGCCCATCACGTACATCATGTCGAGGTCGCGGGCCCGGATCACCCGGTTGAGATGCGCGTAGCAGAAGTTCAGCCCGGGCGTCGTGCCCCAGTGCCCGAGCAGCCGCGGCTTGACGTGCCGCCGCCGCAGCGGCTCCCGCAGCAGGGGGTTGTCCAGCAGGTAGATCTGCCCGACCGACAGGTAGTTCGCGGCCCGCCAGTACGCGTCGAGCCGCCCGAGATCGTCATGATGTGTCATATCGCCCCGGCACGTGCCCCCTGCGGCCCGCTTCAATCACCCCGGACCGCCGCCGGACCGCGAACCGTCCGACGATGTGTGGTCGGGCGTGACCAGTCCCGGACCAACGTGCTCAGCCATCACCCCAGCCAGAGCGGACGGGTACCACTGCGATTGCGAGCGAAGCCAAGTTCGAGCGGAGCGAGAACTTGATCGCGCAGCGAGCCCCCTGGGGCGAGTCGGAGCGATGCAGCAATCGCACGCGACGCCCGTGGAAGGAAGGCCGCCTCGCGGCCTGACGCCGAGGGCGGCGCAATTAAAAAGGCGGCGGTCGATCGCGCGACCGCCGCCTTCGCCCCCCAGCGGACCCGTGAGCCCTGCGACGGGCCTGTTGCCCCAGAAGCCCGGTGAGCGCCGTGTCTTGAACTCTGCCGCCTACCGGCGCGTAGGTTCACACGATTTCCCGCCCGTTCGCCGAGCGGCGAGGATCGCGCGTCCGCCGGATCGCCGTCCGCGACGAACGGCGCACGCGGAGCGACGAACGGTAGGCCCTACAGGTAGAGGCCGTAGAACTCTTCCGGGTGTTCGAGGAGGGGCGGGAGGTCGTCGGACGTGAGGGTGACCAGTTCGTCGCGCGAGGGCGGGGCCTTGGGGGTGTCGCCGTCGCCGAGGGCGGCGGAGGCGACCCGGTCGGCCTGGTTGGCGACCGCGACGTCGAGGAGGTTGCGCATGAGCCGCCCGTTGCCGAAGGACGGTCCGCGCGGTGCGCGCCGCAGCATCGTGCGGAGCACGTCCCGGGTGCCGGGGGCGAGGCGGAAGCCGTCGGCGTCGGCGAGCTGCCCGAACACGGCGATCAGCTCGTCGTCGCTGTAGTCGGGGAAGTGGATCTGCTTGGGGAAGCGGGAGTCGAGGCCGGGGTTGGCGGCGAGGAACTCGGCCATCTCCTGCTGGTAGCCGGCCACGACGACGACCAGGTCGTCGCGGTGGTCCTCCATCAGCTTCACCAGTTCGGCGATGGCCTCGTGCCCGTAGTCGCCCTTGAGCGGCGACTGCGTGAGGGTGTACGCCTCGTCGATGAACAGGACGCCGCCGATCGCGCGCTCCACGAGCCGGCGGGTGCGCGGCGCCGTCTGCCCGATGTACTCGCCGACCAGGTGGGCGCGGGACGCCTCCACCAGATGCCCGGAGGACAGCACGCCGAGCCGCTTGTAGATGCGGCCGAGCAGCCGCGCGACCATCGTCTTGCCGGTGCCGGGGTTGCCGGTGAACACCATGTGCCGGGTCGGGGGAGTGACCCGCAGCCCGGACTCGCTGCGCAGCCGCGCCGCCTCGGTGCCCGCGACGAGCAGCGCGATCTCGTGCTTGACGGTGTCGAGGCCGGTGAGGTCGCGCAGCTCGGCGAGCGGGTCGCCGGTGGTGCGGGACGCGTCCAGGTTCGCCGGGATGTCGCTCTTGCGGACGACGAGCTCGTCGTCGGCGGAGCGGGCGCGGACGGCCGCGACGACCTCGGCGGCGAGGTGCGGGGCCAGCCGCGCGTTGCGCAGCGACTGCATCGGCGGCGCCGCGGCGAGCAGCTCGCCCGCGGCCTCGGCGGCCTGCCGGGTCGCGCGGGCGCCGTGCCGGACGAGCGCGCGGCGGAACAGCTCGGCGTGGCCCGCGGCGGTGAACGGGCGGGTGCGCGCGATGCGGAAGCCCAGCGGGAGCGCCGGGTTGATCTCCCGGATGCGCTCGTCGCCGCCCGCGTCGCACAGCGCGACCAGGTTCAGCTCGGGGTGGACGGCCAGGAGCCGGTGCAGCTCGGCGGAGAGCGCCTCGCCGTTGCCGGGGTCGGTGAGGATCTCGTCCAGGCCCTCGATGATCAGCAGCCGGTCGGACGCGCACTCGCGGGCGTCCGCGTGCAGCCGGGCGACCGCGTCGGCGAGGCGCTGCCCGGCGAACAGGTTGTCGGTCAGCCACAGCGGGTCGCGGCCGAGCGCGAGCGCCCGGCCGAGCTCCTGCGCGGCGTCCCGCTTGCCGGTGCCGTCCGGGCCGGCCAGCAGCAGCCGCACGGCCCGGGTGCCGCGCGACAGCTCGTCGAGCGCGGCCGTCACCTCCGGCTGCTCGACGAGCGTGGAGGCGAGGTCGGCGCGGCGGGGGCGGGGGCCCTCGGCCTGCGGCGCGGGCTCCTTCAGCGTCTCGGTCAGCGGGTTGACGATGCGGCGGCGCGGCGCGAACAGGCGCCGCAGGTCCGTCTGGAACTGCCCGACGGGAATCCACTCCGCCTTCGGGAACCACGGGTCGCCGGGGAGCCCCTGGACGGTCGCGATGAACCGCATCGACATGTCGAGCCAGGCGCGGCACGCGTCCGCGGCGCCCGCGACGAGCGCCTGCGCGAGCCACGCGCGCGTCCGTTCCTGCCACGCGCCCGGCTTGAACCCGCGCCGCTCGCCGGAGAACCGGCCGAGGATCTCGTGGTACCGGTCCTCGCCGAGCGCGGCGGCCAGCTCGGCCGGGACGTGCTCCATGCTGCCCTGGAGCAGCAGGTGGACGAGGTGCACCTCGGGCGTCTCGTCCCGCGGGGCCGCCGCGAGGAGCGCCCGGTGCGCGGCCAGCAGCCCGGAGCACACCCAGTCGAGGTAGCCGACCGGGCCCTGCAGTTCGGGCACCGCGCGAAGGACCGACTCGTCGGCGTGCCGGTGCCACAGCTCCCGCAGCTCCATCTTCGGGAGGTTCACGTCGCACTGCGGCGGGTCGTCGTAGAGGCGCAGGAGGGCCTTGCGGCGCTCCTCCAGCGGCTCGATGCCCTCCAGGACGGCCAGGCAGTCGCGCGCCAGCTCGATCGCGAGCTTGCGGTCGGGCGCCTCGATCAGCCAGTCCACCGGCGGGCGCCACCGGCCGCCCGGCGCGTCCCAGCGGGCCATCCGGTTGCTGAGCGGGCCGGGGTTCACCAGGTGCCGGTGCAGCAGCCGCTCCGGCAGCTGCGACCGGGACCCGGCCTTGATCGCGCCGCCGCCCGGCAGGAACGCCAGGATCCCGAAGATCTCCGCGGTGACCAGCGACGCGGGGAGCGTCAGCAGCTTGTGCTCGTCGGTGGTCAGCTCCGCGGCGCGCGGGTCGGCGGCGAGCGCGTCGATCCGGGCCGCGATCTCCTCGAACAGCCCGTCGGGCACCCGCCACGGACCGTGCGCGTAGACGTCGAGAACCGGCTCGTCGGTGAGCAGTAGCTCGAGATGCTCCGGCAGCCGCAACACAGTCTCCCCAAGAGTGATCAAAGCAGAGGTACAGCCTATGTTCAGTGAAGGAGTGCTGGATTAGCGGTCGAACCGCTGAACGGTATAGGGACGGCCACGTTCGGTCAGGCGGTGACCGCCCGGTCGCGCAGGTGCTCGACCGCCAGCCGGGCGGCCGTGCCGATCACGGCGTCGCCCTGCGGGTGGACGGCCAGCGGGACGGCCGTCCGGGTGAACACCGCGACCGCGTACCGGCCGCCGTCCGGGTACTCCACGACGCCCACCTCGTTGCGGACGGTCGGGAGCGTCCCGGTCTTGCCGCTGACGACGACGTCCTCGAACGGGAAGCCGGACGACAGCCGGTGCGGCCACACCTGGAGTCCGAACATCCGGCGCATGGCCGCGCATTCCGCGGGCGGCGCCGCCTCGTCCCGCCAGATGAGCGACAGCAGCCGGGTCATCTCCCGGGGCGTGCTGCGGCTGGTGCGCAGCGGGTCCAGCGGACGGACGCGCGCCGGCATCCCGGGCTCCTCGAGCCGCGCGTACACCTCGCCGAGGCTGGTCGCGTCGGTGTCCTGGTACAGGTGGTCGAGCATCTCCCGGCCGCTGCCGGACACGTGCGTCCCGGGGAGCCCGAGGTCGGCGGCGGCCGCGTTCACCGCGTCCAGCCCGACCCGGTCGAGCAGGAAGTCGGCCGCCGCGTTGTCGCTCACCGTGATCATGAGGGTGGCGAGGTCGCGGAGCGACATCCGGACGTCGTCCAGCAGCGCGGACACGCCGGTCGGGCCGGACGTGCGGTCGGCGGCGGCCAGCGTCGCGGGCTCGGTCGGGTCGAGCGTCCCGGCCGCGACGCGGCGGTGGAACGCCACCAGCAGCGGCACCTTGAACACCGACGCGAGCACCACGGGCTCGCCCGCGCGGACGCCGACGTCCCGTCCGGTGTCGACGTCGACGGCGTGGCAGTGCCCGGTCACCCCGGCCTCGCGGAACGCCGCCTCGATCCGCGCGGTGATCCCGGCCGCCCCGGTCGTCGCGCGGGTCACGCCAGGAACCCCGAGGACGGGCGCAGCACGCGGCGGGCGGGGGCGGGCGCGGCGTCCAGCGGCGCCATCCCGGCCTCCCGGCGCAGCACCGCGGTGGCGACGGCGGTGAAGTCGGCGATCGCCCGCGCGTGCTCGGGGTCGGCGGCGCGCCGCCACGCGCAGGACGTCCGCCAGGTCAGCGGCTCGCCGTGCAGCGGCCGCCACACCGCCCCGCCGCCGGGGTCGGCGGTGCGGGGGACGAACGCGACGGCCGTCCCGGCGAGGACGAGCCCGAGCGCGAACTGCGGGTGCCGCGCCTCGTGGACGGCGGGCGGCGCGTACCCGTGCCGGCGGCAGCCGGCGAGCAGGTCGTCGTGGGCGCCGGGCGCCTCGTCGCGCGGGAACGTCACGAGGTCGCGGCCGGCGAGGTCGGACAGGTGCACCTCGGCGGCGCCGGCGAGGTCGGCGCCGGCGGGCAGCAGCACCCCGACGGGCTGGCCGAGCAGCGGGCCGAGTTCCAGGTCGCGGGCGTCGCAGGGGTGCCGGACGACGCCCGCGTCGAGCGTCCCGTCGGCGAGCGCGCCGATCTGCTCGGCGGTGGAGATCTCCCGCAGCTCCAGGCGCAGGTCGGGGCGGCGCTCCCGGAACGCGGCGATCAGCGCGGCGACCGGCGGGCCGCCGAGGTCGCTCGGCAGCCCGGCCCGGACGGTGCCGATCTCGCCGAGCCGCGCCCGTTCGGCGAGGTCGTAGACGCGTTCCACGCGGGAGAGGATGTCACGGGCGTCGTCGAGCAGGAGCCGCCCCGCCGCCGTGAGCTCCACCTTCCGGCTCGTCCGGTCGAACAGCCGCACCCCGAGTTCCTTCTCCAGTCGCTGGATCCGCTGGCTCAGCGGCGGCTGCGCCATGCCGAGCCGCTCCGCCGCGTGACCGAAGTGCAGTTCCTCGGCGACGATGACGAAGCAGTGCAAATGCCCCACGACGTTCACGACCGGCAACGATATCACTTCGGATATGTCTGTGACATCGATATCAATCTTGGACTTTCCGCTGGTCAGCTGCTGTTCTTGGGGCGTTCACGAGCGGCGACGACATACATTCGTCGCCAGGGAAGGGAGAGTGACTGATGCACCGAACCCGAGTGTTGACCGCCGCCGCGGTCGCGGTCGCGGTCGTGCTCGCGGGGGCGGGTGCGGTGTGGTGGCTCCGGTCCGGAGACGACCCCGACGCCGCCGCGGAGGAGTTCCTCGCCGCCTGGAGCGGCGGCGACCACGCCGCCATGAAGGCGCTCACCTACCGGCCCCCCGCCGACTTCGCCGAACGGCTCAGCCGGATGCACGACGACCTGGGCGTCACGGAGCAGCGCTACACGGTCGCGTCCGTCGGCGACCCGAAGGACGGCGCCGCCGGAGGCTCCTACAAGGCCGAGCTGACGCTGTCCGGCGGCCGCGTCTGGTCCTACACCGGGACGCTGCCGCTCACCGAGCAGGACGGCGAGTGGCTCGTCCGCTGGTCGCCGCAGCTCCTGCACCCCGAGCTCAAGGACGGGCAGCGCCTCCGCGCGGCCCGCGCGTTCCCGCAGCGCGCCGACGTCCTGGCCGCCGACGGCAGCAGCCTCACCACGTCGAACTCCGGGTCGGCGCGGCAGCTCGCCGGGACGGTCGGCGCCGCGACCGCCGACGGCGCGAAGGAGATGGGCGCCCCCTACCAGGAGGGCGACCCCATCGGGACGAGCGGCCTGCAGCAGCAGTACGAGAAGCGGCTCGCCGGGACGCCCGCGCTCGCCGTCCAGATCGTCGAGGGCGGCGGGCGGGACGGCGCCGGGGCGAAGCAGGACGGCGCCGAGGCGAAGGTCGTCAAGACGCTGCAGCGGTTCGGCGGCGCGGACGGCGAGCCGCTGAAGACGACGATCGACCCGGCGATGCAGGCGTCCGCGAGCGAGGCGCTGTCGGGGGTGTCCAAGCCCGCGTCGATGGTCGCGCTGAAGCCGTCCACCGGGGAGATCCTCGCCGTGGCGAACAAGCCCGGCGGCTACAACCGCGCGCTGATGGGCACCTACCCGCCCGGCTCGACGTTCAAGGTCGTCACCGCCGCCGCGCTCGTCGCGGACGGGACGTCCGCCGACTCCCGCGTCGGCTGCCCCGCCACCACCAACGTCGGCGGCCGCGAGTTCCACAACTACCAGTACGAGGACTTCGGGACGGTCCAGTTCCGCGACGCGTTCGCGCACTCGTGCAACACGACGTTCGCGCGGCTCGCCGTCGACGAGCTGGGGGAGGAGCGGCTCACCGAGGTCGCCGAGCAGTTCGGCTTCAACGCGCCGATCATCGCCGGGCTGCCGGCCGTCCGCGCGTCCTTCCCGAAGAACGCGGACGAGACCGCGTTCGCGTCCGCGTCCTTCGGCCAGGGCAAGGTGCTGACCAGCCCCCTCAACATGGCGAGCGTCGCCGCGGCGGCCGCCGACGGCACCTGGCGGTCGCCCCGCCTGGTCGCCGCCGACCTCGCGTCGCAGGCCCTGGACGCCCGGGGCAAGAAGCCCGAGCAGCCGCACGAGCTGGAGCCCGCGGTGAAGAAGGCCCTGCACACGCTGATGCCCGCGGTCGTCAGCGAGGGCACGGCGTCCGGCGTGGACTTCCCGGCCGGGACGGCGGGCAAGACGGGCACCGCCGAGTACGGTTCCGGCGAGAACCCGCCCGCCCACGCCTGGTTCATCGGCTACCGCGAGGACGTCGCGTTCGCGGTGGTGGTCGAGGGCGGCGGCGAGGGCGCCCAGGCCGCCGCCCCCGTCGCGGCGAAGTTCCTGAACGCGCTCTAGCCGCGCCCGACCCGCTGGCCGAGGCCGCGCGCGAGGATCGCCGCGGTCTCGGCGACCGCGTCGTCGTCGGCCTCGGCGTCCTTCTTTTTCGCGGTCGTCAGGACGACCATGACCAGCGGGTCGCGGCCCGGCTCGGGCCACGCCACCGCGATGTCGTTGGCGTTGCCGTAGGTGCCGCCGGTGCCGGTCTTGTCGCCGATCGTCCAGTGGTCGGGGAGCCCGGCGCGGATCCGCTCGTCACCGGTCGTGTTGGCCTTCATCCACGCGATGAGTTGCGCGCGGTCCTCCGGGACGAGCGCGTCCCCGACCGTGAGCGCCCGCAGGTTCGCGGCCCACGTGCGCGGGACGGTCGTGTCGCGCCGCTCGCCCGGCTTCCAGTCGTTCAGCGCGGTCTCCCAGCGGTCGGCGCGACTCGCGTCGTCGCCGAGGGAGCGGAAGAAGCGGGTGAGGCCGGCCGGGCCGCCGAGCTGCTTCATCACCAGGTTCCCGGCGGTGTTGTCGCTCTGCGTGATGGCCGCGTGGCACAGGGCCGAGACGGTCATCCCCGTGCCGACGTGCTTCTCCGTGACGGGCGACCAGTCGACGAGGTCGTCCTCGGTGTAGTGGATGACGCGCTCCATCAGCCCGGGATCGGACGTCCGGGCCTTCTGCAGCACGCCCCCGCACACGATCGCCTTGAACGTGGACGTGTACGGGAACCGCTCGTCGGCGCGGTGGGACACGAACCGGCCCGTCTCGGGGTCGATCGCGTAGGCGCCGATGCGCAGGTTCCGCTTCGCCTCGAGCCGGTGCAGCAGCCTGCCGACCTCGGCCTGGGACGGCGCGGGCTGCAACGAGGCGACCGCGGAGACGCCGCTCTGCGGCGTCGCGGCGCGGGTGGCCGGGCTCGCGTCCGCGCCGCAGCCGGCGCCCGCCACCAGGACGGCGAGGGACAGGGCGGCCGCACCGGTCGCCCTCCGGAATCGAAATGTCGAAATTCGCATGCGCAGAGAAGATCAAAGGCATGGCCGCCATGTCCAATATTGATATTGGACGAAAAGCAATATGTATCTGGATATCAGCCCTGGTGAGGAGGGGCAGTGGAGCCGCGGACGACCAGCCGGCCCGGAAGCACGCGCGGTTCCGGGCGTGTCCCCCCGAGCAGCTCCAGTAGCGCCGCCATGCCCTGCGCGCCCAGCTCCTCCGCGGGCAGCCGGACGGTCGTCAGCTCCGGCTCCAACGCCGTCGCGAGCAGCACGTCGTCGAACCCCGTCACCGACAGTTCGTCCGGGATCGCCAGCCCCCGCGCCCGCGCCGCCTTGTACGCGCCCGCCGCGATCAGGTCGTCGTCGCACACCAGCACGCTCGGCCGGTCTCGCCGCGCCAGCAGCCGTCCGGCCGCCGCCTTCGCCGACGCGACGTCGATCTCGCACTGCTCCCGCAGCAACGCGCCCCCCGGCACGTCCCGGACGACGTCCGCGAGGGCCTGCGCGCGCGCGTGGAACGTCCACTGGTCGACGCCCGCGGCCACGTGCCCGAACCGGCGGTGCCCGAGCGCCGCCAGGTGCCGCGCGACCGCCCGCATGCCGTCCGCGACCCCGAAGTCGACCGTCGGGACGTCCCCGTGCGGGCCGCTGTCGAGCATCACCGCCGGGGTGCCGACGAACCCGGCGAGCGCCTCGTCGCCGAACCGGGCGGCCTCCAGCGACGACGCCAGGATCCCGTCGATCGTCTCGTGCGGCGCGGCGAACGGCCCGTCCGGCGCGTTCCGCTCGTCCGGCCAGGTCGACACCACGACACCGAACCCGTGGCTCGTCGCGACCCGCGCCGCGCCCGTGTAGACGGGGCCGAAGAACGGCGCGGTCAGCGTCGGCACCATCAGCAGGACGGTGCGGGTCGTCCCCAACCGCAGGTTCCGGGCGGCCGGATTCGGCCGGTAGCCGAGGCGTTCGGCGGCCTCGTGCACGCTGCGCGCGGTCGCGGGGGAGACCCGGCCGGTCCACTTCCCGCCCATCACGAGCGAGACGGTGGACTGCGAGACACCGGCCTCCTGAGCCACGTCCTTGCTGGTGGGACGGCTGGTCGCCGGCACTGGGCCTCCCTCGTCGCCGCGCGCGGAACGGGGACCAGACTATTGCCGAGGGGCGGAGCCCGTGGCGGCGATTCGCCGGACTCGCCAGGCACTGTGGCGAAATGAGGCGTGTGCTCCGAACCGGGATTTATGCCTGGAAGGCACCGAGAAGACCCGCGATCCTCGAACCAGGCCGCCGACGCCGGTATCGGCCGGCCGAATGCGCGTCGCCCGGCCCGGCGCGCGATCGCGAGCTTGCCGCCGAGACACATCTTCCGGCGGCCCACTAGAGCGATCGGGCTCCGGGATGGTACGTATGACGCCGACGGGTACTACGTATGACGGGCTGACGGGGGCGCTGATGCGCGGCTATGTCCTGTTCCTGCGGCGGCGCCACGCGGCGCGGCTGCTCGGGGGAACGCTGCTGGGACGGCTGCCGAACGGCATGGGGATGCTGGCGGTGGTCCTGCACGTACGGGCGGACGACGGGGGCTACCCGCTCGCGGGAACGCTGTCGGCCCTCCTCGGGCTCGCGACCGCCGCGGGCCAGCCCGTCCTCGGGCGCGCCATGGACCGCTACGGGCAGGGCCGGGTGCTGCTGCCCGCCGCCTGCCTGTCCGCCGTCGGGTTCGTGCTGCTCGCGCTCGTCGGCGCCGACCCGCTGCCGGTGTCGATCGCCGCGGTCGTCCTCGCCGGGTTCGCGACCCCGCCGCTGGAGGCCGGGCTGCGCGCGCTCTGGCCGGACGTCCTGGACGGCCCGGAGCAGGTCGACGCCGCCTACGCCCTCGACGCGGCGGCACAGGAGATCCTGTTCACCGTCGGGCCGCTGCTCGTCGTCGCGGCGGCCGCGTTCAACACCGAGTCCGCGCTCGTCCTGACGGGCGCGCTCGGCATCGCCGGGACGCTCGTCGTCGCGCTCTCCGGCCCCTCGCGCCGCTGGCGGGGCGAGCCCCGCGCCGCCGACTGGGCGGGCCCGCTGCGCTCGCCCGGGCTCCGCGTCCTGCTGGTCTCGCTCGCCTGCGCCGGCATCGCGCTCGGCGTCTACGCGGTCGCCGTCGTCGCCTACGCCGAGCGGAACGGCAGCGACGCCGCCTCCGGGGTCCTGCTCGCCTGCATGGCGGGCGGCGCCCTGCTCGGCGGGCTCGTCTACGGCGCGCGGCGGTGGGCGGGCGAGCCGCACCGCAGGCTGCCGTGGCTGCTCGCCGCGCTCGCGATCGGGTACGCGCCGCTCGTCCTCGCGCCCGGGACGGCCGCCATGTCGGCGCTCGCGTTCCTCAGCGGCCTGTTCCTCGCCCCCGTGCTGGCCTGCAGCTTCTCGCTCGTCGACCGGCTCGCGCCGGCCGGCACCGTCACCGAGGCGTTCGCGTGGGTCGTCGCCGCCGTCGGCGCGGGCGGCGCGCTCGGCTCGGCGGTGTCCGGCTTCGGGCAGGACCTCGCCGGCGTCCCCGGCGCGTTCGCCGGCGCCGGGGTCGGCGGCGTGCTCGCCCTCGCGATCTGCCTGCTGGGCGCCCGCACGCTGCGCCCCGCGCAGGCCCCCGCCGTCCCCGAGCCCGTCGCGGGCTAGACCCAGCTGCTGAACCAGATGCGGGCGTGCCAGTCGTCGTACGGGAGAGTCTCGGCTGACAGGATCGGATAGAAGTACGCGAAGTTCGCCAGCACCACGAGGACGAACGCGCCCGCCGCCGCCGCGCCGACCACCCGCCGCGCCCCCGTCACCGGCGGGCGCCCGCCCGGGACGGACGCGTGCGCGCCGCCCTTGTACAGGTCGACGCCCGGCCCCTCGGCCGCGTACGCGTGGTCGGGGTACGTCTCGTCGGCGCGGGCGGCGTCGGGATACGGCCCGGCGGGGACGCCCGGCGGTCTCGCCGGGCCGATCAGGTAGCCCAGGACCAGGACGACCGCCAGCACCATGAACGGGACCAGCGGCGTCGCGTAGAACAGGAACATCGTCCGGTCGGAGAACGCCGACGGGAACCACGAGACCCACCCGGCGAGGAACCCGGCGATGATCGCCCCGGCCCGCCAGTCGCGCAGGATGAGCCACACGAACACCAGCGCCACCAGCGCGGCCAGCGCGCCCCACCACAGCGCGGGCGTCCCGATCCCGAGGATCTCCCGGGAGCAGCGCTCGCCCGCCCCGCACGCGTTCTGCGGCTCGGTGTAGAAGAACGCCACGGGGCGCTTCAGGATCGGCCAGCCCCACGGCCACGACTGGTACGGGTGCTCGGCGTCCAGCCCGGTGTGGAAGTTGAAGATCTCCGAGTGGTAGCGCCACAGGTCCGGCAGGGCCTCGAAGGGCCGCAGCAGCACGTTCGCGGCGACCTCGCCGCGCCCCCAGCCGCCCGGCCGGAAGATCCACCCCCACCACGTCGCCAGGTAGGTCACCAGGCCGACCAGGACGAGCTGCGCGAACGCCGGCACCGACTCCAGCAGCAGCGCCCCCGCCATCGGCCGCCGGACGCCGGCCTTGCGGCGGGCGCCGTAGTCCCACAGCACGACCATGATCCCGAACACGGCGATGTAGAACAGGCCCGTCCACTTCACCGCGACCGCCAGGCCGAGGCAGATCCCCGCGCCGAACCGCCACCCGTGCAGCAGGAACGGCCCGTACGGAGACGGATGCCCGCGCTCCATCCTCTCCGCGAGCAGGCGCCGCGACCGGTCGCGGTCGTTCACCAGGCACGCGAACCCGGCGAGGATCCAGAACATCACGAAGACGTCCAGCAGCGCGGCGCGGCTCGTGACGAAGTGCAGGCCGTCCACCGCCAGCAGCAGCCCCGCCGCGCAGCCCAGCAGCGTCGACCCGGTCATCCGGCGCGCCACCCGGCACAGGATCAGCACCGACAGCGTGCCGAGCAGCGCGGGCATGAACCGCCAGCCGACCGGCGTCGCGCCGAACATCCACTCGCCGACCGCGATCATCCACTTGCCGAACGGCGGGTGCGCGACGAACGCGGCGCCGTTCGCCCAGATGTCGGCGTTCGGATCGGCGATGAGCAGCTTGTCGGCGTTCTCGACGGTGTTGTGCTCCCAGCCGAACTCCAGCAGGGCGAGCGCGTCCTTGGCGTAGTACGTCTCGTCGAAGACGATCGCGTCGGGCTGGCCCAGCCGGTAGAAGCGCAGGATCCCCGCGAACGCGGTGATCAGCAGCGGGCCGACCCAGCTCAGCGGCGCGCTGCCCGGGATCCCCGGGGCGAGCCACTCCCGCAGGGAGAGCGGCCGCCGCCCGACCGCGCGGGCCGGGGCGGGCGGCAGTTCCGTCGTCGCCATGGCGCCCATCGTACGGGCGGTCGTGATCGGGTCGGCCGAGACGGACGTGCCCGGGCAGGTGGGACGGGGCCGGTGGGACGGGCCGGTGGGACAATGGGCGCGTGACGGGAACCCTGCTGCTCGCCGCCGCGCCGATCGGACGTCCCGAGGACGCCTCGGCCCGGCTCCGCGCGGCGCTCGCCGGCACGCCCGTGATCGCCGCCGAGGACACCCGGCGGCTGCGCCGCCTCGCGAGCGACCTCGGCGTCGAGGTCGGCGGGCGCGTCGTGTCGTACTTCGACCAGAACGAGAAGGCCCGCGCGGACGAACTGCTCGCCGAGCTCCTCGCCGGACGGGACGTCCTGGTCATCACCGACGCGGGGATGCCGGGGGTGTCCGACCCCGGCTACCGGCTGGTCCGCGCGGCCGTCGCCGCGGACGTCCCGCTGACCGTGCTGCCCGGCCCGTCCGCCGTCACCACCGCGCTCGTCCTGTCCGGCCTGCCCACCGACCGGTTCTGCTTCGAGGGCTTCCCGCCGCGCAAGGACGGCGAGCGGGCCCGGCGGTTCGCCGCGCTCGCCGACGAGCCGCGCACGATGGTGTTCTTCGAGTCCACGCACCGGATCGCGGCGGCCCTCGACGCGATGGCCGCGGCCTTCGGCGCGGACCGTCCGGCCGCCCTGTGCCGGGAGCTGACCAAGACCTACGAGGAGGTCCGCCGCGGCCCCCTCGGCGACCTCGCCGACTGGGCGCGGGACGGCGTGCGCGGCGAGATCACCGTCGTCGTCGCGGGAGCCCCCGAACCCGCCGGGCTCACCGACCCCGGCGACCTGGCCGCCGCCGTCGCCGCCCGCGAGGCCGCCGGGACGCGCCGGAACCGGGCCGTCGCGGAGATCGCGAAGGAGAACGGCGTCCCGCGCGCCGTCGTCTACGACGCGGTCGTGCGCGCCCGTGCCGCGGGCGACAGGTAATCGTCACTCACAGGAACGGTCCGATATCGGATTTTCCGGGCCTGAGCCCCTGTGTTGGGCGTCCGGCGAGAGTCACCATGGAAAGGGTGAACCATCGTCGCCCGGAGGGGGTGAAGGTCGTGCGAGATGCATGGTCCAGCCGTGAGGTGTGGACGTTCGAGTGCCTGTGCTGCTCGGCGACCTGGGACGAGCAGATCGACATCCGCCACTTCGGCGACGGGCACGGCATCGAGTTCGTGATCTACGAGCGCGACGGCCGGCAGTGCACGACGCCGTGGGCCGTCGACCGCGCCTGCCCCGAGTGCCAGAGCCAGAACGTCAAGGCGCTCTCGGCGCCACGTCCCCGGATGGCCGAGGTCCCCAAGGCCCGCCCCAACACGGACGTGGCGCTGGTCTACCACCTCCGCCGCATCCACGCCTGGTAGCGGCGCGGGCGGCGCGGGGCCTCAGGCCCGCTCCGCCTCCTCCAGGCCGTCGGGGACGGGCGACTCGGGCGCGGCACCGCGCCGGCGCGGGTTCCACCCGCGCACGGCCCGGCGCACCTCCGGGGTGAACGCCATCCCGGCGGCGAGGGCGGCGAGCGGCACGGCGGGCAGGACGTACCGGTAGTCGAACTCGGCGGTCGCGGCGGGCGCGAGCAGCAGCCCGGTCGCGAGCGTCCACGGCAGGAACGCGCGGCCGCCGAGGCGCCGCCACAGCGGGATCAGCCCCGCGAGGCCGATCAGCAGGATGCCGCCGACCATCGTGCCCCGCAGGTAGAAGACGTCCTGGTAGCCGCGGATCACTCCGGCGAACGGCTCGACCGTGTGCGTCTCGGCGTTGCCGTTCTCGTACTCCTTGGCCTCGGCGGCGGCGATCGAGTCGCCGTCCATCCGCCAGTTCGGCAGCGGGCGCGAGTTGCCGTCGCGGTCGTCCCAGAACTCGTACTGGTCGTAGGTCGCCTGGTCGGGGAAGACGGTCCGGTCCCACTGGAACACGCGGAAGAAGTCGCCGAGGACGACCTTCGTGTAGTCGAGCGGCTGGGCCATGATGGCCCGCTTGGCGTAGTCGTTCGCCAGCTCGTTGTTCTCGGGGCTGAACCGCTGGCCGGGGTAGCGGTTCAGCGGCGAGGCCTGGTTCCAGATGCCGTCCTGCGACTTGGGCAGCCGGTTCTCCGCCTCGGTGCACAGCGGGTACTGGCGGACGGGCAGGTCCGGGATCTCGTGGCAGTCGGCGAACTTGTAGACCCGGGCGTACAGGAAGATCCCGGTGCTCTCGGTCATCGCGAACTTGCCCGTCTCGACCTTGTACCAGGTCATGTACGACAGGACGGGCAGCATGCAGGCCACCGCCGTGACCGCCATGATCTTCCAGCCGCTGCGCCGGATCAGCATGTACGTCAGCACGCCGATCAGGACCGGCATCCCGACCGTGCGGGTCAGCCACGAGAACCCGACGATCAGCCCGACCGCCGCCGCGATCTTCCAGCTCGGGCGGTCCCGCCACAGCAGCAGCGTCACCGCCGACATCACCAGGAACGAGAACATCGTGTCGGACAGCACGAGGTGCTCGAGCTGGATCTGGTACGCGTCCAGCAGGACGGGCGCCGCCGCGAGCGCCGCGCCCCAGCCGGGCAGCCCGAACCGGCGGTGCAGCAGGGCGTAGATCATCACGCCCATCGCCACGCCCATCAGGTGCTGGACGGCCGACACGAGCGCGAAGCTGTGGAACGGCTTCAGCAGGATCAGCAGGAACCCGTAGCCGTCGGGCCGCAGCGGATGCGGGTACGGCTCCATCGCGACGTGCAGGTAGTCGAAGCTGTCGTTGAAGAACATCACCGGCCGGTAGCCGGCCATCGCCGTCAGGCGCAGCAGCGCCCCCATGACAATGATCACACTGAACGTGGGGTTCCGCCGGACCATCGCCCACAGCCCGAAACCCTGTTTCGGACGCGCCGAATCATCCTCGGCGGGCGTGCCGGCATCTTTCTCCGGCGATTTCGCGGCCTCGTCCAGCGTGTCGTCGCGGACGTCCTCCATCTCGAGAACGGACGTCGCGCCCTTCGGCGTGTCGCCGCCCGAACCGGCTCCCGCGGCACCGCGCGCGACGCCCGGCGCGGCGCGCCGCCCGTCCGTCAGTCCGGCGCCGTTTCCGCCGGTCACGGACTCGCCCGCGCCCGCCCCGAGGCCGTGCTCGTCGCCCCGGACGGTCTCGTCCCGTCCGGTGTCGCGCGGCGCTCGACCCGCCACTGGCGTACCTCCCCTTAGCCGTCGGGCACCCCGTCCGGTCGTACGGCCGTCTCCGGCGCGCGTCACAGCCGACACACCCCTTCCCGGCCGTCGTGCCCGTATGCTTGACGTCCTAGCCTGCCGCCCACGACCGTGGCGGAGGGGGTTGTTCGGTTGCGAACGCGCAACACGATACGGGTGGTCTTCCTGAGACCCGCCATCATGACCCGCCCCCGGCAGGCATCATGCAGGAACGAAACGGCCGAGCGCGGGAAATCAAGAGGGTAGTCGAACGCACCGCAGACGGTCACTGGGGTAACGAAGGAGATCACGTGGAACTCTCCGTAGTGATGCCGTGCCTGAACGAAGCCGAGACCATCGAGACCTGCGTCCGCAAGACGGTCGGCTTCCTCGAGGAGAACGGCATCGACGGCGAGGTCGTCATCGCCGACAACGGCAGCACCGACGGCAGCCAGCAGCTCGCCCGGGACGCGGGGGCGCGCGTCGTCCCCGTCGCCGACAAGGGGTACGGCAACGCGCTCATGGGCGGGATCGCCGCGGCGCGCGGCCGGTACGTCGCGATGGGCGACGCCGACGACTCCTACGACTTCACCACCCTCGGCCCGTTCCTGGACGAGCTGCGCGACGGCGCCGACCTCGTCATGGGCAACCGGTTCAAGGGCGGCATCGCCCCCGGCGCCATGCCGCCGCTGCACCGCTACCTCGGCAACCCGGTGCTGAGCTTCATCGGGCGGCTGTTCTTCCGCAGCAAGATCGGCGACTTCCACTGCGGGCTGCGCGCCTTCAACAAGGAGTCGATCATGCGGCTCGGCCTGCAGACCGGCGGCATGGAGTTCGCCAGCGAGATGGTCGTCAAGGCGACCCTGCAGGGCTACGACATCCGCGAGGTCCCGACGACCCTGTCGCCGGACGGGCGGACCCGCGCCCCGCATCTCAACACCTGGCGCGACGGTTGGCGTCATCTGCGCTTCCTCATGCTCTACAGCCCCCGCTGGCTCTTCCTCATCCCCGGTCTCGTCTTTATGACGCTCGGACTGATCGCCGGGATCGCGCTGTCCACCGGTCCGGTGACCGTCGGGGACGTCGCGTTCGACGTCGACACCCTCGTCGGCGCGGGCGCCGCCATGGTGATCGGCTTCCAGGCCGTGGTGTTCGCGGTGCTCACGAAGGTCTACGCGATGCAGGAGGGCTTCCTGCCGGACGACCGGCGGGTGAAGCGCCTCATCAACTGGTGGAGCCTCGAACGCGGCCTGCTGGTCGCCGGGCTGCTCGCCGTCGCCGGCCTCGCCGGCCTCGTCGCGTCCCTGCTGCACTGGCGCGTCAACGACTTCGGCGAGCTCGACCCGCGCGAGTCGCTGCGCATCGTCGTCCCGGCCGCGACCGCGCTGGTCATGAGCCTGCAGGCGCTGTTCGGGACCGCGTTCATCAGCATCCTCGGCATCCGCCGCCGCCAGCACCCGCCGATGACGGACGCCGCCGCGGAGGCCGCGGGCGTCGTCGACGCCGCCGCGCACCGGGTCGAGGAGGAGCGCCGCCGGGAGGCCGAGCTCGCCGCCGAGCCGAAGACCCCCGCGGCCACCGCCACGACCGCCGCCGCGGACGGCGCGGAGGACGCGGACGCCGAGACGACCGGCTGACGCCCGCCCCGCCGCGGCCGGGCCCGCGGAACCTGAACGTCCGCTCACCGCGACCGGAGAACTCGCTGAGCGTTTTCCGGGCCCGGGACGTACCCCCGCACGTACTGTGACAGGCTGGGACGGCCATGGACCTTCCTCACCCGAGCGGCCGTTCCCCGGCCGAAGCGCCCCCGCCCGGCCCCGGCCCGGAGGCGGGACGTCCATGAGCGCGGAGGGCGCGCTGACCGTCACGCGCCGCCCGTCCGGGGCCGCGGGCCCGCCGGACGCCGGGCGGGCGCGCCGCGCGCGGCGCCGCTGGGCCCTCGCGTTCGTCCTCGGGTGGCTCGGCCAGGTCGGGATCCGGGTGTGGCTGGCGTCCGGGCAGACGCTGCCGGTCGCGACGCCCGACGAGTCCGGGTACCTGTTCGCCGCGCGCGTCCTCACCGGCGGCCCCGACGCGGACATGTCGTACGGGACCGTCTACCGCGCCGGGTACCCGCTGCTGCTGCTCCCGGCGTTCTGGGCGGACGACCCGGTCACCGTCTACCGGGGCGCGCTCGTCATCAACGCGCTGATCAGCGCGTTGATGCTGCCCCTGGCGTTCCTGCTGCTGCGCCGGCTGTCGGTCGCCGCGCGGCCCGCCTACCTGTTCGCGCACGTCACCGCGCTGCTGCCGGGCGTGCTGTTCTACTCGCTGTTCGTCCTCACCGACGCGATCCTGCCGGTGGTCGTCGCCGGCTGGCTGCTGCTCGCGCACGCCTGGCTGTCGGCCCCGCGTGACCCGGAGGGCCGCCGCGCGGCCGTCCGGCTCGCCCTGTACGGGACGGGCGGGTCGCTGCTCGTCGGGTTCGCGTACGCCTCGCACAGCCGGGGCGCGATCCTGCTCGTCGTCCACGGGGTCGTCCTGCTGGCGGGGGCGTTGCTGCGCCGCCGCTCGTGGCGCGGGACGATCCTCGCCGGGGCCGTCGCCGCCGCCGCGGTCCTCGCCGGGGCGCTGCTGAACCGCCTCGTCGTCATCCCGCACCTGTACCCGGCGGGCGACAACGACCTGGGCGGCAACCTCGTCGAGCGGCTCACCACCGTCGACGGCTTCGCCTGGATGACGTCGCTCGCGACCGGGCAGGTCTGGTACCAGGCCGTCGCGACCGGCGGCGTCGCCGCGATCGGCCTCGTCGCCGCCGCGTTCGCGGTGGTGCGCCGGGACGTCGCCGTGCCGCTGCGGGTGCTCGCCCTCGCCGTCCTCGCGACCGTCGCGGGCATCGCCCTCGCGACGTCCGCCGCGCTGCCCGTCGAGTACCGCATCGGCAACTACGTGTACGGGCGCTACCTGGCGTGCGTGACCCCGGTCCTGTTCATGGCGGGCGTCGCCGTCCTGCTGCGCGTCCCCCGCCGGACCCTCGCGGCCGCGGTCGCGGCGGCCGCCGCCCTGACGGTCGCCGCCGCGGGCGTCGTCCAGTGGTACGCGGGCGACCTGCTCGGCGAGTACACGTTCACGATCTACGACTTCCCCGAGACGTCGTTCCTCACCTGGGACTGGGACTCCTTCCACCTCTGGCACGCCACCCTCGCGGGCCTCGGGATCCTGGCCGCCGCGGCCGCCGCCGTCCTGCTGCCCCGGCACGGCGCACCCGTCCTCGCCGCCCTGCTCGCCGCCGTCGCGCTCGCGATGACGATCACGGCGGTCGACCGCATCGCCCGTCCGCTCGTCGCGGAGCAGACCGCCGAGACCGACCTGCGCGGCAGCGTCGACCTGCGCGGCCGGGACACGATCGCCGTCGACTGGAACGTCCCCTGGACCATGCGGCTCTCGCACTACTACTGGGCCTGGTGGAGCGACGGGACCCTCTTCGACTCCCGCTGGACCCCGCCGCCGCAGGACGCCGACATGATCGTCCTCGCCTGGCCCCGCGACGTCCCCGCCGCCGACTCCTGGCCCGGCGGCGCGCCCTCCGGCTGGGAGATCGTCGACACCCGCCGCACCCCCGAAGGCAACTGGGTAGCCTGGGCGCGCGCCTGACCCCGCTAGCCCAGGGGGGCGACCCCCTGGAACCCCCGCTGCTGACCCCCGCGCCTGACCGACTGCTCCTGCCCACGTCCTGCACCGGCCCGCAGCCGCGTGTGCTTGTACGCGCCGGCCTGCAGTCCCGTGTACGCGCCGGCCTGCATCCGCGTGTGTACGCGCCGGACGACCGCAGCGCCTCGGCGATGGCCCATCGGGCCACGGTGCCTTGCATCCGGGCGCGAGGACCGTCCGGCGCGCGGAGCAAGGCGACCGGAGCGTGCGTACGTCGGCCGCACAGGACCCGAGCGCTTGCAACAGCACGCGAGGATCGCCTTGCGACTCACGGGGGTTCCAGGGGGTCGCCCCCCTGGGTCAACGCGGCGGGTTCCAGAGTTGGAGGACGCCGTCCGAGGACTTCCACATCAGCGTCCAGCCCTCGGCGGGGGACGGCGCCCAGCCGTAGCCGATCTGCGACTCCATGCCGCGCCACCGGGTGTACAGCAGGGGGCCCTCGTAGGCGGTGCGCGGCACCTGCGGGGAGTAGTGCGGCCAGTCGCGGATCTCGCCGTGCCAGGTGCGGTCGCCCCACACGTCCTTCGTGTAGAAGACGAGGGTCTGCGCGAGCCGCCGGTCGGTGACGATCAGGTCGATCTCCGCGTCGTGGGCGGCGAGGTGGCCGCGCAGCTCGCCCCACGCCTTGTCGCGGGGGAGGCTCGGGACGGCCTGCACGGCCGCGACCGCGTAGGCGACGCCGAGCCCGGCCGCGAGGACGGGCGCGGCGGCCCGGAGCCGCAGGCGCCCGACCCACGCGCGCGGGATCGTCCGGTACAGCAGGATCAGGGAGCCGAAGCCGCCCGCGAGCAGCGCCGGCATGACGGCGAACCAGTACCGGACGAGCCACGCGCGGAGCTTGATGTCGTTCGGGTCCAGGACGCCCGCGCAGACCGTGAGCGGGACGGCGAGGACGCCGAACCAGACGAGGACGAGCGCGAGGCGGCGGTCGCGGGTGACGGCCCAGCCGACGATCGTCAGCGCGAGCGCCACGACGAAGACCGTCCCGAGCGGGTGCCAGTCGTGCATGGCCCGCAGGAACGAGCGGGCCGCCAGCTCGCGCGTCACGTAGTCGCGGGACTTGCCGCCGTGGGTGGCGGCCGACGACAGCCCGGCGAGCGGCGATCCCCACACGATCTGGTTGTGGACGAGGTTGAAGACCAGCACGCCGAGCATCGGGATCCCGACCGTGATGTTGCGCCGCCACGGGATCCGCAGCAGCGCCAGGTAGGCGGGGATCGCGAGGAACAGGAACGCCAGGAACTCGCGGACGAGGAACGCCGCCGCCATGAGCAGCCCGGCCGCGACCAGCCACCGGGTCTGGACGCGCCCGGCCCGCCGGCTCGCGACGACCAGCGCCGCCATCCCGAGCGCGAACAGCCCGGCGCCCGGCATGTCGGGCAGCACCACGCCCGTCGACCAGGTGATCTCCTGCCCGTACGGGTTCGTCAGCGTGAAGAACGGGTGCAGCAGCAGGACGGCGGCGGACGCGAGTCCCGCGACGTCCCCGAACAGGGCGCGGACGACCAGGTAGGTGCCGGTGAAGAACGCGATCCCGCCCAGCGCCGCGACGACGAAGTACGCCGCCTGGCCGTCGCCGAGGACCGTCATGACCAGCCGCGCGGGCAGCACGAGGCCGATCCGGGTGACCTGGTGCGGAACCTCGTCGAACGGCCACTGCGTCAGCGGGATGTCGGGCCACGAGCGGGCCGCGAGCCACACGTAGTGCGGGTCGAAGTACAGCGGCGGCGTCATCAGGACGTACTGGACGCCGACGGCGGCCGCGGAGACGAGGAGGGCGAGCCAGACGACGCGCCGGGTGCGGCGGACGCGGGCGAGGAGCCGGGCGGCGGGACGGCGGGACGGTCCGGCGTCGCCCGCGGTCCGGTGGTCGGCCTCGCCTGTCGTCGTCTGGGGCATGTCCGTGTCAGCCTTCGGGTCGTTCGGTTCGTGCGGCGGGAACGCCGAACCAGGCTACTGCCGCGGGATGCCGGGGATGACCGTGCGATCCGGAGGGCGGACGGCGACTACCCTTGATTCCATGTCCTCGTCAAGCCGACACATTCTGACCGCGCCCGCCTGGCCGTACGCCAACGGGCCCCGTCACATCGGGCACGTCTCCGGATTCGCGCTGCCCGCCGACATGTTCAGCCGCTACCAGCGGATGGCGGGCAACAAGGTCCTGATGGTGAGCGGCACCGACGAGCACGGCACGCCCATCCAGGTGCAGGCCGACAAGGAGGGCGTGACCGCCCGCGAACTCGCCGACCGGTACAACCGGGTGATCGCCGAGGACCTGCACGGCCTCGGCATGTCGTACGACCTGTTCACCCGGACCTCGACGGTGAACCACTACGCGGTCGTCCAGGAGATCTTCAAGGGCCTGTACGACAACGGGTACATCTTCCCGAAGGAGACGATGGGGGCGATCTCCCCGTCGACCGGGCGGACCCTGCCCGACCGGTACATCGAGGGCACCTGCCCGATCTGCGGGTACGACGGCGCGCGCGGCGACCAGTGCGACAACTGCGGCAACCAGCTCGACCCGATCGACCTGATCAACCCGGTGAGCCGGATCGACGGGGAGAAGCCGAAGTTCGTCGAGACCGAGCACTTCATGCTCGACCTGCCCGCGTTCACGGACGTCCTGGGCGAGTACCTGCGCGGCAAGCAGGGGCAGTGGCGGCCGAACGTGCTGAAGTTCTCGCTGAACCTCCTGGACGACCTGCAGCCGCGCGCGATCAGCCGCGACCTCGACTGGGGCGTCCCGATCCCGCTGGACGGCTGGCGCGACAACCCGACCAAGAAGCTGTACGTGTGGTTCGACGCGGTCGTCGGCTACTTCTCCGCGTCGGTGGAGTGGGCGCGGCGGCAGGGCGACCCGGACCTGTGGCGCGGCTGGTGGCAGGACCCGGACGCCCTGTCGTACTACTTCATGGGCAAGGACAACATCGTCTTCCACTCCGAGATCTGGCCCGCGATGCTGTTCGGCTACAGCGGGCAGGGCGACAAGGGCGGCAAGCCGGGATCGCTGGGCGCCCTGAACGTCCCGACCGAGGTGGTGTCGTCCGAGTTCCTCACGATGGAGGGGAAGAAGTTCTCCTCGTCCCGCCAGATCGTCATCTACGTGAAGGACTTCCTCGACCGCTACGACGTGGACGCCCTGCGCTACTACGTCGCGGTCGCGGGGCCCGAGAACCAGGACACCGACTTCACCTGGTCGGAGTTCCGCCGCCGCAACAACGACGAGCTCGTCGCGGCGTGGGGCAACCTGGTCAACCGGTCGGTGAACATGGCCGCGAAGAACTACGGCGCGATCCCCGAGCCGGGCGACCTGAACGACGCCGACCGGGCGCTGATGGAGCGCAGCCGGAACGCGTTCGCGGCCGTCGGCGCCGAACTCGAGCGGTCCCGGTTCAAGAACGCGATCACCGAGGCGCTCGACGTCGTCCGCGACGCCAACAAGTACCTGTCGGACCAGGCCCCGTGGAAGCTGAAGGACGACCCGGCGCGCGTCCAGTCGATCCTGCACACCGCGCTGCAGGTCGTGGACGACGCGAAGACGCTGCTCACGCCGTTCCTGCCGAACTCGTCGCAGAAGGTGTACGCGATGCTCGGCGGCGAGGGCGTGTGGAGCGGCATGCCGGAGCTGCGGGACGTCTCCGAGGACGGCGGCCCGGACTACCGCATCCTGACGGGCGACTACGACGTCGAGGCCCGCTGGGAGTCGCGGCCGATCCGGCCGGGCGTCCCGCTGGCGAAGCCGACGCCGCTGTTCAAGAAGCTGGACGAGTCGATGGTCGACGAGGAGCTCGCCCGGCTGGAGGGCGCGTGAGCTCCGGCGGGCAGGCGGCGCGGTCGTACCCGCCGCTGCCCGACCGCCTCCCCGTGGACGTCTTCGACAGCCACTGCCACCTCGACATCGTCGAGACGCCGGTGGACGAGCAGCTCTCCGCCGCGAAGGCGGCGGGCATCGCCCGCATCGTCACGATCGGCTGCGACCTGGCGTCGTCCCGGTTCGCCGTGGACGCCGCGGGCGAGTTCGACGACGTGTACGCGGGCGTCGCGATCCACCCGAACGAGACGACGGGGATCTCCGACGCCGTCCTGGCCGACATCGAGGCGATGGCCGCGCACCCGAAGGTCCGCGCCATCGGCGAGACCGGCCTCGACTACTACCGGGACTGGGCGCCCCAGGGCGACCAGCACCGCTCGTTCCGCGCGCACATCGGCATCGCCAAGCGCACCGGCAAGGCCCTCGTGATCCACGACCGCGAGGCCCACGACGACGTCCTGGCGATCCTGGAGGAGGAGGGGGCGCCCGGCACGGTCGTCTTCCACTGCTTCTCCGGGGACGCCGCGATGGCGGAGGTCTGCACCGAACGCGGCTACCTGATGAGCTTCGCCGGGAACGTCACGTTCAAGAACGCCGAGCCGCTCCGCGAGGCGCTGCGCGTCGCGCCCCTCGACCTGATCCTCGTCGAGACCGACGCGCCGTTCCTCACCCCGATCCCGCACCGGGGCAAGCCGAACGCGTCGTACTTGATCCCGCACACCGTCCGTGCGATGGCCGAGGTCAAGGGCGTCGAGGTGGACGAGCTGTGCACGGCGATCGCCGCCAACGGGGAGCGCGCCTTCGGCCCCTGGTGACCCCTCGCCGCCGTGGCCGGTCGCGTCAGTCGCCGAGGCGGTGCTGGATGAAGGCGATCACGAGTGCCGCGTCCCGCAGGATCGGCGCCGCGGACGGTGCCGTGTGCAGCGCCCACGACCGTCCGCGGCACGCCGCCGTCGCCACGCGGGTGCCCTCGGCGTCGGTGACCTCCAGCACGCCGGGCCCGTGCCCGGCCGGCGCCCCGACCGCGCCGAGCGGCACGCCGTCCGGGTCCGTCAGCGTGTAGGCGCGCGGGCTCCAGGCGGTCCGCGTGATGATCAGGCGGGCCTTCCCGGACGTGTCGACCAGCACGTAGTCGGGCTTGCCCAGCGGGGTGGCGGGAAGGGCGACGAGCAAGAACGGCCGACCGGAGGCGTCGTGCAGGGCCGCGAACCCCTTCCGGTCGTACACCTTCCCGAGGACCCACCCGGCGTCGACGAAAAGCCGCATCTCCACCGAGTCGACCTGGTTCGGCCGGGGGTGGGCGTATCCGGCCGGTGCCTCGGCCCGGCGCAGGGACGCGTGCACGCCGCCGCCCGGCACCCTCGCCCTGCGGCGGGTGACGACGAGCTTCGTCCCGTCCGGCGCGTTCAGCAGCGCGCGGGCGGTGGCGCGGCCGGACGCGACGCGGCGCACGATCCGCGCCGACCACAGCCCGCCCAGGACGAGCAGGATCACCGCGTGGACGAAGTACTCGTGCTGGTCGGTGACGGGCCCCGCGTACGGTCCCACGGGGCCGATGTGCAGGTCGACGCGGGTGCCGTCCGGCGTGTCGACGTCGAGCCCGTAGATGTAGCCCTCGCCGGACTCGCCGCTCTCGGTCGTCCAAGTGGCCTTGCAGCGCTTCTCCCGGCCTTCCCCCTTGGAACCGGTGGCGAAGGTGTCGCACACGGTGACGGTCCCTTCCGCCCGCTCCCCGGCGGCGTACGTCCACGCCATCATGGACGGCCAGAAGATCGCGAGCGCGACCACCACCGTCAGGACCACCGACACCACGATCCGCCGCCACAGCATGATCAGGAATCGTAGGGGCGGTGGGCGGGCGGGGGCCGGGCCGGTTCCGGTCAGGTGAAGTCGTGGGTGCGGAACTGGGCGAGGACGAGGACGAGCGCGGCGTCGCGCAGCGGTTCGGGCGCGGCGCCGTCGGCCCGCAGGACCCAGTCGCGTCCGCGCAGGCCCGCGGCGGCGACGCGCGTCCCGGCGGTGTCGCGGACGGCGAGCGTGCCGGTGCCGGTGGCCGTCCGGGCGGAGCCGAGGTCGGCGCCGGACGGGTCGAGCAGCCGGTAGGCGAGCGGGTGCGGGGACTCGCGGCGGGCGAGGAGGCGCGGGGCGCCCGACGGGTCGAGCAGGACGATCTCGGGCTCGAACCGGGCGTCGGTGCGGTGCTCGCAGTACAGGAGGGTCCGTCCGGCGGGGTCGTCGAGGGACGTGAACTCGGCGGCCGGGCGGTCCGGCACGGTCCCCGGCACCGGCGGGTGCACGCGTTCGGGACGTCCGGGCAGGTCGAGGCGGCGATGGCCGGGGACGGGCGCGGGCGCGGCCCGCAGGGTCGCGTACGGGGTGCCGTCGGCACGGTGGACCGCGTCGCGGGAGACGAGGAGGGCGCCGGGTCCGGCGAGCAGTTCGGCGGCGAGCCGCCGGCCCCGGCGGTGGACGGCCCGGCGCATCCGCAGGATCAGCGGCACGGCGAGGGCGGTGGGCACCGTGACGAACGCGATCGGGATCAGGGCGCTCGGCAGCGTCCGCGACGACCAGCCGTTCGCGTAGGGACCGGCGGGGCCGATCCGCACCGGGACCGTCCGTCCGGCCGGGGTGCGGGGCGCGAGCCCGTAGATCTCGCCCCGCCCGGTCTCCCCGCTCCCGGTGCGCCACGTGCCGCGGCACGTCGTGGACGACCCGCGCCCCGTGGTCGTCACGCACCCGGCGACGGTCGCGGTGCCGCGCTCGCCGAAGTGCAGCGTGTACGCCAGGACGGCGGGCCAGACCAGCGGGGCGATCACGAACGCGGCGAGCAGGGCGATCGCGAGGAGCCGGACGCGGCGTGCGCGGTCCATCTCAGTAGGCGGCGCGGTTCTGGACGAGCGCGATGACGAGCGCGGCGTCGCGCAGCGGTTCGGGCGCGTCCGCCTCGGTCCGCAGGAGCCAGGCGCCGCGCCGCCCGACGGTCACCGCGACCCGCTTCCCGCCGGCGTCCCGCACCTCCAGCGTGGGGACGCGGGCGCGGCCGGGCGGCCGGGCGGACCCGAGTTCGGCCCCGGCGGGGTCCAGCAGCCGGAACTCCCGGTCGCCGACCCGGCGGACGAGCATCGTCGGGGCGCCGGACGGGTCGAGCAGGACGGTCTCGGGGTTCAGCTTCCGGTCCGAGCGGTGCTCCAGGAACATCAGCGGGCGCTCGTCCGCGCCGAGCACGGACTGGAAGACGGTGCGCCCGGGCCCGGCGAGTTCGTCGTGGCGCTCGGTCCGGCCCGGCAGGTCGAGCCGCCGGTGCCCGGCGGGCGGCCCGTCCAGGCGCCGGACGAGGACGTGCGGGGAGCCGTCGGCGCGGCGCGCCTCGCCCTCGGTGACGATCAGCGCGGCGTCGTCGCCGGCCATCGACTCGGCGAGCTTCTCGCGGTGGAAGACCTTCTTCCAGCGGAGCACCGCGATGTAGACGATCAGGGCGACCAGGATGTAGCCGAGGGAGACGGCCGACCCGACCCAGGCCCGCTCCCACCCGTTCGCGTAGGGCCCCAGCGGCCCGATCCGGACCTGGACGGTCTCGCCCGAGGCTTCTCGGACGTCCAGGTTGTAGATCCCGCCCGTGCCGATCTCGCCGCTCTCGGTGCGCCACTCGCCGCGGCAGCTCCCGGAGGACCCGCGGCCGCCGGTCGTCCCGCCGCGGCTGCACGCCTCCACGGTCGCGGTGGCCTTCTCCCCGGCGGCGAACGTGTACGCGAGGACGGCGGTATGGGCGGCCCACAGGGCCACGATCAGCACGGGGACGGCGACGAGCACGAGGCGGAGGCGGCGCATGGTCATCCGACGCACCCCGCCCGGGGAGCGTTCCCATCGGTCATGCCCGTGCCCGTGCCCGTGCGCGGCCGGGGGAGGGTGCGGCGGCTGAGACAATCGACGGATGGGGGAGACGCGGGGACTGCTCGGGCCGGCGGACGTCCGGGAGCTGGCGGGACGGCTCGGCGTGCGGCCGACGAAGACGCTCGGCCAGAACTTCGTGATCGACGCCAACACCGTGCGGCGCATCGTGCGCGCGGCCGGCCTCGCCCCGGACGACGTCGTGATCGAGGTCGGGCCCGGGCTCGGGTCCCTGACGCTGGCGCTGCTGCCGGAGGTCCGGCGGGTCGTCGCGGTGGAGATCGACCCCGTGCTCGCGGGCGAGCTGCCCGCGACGGCGGCGGCGCGCGAGCCCGACCTGGCCGGCCGGCTGGAGGTCGTGCGGGCCGACGCGATGAAGATCACACAGCTGCCCGGCCCGGCCCCCACGGCGCTGGTGGCGAACCTCCCGTACAACGTGGCGGTCCCGGTCGTCCTGCACCTGCTGGCCGTCCTGCCGTCCCTGGAGAAGGCCCTGGTCATGGTGCAGGCCGAGGTCGCCGACCGGATGGTCGCCGCGCCCGGAAGCAAGATCTACGGGGTGCCGTCGGTGAAGCTCGCCTGGTACGGGACCGCCCGCCGGGCCGGGCCCGTGGGGCGCGCGGTGTTCTGGCCCGTCCCGAACGTCGATTCCGGTCTGGTCGCGTTCACCCGGCGGGAGCCGCCGCCGACCACCGCGTCCCGTGACCAGGTGTTCAGCGTGGTGGACGCCGCGTTCGCGCAGCGGCGCAAGACGCTGCGGGCGGCGCTCGCGGGCTGGGCGGGATCCGCCGCGGCGGCCGAGGAGGCGCTGCGGGCGGCGGGCGTCGATCCGCGCGCCCGGGGCGAAGCCCTCGACGTGGCCTCCTTCGCCCGGATTGCCGAGTATGGTCCTTCAGGGCGGGGCGGAGCCCCCCATGATCCCCCGGCGGCGGCCCCCGGGGACGCAGCGAACCCGGATGAGTCGGAGGACGATGGTGAACGCGCGTTCGCGGACGGCGCGAGCGAGGATCCCGGTCGTGGCGACGGCCCTGATCGCGGTGGCGGGACTCGCCGGGACGGTCGCGGCGGGCTGCTCTGACGGCGCGGGCGCGGCCCCCGACATCACGACGACGGCGCGGGCCGGCGTCGCGCCCGTCCCCCCGGAGGAGGGCGCCTACTTCGGCGCCTGGCTGCCCGGCACCGTCGCCGCCCCCGGCGGCGAGGACGAGGGCGAGGGCGACGGCGGCGGGCGGGACGAGAGCCCGAGCCCGTCGGCGAGCCCCAGCGCGAGCCCGTCCGGAAGCGGGAGCGGCGCGGTCGACCCCAACGGGCCCGACATCGCGGACGTCACCTCGTTCGAGGGCGACCTCGGCCGCCGGCTCGACATCGTGCAGACCTACCACGACTGGAAGGCCGACTTCCCCGGCGACCTCGCCGCCGAGGTCACCGGATCCGACCGCCACCTGCTGCTGACCTGGGACGGCGGCGACACCCGCGAGGTCGTCCAGGGCCGCTTCGACGACATGGTCCGCGAGCGGGCCCGCGCGATCAAGAAGCTCGGCAAGCCCGTCTTCCTGCGCTGGTCCCGCGACATGGACGAGCTCGCCGAGGAGGAGCGCGTCCACTCCCCGGCCGACTTCATCGCCGCCTGGAAGCATATGCGGAAGGTGTTCGCCGAGGAGAAGGTGCAGAACGTCGCCTGGGTCTGGTGCCCCACCGCCCGCGGCTTCGGGACGCGCGACGCCGGCGCCTACTACCCGGGCGACGCACACGTCGACTGGATCTGCGCCGACGCCCGGCCCAGCGGCGACTTCGACTTCCAGGAGCTGTCGGAGTCCCTCAAGCCGTTCCTGCAGTGGGCCCGCGACCGCTCCAAGCCCATCATGATCGCCGAGTTCGGGGTGCCCCGCTCGTACGGCGAGCGCCGCGCCGAATGGCTCCGCGCCGCCGCCGAGACCCTCCAGGACCCGCAGGTCAAGGCCGTCGTCTACTTCAACTCCGACGAGCGCGCCGACGGCCCCCGCGACGAGCGCCACCGGTACGCGGTGACGGGCGACGAGCACGCGGTGTCGGCGCTCCGCGAACTCGCCACCGCCCCCTACTTCAACCCCCGCGACCTCCCCGTCACCAGCGGCGGCTGACCCTGGCCGACCCGCCCGGCGGCCGCGCGCTCCGGTGCGCGGGCGCCCCGCGCGTCCAATAGGGTTCGGTGACGTGAAACCGGTGAGCGTGCGCGTCCCCGCCAAGGTCAACCTGCAGCTCGGCGTCGGGCCGCTGCGCGACGACGGGTACCACGACCTCGTCAACGTCTTCCACGCCGTGTCGCTGTTCGACGAGGTCACCGCCGAACCCGCGGACGCGCTGCGGATCACCGTCGAGGCCGCGCCCGGCTCCCGCGTCGCGATCGGCGGCGTCCCCACCGACGACGGCAACCTCGCGGCCCGCGCGGCCCGGCTCGTCGCCGGACGCCTCGGCGTCGCGCCCGCCGTCGCGCTGCGGATCCGCAAGGCGATCCCCGTCGCGGGCGGGATGGCGGGCGGCAGCGCCGACGCCGCCGCCGCGCTGCTCGCCTGCGCCCGCCTCTGGGACGACCCCGCCGCGCCCGTCCTCGCCCCCGGCGACCTGCTCGACCTCGGCGCCCGGCTCGGCAGCGACGTCCCGTTCGCGCTGTTCGGCGGCACCGCCGTCGGCACCGGGCGCGGCGAGCGGCTCACCGCCGCGACCGTCCGCGGCACCTTCCACTGGGTGTTCGCGACCGCCGACGGCGGCCTGTCCACCCCCGCCGTCTACGCCGAGTGCGACCGGATCCGCGCCGCGGGCGGCGGCGCCGTCCCGCCGCCGCGGGAGTCCGCCGCGCTCATGGCCGCGCTCGCCGCCGGGGACGCCGGGGCGCTCGGCGCCGCGCTCACCAACGACCTGCAGCCCGCCGCGCTCGCGCTGCGCCCGTCCCTGCGGGCCGCCCTGGACGCCGGCCGCGACCTCGGCGCCCTCGGCGCGCTCGTCTCCGGGTCCGGCCCGACCTGCGCGTTCCTCGCCGCGGACGCCGCCGGCGCCGCCGCCCTGGCGGGCGCGCTCGGCCGCGCCGGCGTCGCCGCGCAGACGCTCACCGCGCACGGACCTGTCCCCGGAGCCACGATCATGTAGCGCCGCGGCTTTAGTTGCGCACCGCACACAAGCGAACTTCGCCTCCGCGACGGACGTCATGTCCCGTGACGCCGATTCCGCGGACGAGGTGAAGCGATGACGTACCTTTCCGGGTTGCTGGGTCTCGTCGCCGTCGCGATGATGGTGACGCTCGTCGTGCTGGCCGTGCGCCGGGACCGCGACCTCCGGCGGAACGCCCCCGAGACGGTGGCCGCCCGCGGGGCCGGACCGCGCCGTCGCCAGGACGGCACGGCGGGACCGCCCGCCCGCGTGCCCTAGCGCCCGCGTCCCGCCCCCGACGCCCCCAGAAGCCCCCACACCCTTGGACTCCCCTTGGTCTCGCTGCTTCTCCTCATGATCGTGGCCGTGCTGTTCGTCGTGGTGGTCGGCGTGGTCGTCCTCGTCGTCGTCGCGACGACGCGGAAGCCGCGGCCGGCCCCGGGCCCCGGCGCGTACGGCCCGCCCGGCTACGGCCCCGGCCCCGGCCCGGGCTACGGCCCCGGCCCGGGCTACGGCCCCGGGCCCTACCACCCGGGTCAGCACCACCACCGGCACGACGGCGGATGGGGCGGTGACGTCGGCTTCGACGACTGGACGGGCGGCCACTCCAGCGGCGGCCACGGCGGGGACTCCGGCGGCGGATCCGGCGGGTCCGGCGGCGACTCCGGTGGGGGAGGCGGCGGGGGCGGAGGCGGCGGCGACTGACCGCCCGCTGCGCGCGCGACCGGTTCGTCCGGGGCAATAGGCTGGAAGCGTCGTGAATCTGATCAATCTTGAGAACGTCGCCAAGGCCTACGGGCCCAAGCCGCTGCTGGACGCCGTCTCCCTCGGCCTCGACGAAGGGGACCGGATCGGCGTCGTCGGCCGCAACGGCGGCGGCAAGAGCACCCTCGTGTCCGTCCTCGCGAAGGAGACCGAGCCCGACGCCGGGCGCGTCACGCACGCGCGCGGGCTGCGGCTCGGGCACCTCGTGCAGCGCGACGAGTTCCCCGCGGGCGCGACCGTCCGGTCCGTCGTCCTCGGCGACCGCGCCGAGCACGAATGGGCCGGCGACACGCGCGTCCGCGACGTCCTCGCCGGGCTGCTGCCCGGCCTCGACCTGGACGCCCCCATCGCCGGCATGTCGGGCGGCGAGCGGCGCCGGATCGCCCTCGCCCGCCTGCTCGTCCCCGAGTCGGACCTGATCCTGCTGGACGAGCCCACCAACCACCTCGACATCGAGGCGATCGACTGGCTCGCCCGGCACCTGCGGGCCCGCAAGGGCGCGCTGCTCGTCGTCACCCACGACCGCTGGTTCCTCGACGCCGTCACCGACCGCACCTGGGAGGTCGTCGACGGCCGCGTCGAACGCTACGAGGGCGGCTACTCCGCGTACGTCCTGGCCAAGGCGGAACGCGCCCGCATCGCCGCCGCCACCGAGGCCAAGCGGCAGAACCTGCTGCGCAAGGAGCTCGCGTGGCTGCGGCGCGGCCCGCAGGCCCGCACGTCCAAGCCCAAGTTCCGGGTCGACGCCGCGCAGGCCCTCATCGCCGACGAGCCCCCGGCCCGCGACCCGGTCGAACTGACCCGGTTCGCGACCGCCCGGCTCGGCAAGACCGTCATCGACGCCGAGGACGTCACCGTCCGCGTCGGCGACCGCTCCCTCTTCGAGCACCTCACCTGGCGGCTCGGGCCCGGCGAGCGCGTCGGCCTCGTCGGCGTCAACGGCAGCGGCAAGAGCACCCTGCTGCGCCTCCTCGACGGCACGGTCGCCCCGTCCGCCGGGGCGATGGTGCGCGGCAAGACCGTCCAGCTCGCGCACCTGTCGCAGAACCTGGAGGAACTCGACCCGGCCCGGCGCGTGCTGGAGTCGGTCGAGGAGATCCGCCGCCGCATCACCGTCGGCAAGCGCGAATGGACCGCGAGCCAGCTCCTCGAACGGCTCGGGTTCCCCGGCGACCGGCAGTGGACGCCCGTCGGCGACCTGTCCGGCGGCGAGCGCCGCCGCCTGCAGCTGCTGCGGCTGCTCATGGGCGAGCCGAACGTCCTGCTCCTCGACGAGCCCACCAACGACCTCGACATCGAGACCCTCACCGAGGTCGAGGACCTCCTCGACGGCTGGCCCGGCACCCTCGTCGTCGTCAGCCACGACCGGTACTTCCTCGAGCGCGTCACCGACCGCGTCGCCGCCCTCCTCGGCGACGGCCGCGTGTCGATGCTGCCCGGCGGCGTCGACGAGTACCTCGAGCGCCGCGCGTCCGCCCGCGCCGCGTCCGGTCCCGCGCCGTCCGCGGCCGCCGGGACGTCCGCCGCGGCGGCCCCCGCGCAGCCGTCCAAGCCCAAGGGCCAGCAGGACTGGAAGGCGCGCAAGGAGCTCGACCGGCTCGAACGCCGCCTGGAGAAGCTCGCGGCGCAGGAGGCCGACCTGCACGAGCAGCTCGCCGCGCACGCCACCGACTACGCCAAGCTCCAGGAGCTCGACGGCCGCCTCAAGGAGATCCAGGCGCAGGCCGCCGAGATCGAGGAGGAATGGCTCATGCTGGCCGAGGACATCGGCTGACCGGCACAATCCCCCCATGTCGACATGGATCATTCGGACGGACGCGCCCGGTGACGGCCCCCGGCTGGCCGTGAAGGACGCCATCGACGTCGCGGGGCTGCCCACCACCGCGGGCAGCGCCGCCATCGCGGCGCTCGCCCGGCCCGCCGAGCGGGACGCCGCCGTCGTCGCGTCCGCCCGCGCCGCCGGCGCCCGCATCGTCGGCAAGACGAACCTCACCGAGTTCTGCCTCGGCGTCGACGGCGTCAACCCCTGGTCGGGGACGCCCGTCAACCCGCTCGACCCGTCCCGTATCCCCGGCGGCTCGTCCAGCGGCTCCGCCGTCGCCGTCGCCGCCGGCGAGGCCGACGTCGCGTTCGGCACCGACACCGGCGGGTCCGTCCGCGTTCCCGCCGCCTGCTGCGGCATCGCGGCCCTCAAGACCACCCACCGCCGCGTCCCCCTCGACGGCGTCCACCCCCTCGCCCCGTCCCTCGACACCGTCGGGCCCATGGGCCGCGACGTCGCCGCCGTCGTCCTCGGGATGCGGCTGCTCGAACCCGGCTTCGCGCCCGTCCCGTACGAGCCGGGCCTTCCCATCGCGCGGCTCCGGCCGCCGGGCGTCCGTCCCGAGATCGACGCGGCCGTCGACGACGCCCTGCGCCGCGTCGCGGCCCTCGCCGACGTGCGCAGCGAGGCGTTCGACGAGGGCGGCATGGCCAACGGCGCGATCGTCGGGGACGAGGCGTGGAACGTCGACAGCCGTTACCTCGACCGGCCCGACCTCGTCAGCGAACGCATGCGGCACCGTCTGCCGCTGCTCAAGAGCATCTCCCGCAAGTACCTCCCGTGGGCCCGGGAGGTGCAGTGGGCGCTGCGCGCCGAACTCGGCGCGATCCTCGAACGCCACGCCGCGATCGCCCTGCCGGTCCTGCCGACCGTCGCGCCCGAACCCGACGACGACCTCCAAGGCGACCTGCCCCTCACCCGGCTCACCGGCCCCGTGAACGTCGCCGGGCTGCCCGCGTTCGCGCTGCCGGTCCCGCTGCCGGGCTCGCACCTGCCGGCGTCCGTCCAGCTCATCGGGCCGGCGGGCGGCGAGGAACGGCTCTGCGGCCTGGCCGCCGCGCTCGAGGCGGCCCTCCGCTAGTCGCGCGCGGTGTCGAAGGGGACCAGCAGCGTGCGCAGCAGCCCCGCCAGGGCCTCGTGCTGCGCCGGGCTCAGCCCCGCGAGGATCGTCTCCTCGCGGGCCAGCAGATCGGCGAACGCCGCGTCCACCCGGGTCAGTCCCGCCTCGGTGAGCCGCACCTGGACGCCGCGCTTGTCCTGCGGGTCCGGGTGCCGCTCCACCAGCCCCGCCGCCGCCAGCCGGTCGATCCGGTTCGTCATCGTGCCCGACGTGACGAGCGTCGCGCGCAGCAGCCGTCCGGGGCTCAGCTGGTACGGGGAGCCCGCCCGGCGCAGCGCCGTGAGCACGTCGAACTCCCACGACTCGAGGTCGTGGGCCACGAACACGGCCCGCCGCGCCCGGTCGAGGTGACGGGCCAGCCGCGACACCCGGCTGAGGACCTGCAGGGGACGCACGTCCAGGTCCGGGCGCTCGGTCCGCCACGCCTCGACCAGCCGGTCGACCTCATCCTCCATGCCGCAAGCCTACCTGTCTTGATATCGAGATACCCCGGGGTGCGGGCGTGAGGGGACCCTAACCCCCGCGATCTCCCCGCCGACAGATCACCCCCACGGCCCCGGGCGCAGCCGCGCCGCCTCGCCGGCGGACTGGCGCACGCCCGCCCGGAAGCAGCCGCCCCACCGGCCCGTGTCGCCGAGGTCGCCGCCGAACGCCCGCAGGGACCCGGCGTCCGGCACGAGCCGCACGTCCGCGCCCGCGCCCGGGCCGCCGAAGCCCACCGGCTCCACCAGGACGACCGTGCCCGCGCCCGCGGCGAGCGCGGCGTTCGAGCCGCCGCCGAACGCGCCGTCCATGTACCGCCGCCCCCCGATCGTCACCGGCCGCGCCATCCCGGGCGCCGCGCTGCTCGCCGCCACCGCCGCCGACAGCGGCACCCCGCTCGTCCGATCCCACACCACCGGCTCCCCGGACGCGACGTCCACGCCCGTCACGAGCAGCTGCCCGTCCGGCCAGTCGTCCGTCCCCACGAGGGCCCGGATCCGCTCCCGGTGGGCCTCGCCGTCCAGGGCGTCCGCCTCCAGCGCCAGCCGCCCCACCCGCCGCCGCGCCTCGGCCGGGTCGAGCGCCGCGTCGTTCAGCAGCCCGAACACCCGCGCCATGACCGGCCCGGCCCCGCCCCCGGCCGCCGGGGGCCGCGCGGGGCTGGGCGTGTCGGCCCACGCGTCCAGGTCGCGGCCGGAGGCGATCATGGCGCCCGCGATGGCGCCCGCGGAGGTGCCCACGATCAGGTCCGCTGCGGCGAGGTCGACGCCGTGCCGGTGCAGGCCCGCGGCGAGGCCGAGGAGCCAGGCGGTGCCCACCGGCCCGCCGGGGCCGAGGACGAGCGCCCGGCCGGGATTCGTCGCGATCATGCGGCGAGCGTAGGAGCGGAAGTGACGCCCGGGCATCCGTCAGGTGACCGGTCGCCGTGATTCTTGACATCAAGATATGGGGGCGGCATCATATGTCTTGATGTCGAGACACGCCGAGGCCGTTTGGGACCCCGCGCAGTACGGGGTCTACGGAGACGAACGCTTCCGGCCGTTCCGCGAACTCGTGGAACGGCTCGGCGACGTCGCGCCCCGGCGGATCGTCGACCTCGGATGCGGGAGCGGGGAGCCGGCCGCGACACTGGCGGGCCGCTGGCCCGGCGCCGTCGTGGAGGCCCTCGACTCTTCGCCCGAGATGATCGACGCCGCGCGCGCCCACGAGATCCCCGGACGTCTCACCTTCCGCGTCCAGGACCTCCGCACCTGGGACGGCCACGACATCGACCTCATCGTGTCCAACGCCGTCCTGCAGTGGGTCCCCGAACACCTCGAACTGCTGCCCCGCTGGGCCGGCGCCCTCGCCCCCGGCGGACGGCTCGCCTTCCAGGTCCCCGGCAACTTCGCCGCCCCCAGCCACACGATCCTCCGCGAACTCTGCACGTCCGACCGGTGGGCCCCGCGCCTCGGCCACATCGTGCGGGACGCGCCCGTCCTCAGCGCCGAGGGATACCTCGACCTCCTCGCCGGCCACGGCTGCGCCGTCGACGCCTGGGAGACCACCTACATGCAGACCCTCACGGGCGACGACCCCGTCCTCGAATGGGTCAAGGGCACCGCACTGCGCCCCGTCCTCACCGCACTCGACGCCCCGGACGCCGACGCGTTCGTCGCCGAGTACCGCGAACGCCTGCGCGACGCCTACCCCGCGCGCGCACACGGCACCGTCTACCCGTTCCGGAGGATCTTCGTGATCGCCCGACGCACCTAGACCACGGCGCCGCCCGCCCGTCCGGGGACAGCGAATCGTTCCCCTGCGGTGTGCGAGACCCGGACGGCGGGCGGCGACCGGCGCGACCGACACGGTCGCACCACGACCCCGGCGTCGCGACCCGACGTCGGCGACCCCGGTCGGCGGCCGCCCGGACGAACTCCGGACGGCCGCCGACGCACGTACGGCTCCGCTTACTCCGGCTCGTCCGCGCCGTCGTCCCGGCGGGTCCTGACCTGCGCGCGCGCCGCGGCCTTCTCCTCCTTGGCCGCGATCTTCTCCGCCCGCTTCTGCGCGCGCTCCATCTCCTTGCGCCGCCGCCGGGGATCCAGCGACGGACGCTGCTCCAGCCCCGACAGCCCGTTCCACGCCAGGTTCACGATGTGCGCCGCCACGTCCTCGCGGCGTGGCTTGCGGACGTCCAGCCACCACTGGCCCGTGACCGCCACCATCCCGACCAGGCTCTGCGCGTACAGCGGCGCGAACTTGTCGTCGTACCCGTGCCGGTCGAACTCCTGAGCGAGGATGTACTCGACCTCCCCGGCGATCTCGCTCAGCAGGCTCGCGTAGCTCCCGGTACCGGTGCCGCCGTGCGAGTCCCGGACGAGGATGCGGAACCCGTCCGGATTGCTCTCGATGTACTCCAAGAGCCCCAGCGCGGCCTTCTCCAGCTTGCCCCGGTAGTGCCGCGCGGACGTCAGCGCCTCGGTCACGAGCCGCAGCAGACCCTCGAACTCCCGGTCCACCACGACCGCGTACAGGCCCTCCTTGCCGCCGAAGTGCTCGTACACGACCGGCTTGGAGACGCCCGCCGCGGACGCGATCTCCTCCACCGAGGTGCCGTCCAGGCCGCGCTCGGCGAACAGCGTGCGTCCGATCGTCAGCAGCTGCTCGCGGCGTTCCTTGCCGGTCATCCGCTTTCTGCGGGTCCTTGGAGCGGGTTCTGTCACAGGGTCAATTGTGACGCTCAAGCAGGCTGCTTCGTCCGCCGTGCGGCGAGCCGCTCATCGTTCGGCCACCGCACGTCGTACGCCCAGCCGGCCTTCTCGAAGCCCTGGATGATCCGGGCGCTGATGTCGATCTGCCCCTTCAGCACGCCGTGCCGCGCGCACGTCGGGTCCGAATGGTGCAGGTTGTGCCACGATTCGCCCAGCGACGGGATCGCCAGCCACCACACGTTCCGCGACTTGTCCCGGACCTCGAAGTCCTCCTTGCCGAACGTGTGGCAGATCGAGTTGATCGCCCACGTCACGTGGTGGACGAGCGTGATCCGCACGAAGCCCGCCCAGAACAGCGCCGTCAGGAACCCCGCCCACGACATCGTGATCAGCCCGCCGAGCACCGCCGGCAGCAGGAACGACACCGCCACCATCGCCGGGAACAGCCGATGGATCCGGGTGAGGTCGCGATCGTTCAGCAGGTCCTTGGCGAACCGCGGCTTCGACGTCTGCTCGGCGTCGAACAGCCACCCGTAGTGCGCCCACACCAGGCCCTTCAGCAGGGCCTTCCAGTCGTTGCCGAACCGCCACGGCGAGTGCGGGTCGAACTCCTTGTCCGAGTGCTTGTGGTGGCGCCGGTGGTCGGCCACCCACGTGATGACCGGACCCTGGATCGCCATGCTTCCGGCCAGCGCCAGGAAGATCTTCAACGGCCGCTTCGCCTTGAACGACCCGTGCGTGAAGTACCGGTGGTACCCCACCGTGATCCCGCCCGCGGTCAGGACGTAGAACACCGCGGCGAGCGCGACGTCCGTCCAGCCGAGGAAGCTGCCCCACGCCAGCGGCACCGCCGCGATCAGGGCCAGGAAGGGCACGCCGGTGAACACCGCGACGAGGAGGCGTTCGGCGTTGCCCTGCGGTTCGGGTGCCAGTTCGGGGCGCCGCTGCGGGCGCGGAGGATCCACCGTCGTGGCTGTCGTCATGCGTCACCACTTCCTGCAACTCGGGAGGTCTTACCTACGCCAACGTAACCTACGGAACCGTAGGTATGACAGGTCCGGTCGGTAAAATCAGTGGGAACATGTCCCTCGGGTCACAGAACTCTCGCTGCTCGACCGTGCCCCCGGCGGAAGGACGCACTATGCCCCTCACCCTGGACGAACGCTCGGCGCGCGCCGAAGGTTCGCTCGTCGGCCTGTCGGTCGGCGACGCTTTCGGCGATCAGTTCTTCCTCCTCGCGAACCGGGACGTCTCCACGGAGACCGGCATGCCGCCCGCCCCCTGGAACTGGTCGGACGACACGGAGATGGCGTGCTCCATAACCGACGCCCTAAACCAATCCGGGCAAATCAACCAAGATGATCTGGCCCACTCCTTCGCCGACCGCATGGACATCGGCCGCCGCTACGGCGCCGGCGCCCTCGAACTCCTGGAGCGCATCCAGAACGGCGACGACTGGCGCCGCGCCTCCCGCGAACTCTTCGACGGCAAGGGCTCCTTCGGCAACGGCGCCGCCATGCGCGTCGCCCCCCTCGGCGCCTACTTCTGCGACGACCTCGACCGCGCCGCCGAACAGGCCGTCCTGTCCGCCGAGGTCACCCACGCCCACCCCGAGGGCATCGCGGGCGCCGTCGCGATCGCCGTCGCCGCCGCCCTCGCCGCGTCCCGTCCGGGCGACCCCATCGAGCCCCGCGAACTCATCGAGACCGCGCTCGACCGGACGACGATGGGCGAGTACGTCCGCCGCGGCCTGCGCCGCTCCCTCCGCCTGCTCGCGAAGACCCCGCGGGAAGCGGCCCACGAACTGGGCAACGGCAACCGGATCACCGCGCAGGACACCGTCCCGTTCGCCCTCTGGGCCGCCGCGACCCGCCTGGACGACTACGAATCAGCCGTCCGCGCGTGCGTCCAGGTGGGCGGCGACATGGACACCACCGCCGCCATGGTCGGCGGCATAATCGCCGCCCACCACGGCCCCGAAGCCGTCCCGCCGGCATGGCTCGATTCCCGCGAACCCCTCCCGGACTGGCTGTCCCTCTGAATCGGACGAATCGGTTCGACAGCGCCATAGCGGTAAGTAATCATCTGGCAACTGAATGTTAAAGTTGCTGGTAAAGTCCACTCCATGAGTGGACCGATGTCGGACGAGATCCGAGACAGGCTCAAGCCCAAGGCCATCGAGCTCCGCAAGCAAGGCTGGACCTACCGAGAGATCGCAGGCTCGTTGGGAATCGCCATAGGCACCTGCTCCCGGTGGTTAAGGGACGTGCCCGCGCCGCCGCGGCCGGGGCATGACCAGGAGCGCGTGGCGGCGATGTGGAAGGCGCGCTGGGAACCGTTCCATATTGCTCGCGAACAAGAACGCCAAGAGCTCAAGCTCGCCGCCTGCCGTGAGGTGGGCGAGCTGAGTGACCGGGACGTGCTGATGCTGGGTGCGGTCATCTACTGGTGCGAGGGCTCCAAGGACAAGATCTACAGGAGGCAGGAGAAGGTTCGGTTCATCAACAGCGACCCGGCGTTGATCGCCTTCTTTCTTCGATTCCTCCAAGTGGCGGGCGTCCGGGGCGACCAGATCCGGTATCGGCTTCACATCCACGAGACGGCCGATGTCGACGAGGTGACGAGGTGGTGGGCCGAGGCGGTGGGAGCGTCGGCCGAGGAGTTCCAGAAGCCGACGATCAAACGCCACAGGGCCAAGACGAATCGGAAGAATCTTGTCGACGAGTACAGAGGGTGTCTGCAGGTCTCGGTGAACCGAAGCGCGGACCTCTATCGACGCATCGAGGGCTGGGCCTTCGGAGCACTCCTGGGCGAGGAGGCGGCGCGGGCCTACCTGGAGAATCGATCGGACGCGGCGCTCGCCGAGATCATCGGAGCCCGTCACGGCCGCCCGAAATGATGTAGGGGGTCGTCGTCGGGCCGGTATCGTTGGACCGGCAGGCTCTCCGGCAGAGTCCTGCCGGTCCGCCGTGGCGTAATTGGCAACGCAGCTGGTTTTGGTCCAGAAGATTCTAGGTTCGAATCCTAGCGGCGGAACTGTCCGGTATGTCTGATGCGTGGCCGGGTGGTGGGCGGGGGATGACGCCTGCGTGTCGGGCGGTATCCTTCGGGTTGTCGGGCCGATGCGCCCTGCGGCGCGTGTCGTCGCAGGTCGGCCCCTATGTCAACCGTCCGCGATGCCGAGGAGCCTCCTTGTGAGCGCGAGCCGCCCGGCCGCCGTCATCGTTCTCGCCGCGGGCGAGGGCACCCGGATGAAGTCCCGCACCTCGAAGGTGCTTCACGAACTCTGCGGGCGCAGCATGCTCGGGCATGTGCTGGCCGCCGCGCGGGGCCTGGAACCCGAACGGCTCGTCGTCGTCGTCGGGCATCGCAGGGAGCAGGTCGTCGCGCACCTGGGCGAGCACGTGCCGGAGGCGCGCGCCGTCGTGCAGGAGGAGCAGAACGGGACGGGCCACGCCGTCCGGATGGCGCTCGAGGAGATCGGGGCCATGGACGGGACGGTCGTCGTCACGAACGGCGATCACCCGCTGCTGCGCGCCGAGACGCTCGCCGACCTGGTGCGGACGCACGAGGGCGAGGGCAACGCGGTCACCGTGCTGACGACCGAGATGCCGGACGCGACCGGGTACGGACGGATGATCCGTGCGGACGACGGGAGCGTCGAGGCGATCGTCGAGCACAAGGACGCGTCGGAGGCGCAGCGGGCCGTCAGCGAGATCAACGTCGGGATGTACGCGTTCGACGGGTCGCTGCTGGAGGACGCGCTCAAGCGGGTGACCACCGACAACGCGGGCGGCGAGGAGTACCTCACCGACGTGGTGGCGATCCTGCGGGGCGACGGGCACCGGGCGGGCGCCCACCTGGTCGCGGACTGGATCGAGACGCAGGGCGTCAACGACCGGGTGCAGCTCGCGCAGGCGCGGCGGCAGCTGAACGACCGCATCCTGGAGGCCCACATGCGGGCCGGGGTGACGATCGTCGATCCGGCGTCCACGTGGATCGACGTGCAGGTGACGGCCGAGCCGGACGCCGAGGTCCTGCCGGGCACGCAGCTGCACGGGACGACCCACCTGGGGGCGGGCGCGAAGGTCGGTCCGGGCTGCACGCTGACGGACACGCGGGTCGGGGCCGAGGCGGTCGTGGCGAACGCGGTGTGCGTCGGCGCGGAGATCGGGCCGGAGGCGACCGTGGGGCCGTACGCGTACCTGCGGCCGGGCACGAGGCTCGCCCGGAAGGCGAAGGTCGGGACGTACGTCGAGACGAAGAACGCGGACGTGGGCGAGGGCGCGAAGGTGCCCCACCTGACGTACGTGGGCGACGCGGAGATCGGCGCGGGCTCGAACATCGGGGCCAGTTCGGTGTTCGTGAACTACGACGGTGTCGAGAAGCATCGCAGCGTGATCGGCTCCCATGTCCGGGTCGGCAGCGACAACATGATCGTCGCGCCGGTGACGGTCGGGGACGGCGCCTACACGGCGGCCGGTTCCGTGATCGTGCAGGACGTGCCGCCGGGTGCGATGGCGGTGGCGCGGGCGCGGCAGCGCAACGTGGAGGGCTGGGTGGAGCGCCGGCGGGCCGGGACGGCTTCGGCCGAGGCGGCGCGCCGGGCCCGGGACGAGGCCGAGTAGGGCCGCCCTCCGGGGTGCAAGGCAGGGCGGACAGCGGCGTCCCCCGCGAACAACAGACGACCCGTGCGCGCGGACTCTTGCGCGCGCGGGGAGTGGGGACAACAACCCACGTGAAGCACAGTTCCATTGAGGGGGAGTCGTTCAAAGGTGAGTGGGATCAAAGCGAGCGGTCAGAAGAAGCTGATGCTCTTCTCCGGCCGAGCCCACCCGGACCTGGCCAAGGAAGTTGCCGACCACCTCCACGTCGAGTTGACGCCGACCTCCGCGTACGACTTCGCGAACGGTGAGACGTTCGTGCGGTTCCTTGAGTCGGTGCGCGGTTCCGACGCCTTCGTGATCCAGAGCCACACCGCTCCCATCAACCAGTGGATCATGGAGCAGCTGATCATGGTGGACGCGCTGAAGCGGGCGTCGGCCAAGCGGATCACGGTGGTGGCGCCGTTCTTCGGGTACGCGCGGCAGGACAAGAAGCACCGGGGGCGGGAGCCGATCTCGGCCCGGCTGATGGCGGACCTGTTCAGCACGGCCGGCGCGGACCGGGTGATCACGGTGGATCTGCACACCGCGCAGATCCAGGGGTTCTTCGACTGTCCGGTGGACCACCTGTTCGCGCTGGACCTGCTGGCCCGGCACTTCGAGAGCAGGCTGGACCTGTCGAACGTGACGGTGGTGGCGCCGGACGCGGGGCGCGTGCGGGTGACGGAGCGGTGGAGCGACCGGCTGGGCGGCGTCCCGATGGCGATCATCCACAAGAAGCGCGACCCGGACGTGGCGAACGAGGTCAAGGTCTTCGACGTCGTCGGCGAGGTCGAGGGCCGGACCTGCGTCGTGGTGGACGACATGATCGACACGGGCGGGACGATCGTGAAGGCGGCGGACGCGCTGTTCGAGAACGGCGCGACGCGGGTGGTCGTGGCGGCGACGCACGGCGTCCTGTCGGGTCCGGCGGTGGACCGGTTGAAGAACTCGCGGATCTCCGAGGTGGTGCTGACGAACACGCTGCCCATCCCGGAGGACAAGCAGTTCGACAAGCTGACGGTGCTGTCGATCGCGCCGCTGGTCGCGCGGGCGATCAACGAGGTGTTCAGCGACGGTTCGGTGACGAGCCTGTTCGGCGGTCACAGCTAGGCCGTCCGAGCGCAGCCGGCCGTGCCCGGCCCGCCGTCCGGCGGGCCGGGCGCGGGCGTTTCGGGCGTCCGCGTGTCCCCCGGATGGATCGCGCGTTACGGGGATCGGCTAGACTTGCTGAATCCCGCGTATGCCCTTGGGTCGTTCAGTGCGGTGCCGGTTCGGTCCCGTGCTCCCCGGGGGAACGCAAAGAATCTTCGAGGCGCCTGACGCATCGAGCATCGCCTGATTCGCTTTTGTCCGTAGCGGACGTCCGATGGCGGACGGCCGTGGATCGCAACAACGAGGAGTTTTCGCCGTGTCCGAGGTACGCATTGCCGCCGAGCCGCGCACCGAGTTCGGTAAGGGTGCCGCGCGGCGCACCCGCCGGGCCGGCAAGGTGCCCGCCGTCCTCTACGGTCACGGCACCGACCCGACGCACATCTCGCTGCCGGGCCATGAGCTGATGATGGCGCTGAAGACGCCGAACGCGCTGCTGGCCATCGAGGGGCTCGACGGCGGGAAGCAGCTGGCGCTGCCGAAGGACGTCCAGCGCGACCCGATCAAGGGCTTCCTGGAGCACGTCGACCTGCTGATCGTGAAGCGCGGCGAGAAGGTCGTCGTGGACCTGCCGGTGAACGTGGTCGGCGACGTGGTCGCGGGCGGCGTCGTGTCGCAGTCGGTCGTCGAGGTGCAGGTCGAGACCGAGGCGACGCACATTCCGGAGTCGGTGGAGCTGGACGTCACCGGCCTGGCGGTCGACACGCAGGTGCTGGCGAAGGACCTGAAGCTGCCGTCGGGCACGACGCTCGCGGCGGACGAGGAGATCCTGATCGTGCAGATCACCGACGCGACGGCGTCGGCGGGCGCGACGGAGACGGCCGAGGAGGCGCCGGCCGAGGGCGAGGGGCCGGCCGCGGACGTCAACACCCCCGAAGCGAGCGAGTGACGTTTCCCCGGGTGCCGGTGGCGCCCGGGTGACCGGTTGCGGCCGTGCCGGCCGTGCCGCGACGTGTGACGGCCCCCGCCGGTGTGCGCACCGGCGGGGGCCGTCGTCCGTTCGAGGATGTGCGGTGAGGGAGTTCGGGTGAGCGCGGACATGTGGCTGGTGGTGGGCCTGGGGAATCCGGGGCCGAAGTACGAGGGCAACCGGCACAACGCGGGGTTCATGGTGCTGGACGTCCTGGCGGGCAGGGTCGGCGGGACGTTCAAGGCGCACCGGTCGAAGCTGTTCGGGTCGCGGTCGGACGTGCTGGAGGGGCGGCTCGCGGGGGAGCGGGCGGTGCTGGCGAAGCCGCGGTCGTTCATGAACGAGTCGGGCGGTCCGGTGAAGGGGCTGCGGGACTTCTACAAGGTGCCGGTGGAGCGGGTGGTGGTCGTCCATGACGAGCTGGACATCCCGTTCGGGGCGGTGCGGCTGAAGAAGGGCGGCGGCGACAACGGCCACAACGGGCTGCGGTCGGTGACGCGGTCGCTGGGCGACCGTGAGTATCTGCGGGTGCGGTTCGGTGTGGGGCGCCCGCCGGGGCGGATGGACGCGGCGGCGTTCGTGCTGAAGGACTTCTCGGCGGCGGAGCGGCGCGATCTGGGCGTCGAGGTGGAGCGGGCGGCGGACGCGGTGGAGGCGTTGCTCGGAGACGGCTTGGCGGCGGCGCAGAACGCCTATCATTCGGGTTGATCTCGGGCGCCGCGGCAAACGCGGGTTATGGGGTTCTTCCTGGGAGTTCCAAGGATCAGGTGAACCCCGGGGGGCCTTCAGGCGTCCCTGAGGTGGATCGATCTTTTCGGGGCGCGCGTTACAAGGGTTGGTGAGGGCGTATGGCCGTCGTTGACAAGGTTGCGGCCGAGTCATCGATCCGCCAAGAGAAGCGGTACTCGCAGACCCAGGACTGGAGCGCGCGGTACCGGAGGATCGCGGGTTTCCTCGATTTCCTCAGCATGCTCGCGGCGGGTGTGATCGCTTTTCTGCTGCGGTTCCCGGGTGTGCCGGGGGAGTGGCACACGCCGTACATGGTGCTGACGGTGGCGCTGCCGCTGGTGTGGGTGCCGGTGCTGATGCTGTGCCGGGCGTACCAGCCGCGGTACATCGGGGTGGGGTACGAGGAGTTCCACCGGGTGCTGCGGGCGGGGTTCATCTTCACCGCGGGCATCGCGATCATCGCGTACGCGTCGAAGACGGACGTGGCGCGCGGCTACGTGGTGATGGCGATGCCGCTGGGGACGTTCCTGGCGGTGGTGGCGCGGTACCGGCTGCGGAAGTGGCTGCACCGGAAGCGGTGGCACGGCCAGTACATGCGGCGGGTGGTCGCGGTGGGGCACCGCACGTCGGTGGAGGACCTGATCCGGCTGCTGCGGCAGAAGCGGTACCACGGGATGGACATCGCGGCGGTGTGCCTGCCGCCGGCGCTGGTGACCGGGGACGACGCGGTGGCCGAGGTGGAGGGCGTCCCGGTGCTGGGCGACTTCGGGCAGACGGCGGCGGTCGCGGACCGGGTCGGCGCGGATTCGGTGGCGGTGCTGGCGTGCCCGGAGCTGGACGGGACGGCGCTGCGGCGGCTCGCGTGGCAGATCGAGCGCAACGACGTGGAGCTGGTGGTGGCGCCGGCGCTGATGGACGTGGCGGGGCCGCGGATCTCGATCCGTCCGGTGTCGGGGCTGCCGCTGCTGCACGTGGAGCATCCGGAGCTGGACGGCGGCCGGAAGGTGCTGAAGGGGCTGTTCGACCGGGCGGCGGCGCTGGCGGGGCTGCTGATGCTGAGCCCGCTGCTGCTGGCGGTCGCGGTGCTGATCAAGACGACGAGCGCGGGCCCGGTGATGTTCCGGCAGACGCGGGTGGGGCGCGGCGGCCGCGAGTTCACGGTGCTGAAGTTCCGGACGATGGTGCAGGACGCGGAGGCCCGGAAGGCGGAGCTGCTGGCCAGCAACGAGGGCGACGGCGTGCTGTTCAAGATGCGGGCGGACCCGCGGATCACCCGGGTGGGGCGGTGGCTGCGCCGCTACTCGCTGGACGAGCTGCCGCAGCTGATCAACGTGCTGCGGGGCGACATGTCGCTGGTGGGTCCGCGTCCGCCGCTGCCGGACGAGGTGGCGCAGTACGGCGGGGACGTGTACCGGCGGCTGGTGGTGAAGCCGGGCCTGACGGGGCTGTGGCAGGTGAGCGGGCGTTCCGACCTGACGTGGGAGGAGTCGGTCCGGCTGGACCTGCGGTACGTGGACAACTGGACGCTGGCGCTGGACCTGCAGATCATCTGGAAGACCTGGTCGGCGGTGTTCCGCGGGTCGGGCGCGTACTAGCCGCCCCGAGGGGTCACCGGGCCGGGCGGCCGTGAGAATGTAGACCGGGCAGACCAGTCGAGTCGGGAATGTGGTCGAGGGATGACGGATCAAGCGGTGGCGGACGATCACGCGCTGGCGGCGGAGCTGGCCGCGGCGGCGGGGCGCCTGCTGCTGGGCGTGCGGGACGAGATGGGGTTCGCCGACGCGCGGGCCCTGAAGGACACGGGCGATCTGCGGTCGCACGAGTACCTGATGGGGGCGCTGGCGGAGCGCTGTCCCGGTGACGCGATCCTCTCCGAGGAGGGCCGCGCGTCGGTGGCGGGCAAGCGGGCCGAGGGCGCGGACGCCGCGCCGACGGCGAACACCGCGACCGCGGCGCGGCTGTCGGCCGACCGGGTGTGGATCATCGACCCGCTGGACGGCACCCGGGAGTTCTCCGAGGAGGGCCGCCGCGACTGGGCGGTGCACGTGGCGCTGTGGGTGCGGGACGGTTCCCCGGCGGGGCGGCTCGCGGCGGGCGCGGTGGCGCTGCCGGCGCAGGGCGTGACGCTGCGGACGGACGCGACGGGCGGTGCGTCGCTCGTCCGGGAGGAGCCGAGCGCGCCGGACGCGGTGACGGGCGGTGCCGTCGCGGGAGGTGCCGGGTCGATCGTGGACCGGCGGGGCCTGCCGCGGGAGGGGCCGCTGCACGTCCCGGCGCCGGACACGGGCAAGCTGCGGATCGCGGTGTCGCGGACGCGGCCGCCGGAGTTCGTCCGGCGGCTGGCGGACGCGGTCGAGCCGGACGTGGAGCTGGTGCCGATCGGTTCGGCGGGCGCGAAGATCTCCGCGGTGCTGCTCGGCGAGGTCGACGCGTACGTGCACGCGGGCGGCCAGTTCGAGTGGGATTCGGCGGCTCCGGCGGCGGTGGCGCTGGCCGCGGGCGCGCACGCGTCGCGCGTCGACGGGGCGGCTCTCGCGTACAACCGTGAGGACCCCAGGTTGCCGGATATCCTGGTGTGTCATCCCGTGTCGGCGTCGACGCTGCTGACCGGCATCCGGGACGTGAGCGACGCGCTGCCGACGTGACCCCGCTTCGCGGTCGTCGTTCGAGCCGGTGGACGGGTGCGCCCGTCGCGTGCCACCGGTAGTACCTGCCAGTTCGTGGAGAGAAGCCCCAGATCATGCAGCGTGGCGATTATCTGCTGTCGCAGTTGGACGTCCTAGAGTCGGAGTCGATTCACATCTTCCGGGAGGTGGCGGCCGAGTTCGAGAAGCCGGTGCTGCTGTTCTCGGGCGGCAAGGACAGCATCGTGATGCTGCGCCTGGCCGAGAAGGCCTTCTGGCCCGCGCCGATCCCGTTCCCGGTGATGCACGTCGACACCGGGCACAACTTCCCCGAGGTGATCGAGTTCCGTGACCGGCGGGTCGCCGAGACGGGCGTCCGGCTGGTGGTCGCGTCGGTGCAGGAGTCGATCGACAAGGGCCGGGTCGTGGAGGAGAAGGGGCGCCGCGCGTCCCGGAACCGGCTGCAGACGGTGACGCTGCTGGACGCGATCGAGGAGCACGGTTTCGACGCGGCGTTCGGCGGCGCCCGGCGCGACGAGGAGAAGGCCCGCGCCAAGGAGCGGGTGGTGTCGTTCCGCGACGAGTTCGGCCAGTGGGACCCGAAGAACCAGCGTCCCGAGCTGTGGAACCTGTTCAACACGCGGATCACGCGGGGCGAGCACGTCCGGGTGTTCCCCCTGTCGAACTGGACCGAGCTCGACATCTGGGACTACGTCCGCCGCGAGGGGCTGGAGCTCCCGTCGATCTACTTCGCGCACTCCCGGCGGGTGTTCGAGCGGGACGGGCTGCTGCTGGACGCGCAGACCGGGTTCGCCAACCGGGGCGACGACGAGCCGGAGTTCGAGGCGACGGTCCGGTACCGGACGGTCGGGGACGCGTCCTGCACGGGCGCGGTGAAGTCGGCGGCGGAGTCGCTCGACGAGGTGATCGAGGAGATCGCGGCGACGCGGATCACCGAGCGGGGGCAGACCCGCGCCGACGACCGGACGAGCGAGGCGGCCATGGAAGACCGCAAGAAGGAGGGCTACTTCTGATGGCCACCGCGTCACCCGAGAACCCGCGGACCCCGGAGCAGGCGCAGGCGTCCGGGAAGCCGATGGACATCCTGCGGTTCGCCACGGCCGGGAGCGTCGACGACGGCAAGTCCACGCTGATCGGACGGCTGCTGTTCGACTCCAAGTCGATCTTCGAGGACCAGCTGGAGTCCGTCGAGAAGACCAGCGCGGACCGCGGCGAGGAGTACACGAACCTGGCGCTGCTGACCGACGGCCTGCGGGCCGAGCGGGAGCAGGGCATCACGATCGACGTGGCGTACCGGTACTTCGCGACGCCGCGCCGCAAGTTCATCATCGCCGACACCCCCGGGCACATCCAGTACACCCGGAACATGGTGACGGGCGCGTCGACGTCCGATCTGGCGATCATCCTGGTGGACGCCCGCAAGGGGATCCTGGAGCAGTCGCGGCGGCACGCGTTCCTCGCGACGCTGCTGCAGGTGCCGCACCTGGTGGTGGCGGTCAACAAGATGGACCTGGTCGACTACGACCGGGCCACCTACGAGCGGATCGTGGACGAGTTCACCGCGTTCGCCTCCAAGCTGGACGTCACCGACCTGACGTTCGTGCCCATCTCGGCTCTGCACGGCGACAACGTCGTGGAGCGCAGCGTCAACATGCCCTGGTACGAGGGCTCCTCTCTACTCCACACCTTGGAGCACGTGCACATCGCGTCGGACCGCAACCTGATCGACGTGCGGTTCCCGGTGCAGTACGTGATCCGCCCGCACGCCTCCACCGACCCGGAGCTGCACGACTACCGGGGTTACGCGGGGCAGGTCGCGGGCGGCGTGCTCAAGCCGGGCGACGAGGTGGTGCACCTGCCGTCCGGGCTGACCACGACGATCACGCACATCGACGGGCCGCGCGGCCCGGTCGAGGAGGCGTACGCGCCGATGTCGGTGACGCTGCGGCTGGCCGACGACATCGACATCTCCCGCGGCGACATGATCGCCCGGCCGAACAACCGGCCGGAGGTCGCGCAGGACATCGAGGCGATGGTCTGCTGGATGACCCCGGACCGCACCCTCACCCCGCGGTCCAAGCTGGTCGTCAAGCACACCACCCGCACCGCGAAGGCGATGGTCAAGGAGCTGCACTACCGGCTGGACGTCAACACCCTGCACCGCGACGACCAGGCCGACGGGCTCGCGCTGAACGAGATCGGCCGGATCAGCATGCGGGTGACGCAGCCGCTGTTCGTGGACGACTACACCCGCAACCGGCTCACCGGCGGGTTCATCCTCGTCGACGAGGCCACGAACAACACCGTCGGCGCCGGAATGATCATCGGTACCCGCTGACCCCCGCGGCGCCGGCGCGCGGGACCGGACGGCACCCCCTGGAGGGGCGTCCGTCCGGTCCCGCGCCCGTCGCCCGTCCCCCCCACAACCCAACGCAAGGCAGGTCGTCGATGCCCCCATCCGTCGGAGTGGTGCTTCCCACGCACAACCGGCCGGAGCTGCTGCGCCGCGCGCTGGAGTCGGTGCTCGCGCAGGACTACGACGGGGAGCTGCGCGCCGTCGTCGTGTTCGACCGCGCCGAGCCGGACGCGAGCCTGGCGGGCGACCGCGTCGAGGTGATCGCGAACACCCGGGAGCCGGGCCTGGCGGGCGCCCGCAACAGCGGCATCCTGCACCTGGACACCGACCTCGTCGCGTTCTGCGACGACGACGACCAGTGGCTGCCCGGCAAGCTCGCGGCGCAGGTCGCGGCGCTGGAGGCGGCGGTGGCGGGCGAACCGGACACGGTGCTGTGCAGCTCCGGCATCCTCGTCGACTTCGACGGCCGGGAACTGCCCCGGCTCGCCGGGACCGACCGCGTCACCTACGACGCCCTCATCCGCGACCGGATGATGAGCGTGCACTCGTCGACGTACGTGGCGCGCCGCGAGCGGCTCGTCGAGATCGGGATGGTGGACGAGTCGATCCCGGGCAGCCAGGGCGAGGACTGGGACCTCGCGCTGCGCGCCGCGCGCCGCGCCCCGGTCGTGAACGTCGACGTCCCGTACGTCCGGGTGCTGTGGGGGCTGACGTCGTACTACGCGCAGGCGTGGGAGACGAAGGTCGCGGCGCTGGAGTGGTTCCTGGAGCGGTACCCGGAGATCGGCGAGGTGCCGGGCGCGGCCGCGCGGGTGTACGGGCAGCTCGCGTTCGGGTGCGCGACCGTGGGGCGCCGTAAGGACGCGCTGCGCTGGTCGGCGCGCGCGCTGAAGGCGAACCCCGCGGAGCGGCGGGTCCCGTTCGCGCTCGCCGTCGCGTCCGGCGCGGTGTCGGGCAAGCGGGTGCTGCTGGCGCTGCACGCGCGCGGGCGGGGGATCTGACCGGTCCCGGGCACGGGACCTGGGCGATTCGCGCCCGGGCACGTCCGGGCGAACTGTACGGTGATGGGCACGTCGCAGGCGTACATGGAGCAGGCTTTTTCGGGCCGTCGCGGCTTCTGCGACACGGCAGGTTCTTCGGTGAGGTGGCATGGCAGTGGACGCCCCCGTGCGGGTGCTGTTCATCGGGGCTCTCGGGCGCAGCGGCACGACGCTGATCGAGCGTCTCCTCGGTGAGCTTCCGGGCACCGCGTCGCTCGGCGAGGTCGTGCACCTGTGGGAGCGCGGAGTCGGAGCGAGCGAGAAGTGCGGGTGCGGGGTTCCGTTCCCGGAATGCCCGTTCTGGGGGAAGGTCGGCGAGCTGGCGTTCGGCGGCTGGGACGCCTTCGACCTCGCGGAGTTCCGCGCGGCGAAGGACCCGGTCGACCGCACCCGCCACATCCCGGCGCTGTCGCGCGGCAGCGGCGCCGACGGGGTGCCGGACGATCTGCGCGGGCCGCTGGCCGCGTACGTCCGGTACTACGAGCGGCTGTACGACGCGGTCCGGCAGGTGAGCGGCGCGCGGCTGCTCATCGACTCCAGCAAGCACGCCTCGCTCGCGTTCTGCCTGCGCTCCGCGGCCGCCGAGGGACGCCTCGACCTGCGGGTCGCGCACGTCCTGCGCGACAGCCGGGGGGTGGCGCAGTCCTGGTCCAAGGAGATCCGCCGCCCGGAGGCGACCGAGGCCAGCGCCGAGCAGTACATGGCGCGCTGGTCGCCGCACAAGGTCGCGATGCACTGGAACGCCGCGAACGGGGCGTTCGCGCTGCTGGGGCGCCGCGGCGTCCCGGTGCGGACGGTCCGCTACGAGGAGTTCCTCGCCGACCCGCGCGGGACGCTGCGCGGCATCGCCGAGTTCGCCGGGCTCCCGGTGACGGACGGCGACCTGGCGTTCCTCGAGGACGACCACGCGACGCTGTCGGCGAACCACACCGCGTCGGGCAACCCGATGCGCTTCACGACGGGACGGGTCGAGCTGCGCCGCGACGACGCGTGGCGCGAGAAGATGCCGCCGGCGCGGCGCCGTGCCGTCACCGCACTGACCCTGCCGCTGCTGCGGCACTACGGATATGTCTGACCGATCCCCTTTCCCTCATCCCTTTCCCCGAGCCGCTGCGAGGAGCCGTCCCGTGCGCGTACGACCGCCCGCAGGCCGCCGCCTGTCCCTCGTCCTGCCCGCGGCCGCCGCGGCGGCGCTGCTGGCGCCGCCCGCCGCCGCCCACGCCGACCCCGACATGACGCTCGTCGTCGACTCGGTCGCCGAGGCCGGGTACTACGTGGACTCCGGCGCCAAGTACTTCCAGTCGGACGGCGCGCTGGACCTGCTGCGCGACAACAAGGCGCTGCACTCGCCGGTGTTCGTCGCCGTGCTGCCGCAGGGCCAGTCGCCCGACACCGTCCTGAACGGCCTCGTCCAGGGCGTGGGCCGCAAGGGCACCTACGCGGTGATCAGCGGGCAGGAGCTGCGGATCACGTCGACCGCGCTGCCGCAGTCGCAGGTGAAGACGGCCTACGACAAGGCGGTCGCGGCGAACGGGTCCCGTCCCGACAAGGCGCTGATCAGCTTCGTGAAGCTGCTCCCGGCGGCGGAGGGGCTGCCGCCCCGCGACGACGCGAAGAAGATCGAGGAGAAGGCCGCGCAGCCGCCGCTCGCCGAGACGAAGGTGGGCGAGGACAAGGCGCAGGCCAGCGAGCACGCCGAGGCCGTGCAGAACCGGGCGGCGCAGGAGACGGCTGACGACGGCGGCTTCCCCGTGCTGCCCGTCGCGGGCGGCGGCGTGGTGCTGGTGCTGCTCGCGGGCGGCGGGTTCCTGTTCTGGAAGCGCCGCGGCGCCGCTCCGGCGGCGGCAGCGGCCGCGGCCGGAGCGGGACGTCCCGGCGGTTCAGCCGCCCCAGGTGCCGGTCCCGGCGCCCCCGGTGGGCCCGGAGCTCCCGGGGCGGGTCCGGCGGCGGGACCGCAGCAGCAGCCACCCGGCGGCCCCCAGGGCGGCCAGCACCCCGGCGCCCCCGGCGGCGGCCAGCACCGGTCCTAGCGCGTCGCCGCGGGCGTCCTCCTCCCGGCAGTTCGGCGGGCAGGGGACGCGCGCGGCGAACACCGGCGCGGCGGCCATCGTCCGCCAGCCGCGCAGGGACGGCTCCGAGCTGCGGTAGTCCCACTCGCAGGTCGGGCCCTCGGGCCGCGCGTGCCGGGCGTCCCAGTGCAGCAGCGCCGTGTACCGGCGGTACTCCGGCCGCTGGAGGAGCGCGGCGGCCTCGGCGAGCCACCGCGCCTTGCGGTCGGGGTCGGCCGGGTCCTCGACCGTGCCGGTCTCCAGGATCATCAGCTGCTCGCCCGGGTGCTTCTCGCCGAACCGGCGGTGCCGCTCGATCAGCTCGCCGAGCGGGCGCCAGCCCTCGTCGCGGCCCCGGCAGGTGAACCAGTTGTAGGCGTCCACGCCGATCGCGTCGACGGCGTCGTCGCCGGGGTAGTAGCGGGCCGCGTCGCGGCCGAACGCCGCGTCCGTCATCGTCCACACGTGGCGGACGTTGCGCGCGCCCTCCTCCCGGAACGTCGCCACGACGCGCCGCCACGCGTCCGTGTACTCGCGCGGCCTTCCCATGCCCGAGGATGCGCCGTTCTCGGGCTCGTGGTTGAAGGTGAACCACACGGTGCCGGGGAGTTCCTTCAGCGCGCGCGCCTGCCGCCGGATCTCGCCGTCGATGGCGCTTCCGGGGGGTGCCGAGGCGATGTCGGCCCACCGCAGTTTCGAGCCGTCCGGGCGGCGCGCCTTCACCGAGATGAAGAAGACGTGCGAGCGGGCCCGCGACCGGACGAAGTCGTCCACGACCGGTTCGCCCCACCGCCGGAACACGCGGACGGCGCCGAGCGGGCGCCCGGTCTCCCGCTCCCGCTCGGCGAGGTCGGCGTCGCCGTGCGCGGTGACGCCGAGCAGCATCGGCGCGCGCCCGCCGCCCGGCGCGGCGGCCACCCCGGCGGACGACGCCGCTCGTGCGGGCCCGGCCCCGGCGACCGGCGTGACGGTCGCGGCGCACAGCGCGGCGCTCGCCAGCAGCGCCGCCGGGCGGCGGCTCCGCCGGGGCCGCGCCGGACGCGTCACCGGGAGTCTCGCGGCTGCATCAGGATCAGCAGGTGGTGGCCGCCCGCGGCGGCGGACAGGAACGCCCCCGCGCGGGCGCCCTGCGCGAGGATGATGGGGCCGGGCCGGGAGCGCGGCAGCCGGCTGCCCGCGCCGAGCTGCCCCTTGCCGTCGGCGCCCCAGGTCAGCGCGCTGCCGCCGGCGAGCAGCGCCACCCCGAACCCGTCGCCGGCCTCGACGCCGGTGACGCCGCGCAGCTTCGGCGTGTGGGAGCCCTTCACCGGGACGGGACGGGCGGACGGCCGCGTGCCGCCGTCGCCGAGCTGCCCGTTGCCGTTCGAGCCCCACGCCACCATCGTCCCGTCCTCCAGCAGCGCGTAGTTGTGGTTGCCGCCCGCGGCGATCGCGGTGACGTCCCCCAGCGGGGCGCCTCCGGACGGGCCCGCGACCGGGCCGGGCGTCCAGCGTCCCCGGGTGGTGCCGTCGCCGAGCTGGCCGTGGTCGTTCTTGCCCCACGACAGGACGCGGCCGTCCTTCAGCCGGGCGATCGCGTGCTTGTTCCCCGCGGCGAGCTCGACGACCCCGGTGAGGCCCCCCTGCCCGCCGGCGCCGCTGACGGGCGCGGGCAGGGCGCGGGCCGTCACGCCCGCGGTGCCGAGGATCCCGGCGAGGTTGCCGCCCCAGGACAGGACGCGCCCGTCCCGCAGCGCGACGAGGCACGCCTGGTCGCCCGCCGCGATCGACGCGACGCCGGTGAGCGGCGCGTCGCCCTCGGCGTCGCGCACGGTCGTCGGATGGGCGGGGGCCTCGGTGGTGCCGATGCCGCGCTGGCCGCTGCCGCCCGCGCCCCACGTGACGACCCGTCCGTCCGACAGCAGCGCGAGCGACAGGTTGCCGGAGGCCGCGATGCCGGTGACGCCGCGCAGCTCGCCCGCGGCGCCGTCCGGGGCGCGCACCGGGACGGGCACGGACCTGGGCTTGCTCGTGCCGTCGCCGAGCTGCCCGTTGCTGTTGGAGCCCCAGGCGAGGACGCGTCCGTCGGCGAGCAGCGCGAGCGAGTGCCGCTCCCCGGCGGCGAGGGCCTTCACGCCGGTCAGCGTGCCCTGCCCGGTCGGGGCGCGGACGGGCCCGAGCGCGACGTCGAACCCGTCGGCCTTGCGGCCGAGCTGGCCGAAGCTGTCGAGGCCGACGCTCCAGACCTCCCCGGCCGTCGCGGCGGGCGCGGTGGGGCGGGGGTCCTCGGCGCCGGCGTCCGCGCCGCCGCAGGCGGCGGTCAGGGCGAGGCAGAGGGCACCGGCCGCGGCGGGCGCCGCGGCCGTCCGAGGGGACCTCACCGACGCCGGTCGGGCATCGTGCGGTCCGGCGGCAGGCCGGCGCCCGGCGCGCCGCCGGGCCACCTGCCGTCCGGCCACAGGCCGTCGGGGACCGTGCGGTCCGGCGGGAGCGTTCGTTCATCCATGGGCGGGACGGTCCGTTCTGCGGGGGTGGACGCGGCGGCGGGGCCCCGGCCGGCGCCGCGGCGCCGCAGCAGGGCCTTGAACGCGGTGAGCGACAGCCGTTCCCGGCCCGTCCAGAGCAGCACCGCGTATCCGGCGGTCCCCAGGGCGACGCCCAGCGCCAGCGCCGGGAGCGTCGTGCCCAGAGCCGCCTGGACGCACACCGGGAGCATACCGAAGCAGATGACGGCATAAGCGATAGATCGCCACAATCCGGCACCAGTGGGGGAGATGCCCAGAATCCGGCGGATCTGCAGCAGTGGCAGCACGTTCCGCGTGGCGAGCGCCGCGGCCCGCGCGGCCGCCGCCCCCGGCACCCCGAACAGCGGGATGAGCACCACGTTCAGCACCATGTTCACCGCCAGCGCGGCGGCGTTGTTGCCGAGGCTGAGCCCGCTGCGCCCCGCCATCAGCAGGACGACGTCCGCCGGGCCGACCGCCGTCGCCAGCAGCATCGTCAGCGCCAGCACGATCGTGGTGCTCTGCCCCTGCTCGGCGTACTCGGGGCTGAACACCATGAGGAACACGTGCGCCCCCGCGGCGAGCGTCAGGTACAGCGGCCACGTGACGGCGACGGTCCAGGTCGTCCCGACCGCCATGACCCGCTGGGCGCCCGCGACGTCCTCCATCGCCATGTGCCGGCTCACCGCGGGCTGCATTACCTGCTGCAACGACTGCGCGGCGAGCTGCCCGAACACGATGAACCGGGTCGCCGCCGTGTAGATCGCGGCGTCCCGCGGGGAGGCGAGCGCGGCGATGAGGACGATGTCCGAGCGCTGCAGGGCGGTCTGGCAGATCTGCGCCAGCGAGCGCGGCGCGGTGAACCGCCAGAACGGTCCCGCGAGGTCCCGGACGGGCGCGGGCGTCCCGCCGCCCCCCGCCCGCCGCGCGAGCGCCCGGTACTGGACGGCCGCGATGAGCACGCCCGGCACGTACGGCAGGCTCCACGCCAGCGCCAGGACGGCCGCGTCGCCGTCGACCGCGTACGCGACCAGCACCCCGCCGACCTGCGCCACCTGCCGGAAGATCTTGTCGACCAGCACCGTGGGCCGCATCGAGCCGTGCCCGCGCGTCGCGGCCAGCAGCGCGTCCTGCGCCGCCGCCGCCGGGAGGAACAGGCCGAGGACGCGCAGCATCGCCGTCGTCTCGCCGGGCGCGTCGCCGTGCACCAGCTCCGCGAACCACGGCGCCGTGACCACCATGACCAGCCCGGCCAGGCACGCGGTCGCCAGGACGGGGACGAGCGCGATCGGCACCGTCCGGCGGGCGTTCGCCCGCTCGCCCAGCGCCAGGTGGTGCGGCAGCCAGCGCAGCAGGCCCGCGTCGCTGCCGAGCCCCGCCACCGCGTTCAGGATGAGGAACAGCGACGTCGCGGCGAAGAACGCGCCCGCCAGCGACTCGTCGTACGTCCGCACGACCGCGACGATCAGCACGAACCCCATGAGCCCGGCGCACATCGCGCCGACGAGGTTCAGCGCGCCGCCGCGCGCGAGCTTGCCGAGATCGGCGTTCGCGCCGCCCGGCGGACCGGGGGCGCCGGATGTCGCGGTGGTCATCTGCCCTCAGAGGTGGAAGTCGTCCCGGGTCCGGTTGGTCGGGCTGTCCTCGTCGGCGCCGCCCGCGACGGACTTGTCCTGCGGGTCCGGGGCGTCGCGGCCCGCGAGCCGGTCGGAGCCGAAGTGCTGCGACGCGCCGCGCGTCCCGTGCCGTCCGGTGCCGCGCCCGGAGACCGGGCGCCGGTCGGCGGGCTTGTCGGAGCGCCGGCGCCCGGACGTCCCGTTCGACGGAGGATTCGAGGGCGGCGGGGGGCTCGACGCGGGGCCGGCCGGGGGAGGCGACTTCGCCAGCCCGCTCGCGACCGGCGTGCCCTGCGGCGGGCCGCTCTGGGACGGGCCGCCCTGCCCGGGCCCGCCCTGCGGCGCGCCGCCCTGGGGGCCCGCCGGCGGCGGGCTCTGGGGCGGCGGGCTCTTCGGCGGGCCGCTCTTGCCGGGACCGGCGGGCAGCGCGGGAAGCTGCACCGTCGTGTTGGTGTCGGACTCGTCGACCGGCGGGCGGGCCCCGCCGCCGCGCGGCGGCCCGGACCGCCGCCCGCCGCGCGCCCGGCCTTCGCCCCGTCCGTCGCCCGCGTCCCCGGTCTTGCCCCACTCGCCGGGCGGGCCGGAACGGCGCCGGTCGGCGGCGCGCCCGCCGGGCTGCTGCTGCGCGGGCGCCGGGCGCGCCGCCGTGGCGTGCCGGACGGGCCGCGGCGGCGCGCCCGAGGACGACTCGATGACGACGCCCAGCACCGTCGAGCCCGCGTGGACGACCTCCGCGTACGCCTGCTGCAGGTCCTCGCGGGTGGTCACGCCGTCCTGCACGACGAGGACGACGGTGTCGACGAGCGTGCACAGCGCCTGCGTGTCGGCGTCGTGCACGTCCGGCGCGTTCACCAGCACGAAATCGGCGCGGTCGCGGAGGGTGTCGACGGCGTCGCGCATCCGCGGGCCGCTGAACCGGTGCGTGGCCGCCGCCGGGTTCGTGCCGCGCGGCAGCAGCCGCAGCTGCGAGTCGGCGTGGATGAGCAGCGCCGCCGGGTCGGTCCCCTTGAGCAGGATCTCCGACAGGCCCTTGCCGGGCGGCAGCCCGAACGACGCCGCCGGGTCCGGCTCGTCGGCCGTCGCGTCCACCAGGATCGTGTCCGACCCCGCGTAGGCGAGCGCGACCGCCAGGTTCGTCCCGGTCGTCGAGGTGGTCGTCGCGGGCGTCGCGCCCGCCACCAGCATCGTGATCGGCGTCGCCTGGATGTTCGCGACGATCCCCGACCGCAGCCGCCGGTACGCCTCGCCCGCCGGGGTGCGCGCCCCGTCCGCCAGCGCCAGCTCCCCGCCCGCGCCGGGCGGCACGATGCTCAGCACCCGCAGGCCCATCGCCTCGACCTGCTCGCCGGTGCGCAGCCGCCGGTCGAGCCGCTCCCGGGTCAGCACCAGCGCCAGCCCGAGCAGGGCGCCCGCGACGAGGCCGGCCGCGCCGAACGTCCCGATCCGCTTGACGCCCGCGCCGCCCTTCGCCGCCGCCGGGTTGATCACCTGGCCGGGCTCCACCGGCGTGCTGCTCACGTCGTTCTTCTGCTCGTCGATCACGCCGAGCTGGTTGGCGTACGCGGTGATGCGCTGCCCCAGCAGGGTGCGCTGCGCGCTGGACGCGGTCGCGAGCTGCTGGTTGGCCTGCGTCATGTTCTCCTGAACCTTGACGGCCTGCTCTTCCAGCTTCTTCAGCTTGCCGTTGATGACGGCCTGCGCGCGCTGCTGCCGGTACTTCAGGTACGCCTCCGCGAACGCGCGCGCGCCCTTCTCGGCCGCGTCGCCGCTGTCGGCGCTGTAGACGATGTTCAGGATCTGCGTGTTCGGCGGGACGACGGTCGACACGCTCGACCGCAGCGTCGAGACGTCCTCGCCCTTGAGCCTCTGCTGGACGAGCTCGGCGACCGCGTCGGTCTGCACGAGCTGCGCCTCGGTCTCCAGGTTGATCAGGTCGTCGCCGCGCCCCTCGGGCGAGTAGGGGTTGCCCTCCAGGGGCGACACCAGCACCGACGCGGTCGCCGAGTACTGGGCGGGGAGCAGGACGCCCGCGCCGACGCCGGCCACCGTGCCCGCGACCACGAGGGCGATGAGCAGGCGCATGCGGCGCCGGAGCATCGCGACCAGCTGGCCGCGTGCCTCCGCCGAGTGCTCAACCGCCACATCGATTCCCTTCGCTCGACTCGCTCGTCCAGAGCCGGGTCGTCAACGCCATGACTTTATCTTCCGTTCACCTACGTTGGTCCGTCTCAACGACCGGCGGGCTCGGCCACAATCAGCCCCCGCGCGGGCACGGCCGTCTCGGCCAGCACCGTGATCCCGCGCGCCACCTCGACGTCGACGGTGGTCTCCCGCTCGGCGACCACGACGGTCAGATCGCAGAACGTCGCCAGCGTCAAGGTGTCCACGCTGGCCAGTTCGGGCCCGGTCACGATCACGATCTCGGCCTCCGCGCGGGCCCGGTCCACGGCCTCCCGCAGGCTCCGGTCGCCGTCGGTGATCCGCACCGTCCGCCGGACGCAGTTCGCCGTCTCCGGGAACGCCCGCGACGTCTGCACGTCGCCGTCCGGCCCGTCCTGGCGCAGCACCAGCAGCATGGTGGACGCGCCGCCGTTCGCGCACAACCGGGCCAGCTCCCGCGCCACCGGCAGCGCCGCCCCGGCGGGCGCGCCCGCCAGCAGGACGCACCGCGCGTCCTCGTCGAACACCAGGTTCCGCAGCCGTCGGCACGTCCCGTCCCGGTCGGCCTCGTCGGGTGCGGTGCGGCCGAACACCGGGATGTCGGTGCGCAGCACGACCGACTCCTCGTCGCGCATCCGGCGCGGCCGGCGGTCCCGCAGCAGCGCGATGCCGAGCGCGAGCGTCAGCCCCGCCGCCGCGCCGGTGGACAGCGCGACGTCCCGCCGCCGGTTCTCCGTGCGCTGCGGCAGGTTCGCGTACCGGATCATCTCGCCGCTGTCGAGGTCGGCGCCGTCGATCGCGGACAGCTGGTTGCGGACCTCCTTCAGCTGCTTCTGCACGGCCTGCCGCCGGGTCCGCGTCGTCAGCTGCGACTGCGACGCGTTCTCGTCCGGGAACGTCTTGAGCTGCTCCTCCAGCACCGCCTCGCGCCGCGCGAGCGACTCGCGGTTGCGCTGCCGGACGCCGCCGAGGATCTGGTGCCGCAGGTTCAGGTAGGACTCGCCGACGATCGCGGCGCCGTCCCGCGCCTGCTCCGGCGTCGGCGCCCGCACCCCGATCTCCAGCACCCGCGTGTTCGACGGCACGGTGATGGAGACCCGCTCCCGCAGCGCCTGCGGCGACCCGCGGAACCCCGGGACCGTCGCCAGCCGCGCGATGACCTCGTCGGACCGGACGAGCTGAGCCTCGGTGTCGACCGTGGACGGCTTCGGCGGGCGCGCGTCCTCCTCCTCGTCGCCCGGCCCCTGCAACTGCCCGATGTGCAGCGGCACGCGCGGCGCCAGCACGTTCACCGTCGACACGTAGGTCTTCGGCGCCAGCACCGCGACGAGCAGCCCGCCCGCCCCGAGCAGGGCGGGCAGCAGGCAGAACAGCACGAGGTGCCGCCGGGCGAACCGCGCGTACCGGGTCAGCGGGACCGCGTCCGGATCGCGGACGACCGGTTCCCGGGGCCCGCGGCCCGGCGGCCCCGTCCGGCCGGGACGGCCGCGGCGCGGTCTCATCGCCGCCAGGGCGGCACCTCGCCCAGCAGGTCCGCCAGCCGCTCGTCGTAGGGCCGGAAGTGCTCGTCCAGCCGCTCGCGCAGCGCGTCCGGCATCGGGGAGCGGGGCCGCGCGTTGGTCTGCTCGAACTTGGCCGGGTGGACGCGCGGCAGGCCGAGCCAGTCGAGGATCCGGTCATAGACGGGCTCGGGCGTCGCGAAGAAGTCCTCCGCGAAGATCACCATGACGCGGTCGCGGCCGAACAGCTCGAACAGCACCTCGATCTGCTCGACGTACCGGCTCCGGTCCAGGTACGCCTGGTGCCGGTGCGCGTGGCTCAGGTACGCCGGGTCGGCGGCGATCTTCTCGATCTCGCCCTTCAGCCGCTCCGGCTCCAGCTCCAGCGCCCGCTCGAACTCCTCCGTCTCGAAGCCGCGCATCAGCTCGTGCCGGTGCGCCGAGTACGCCCGCTCGACCGGGTCGCGCAGCGTCGCGAGCAGCTTCACGCCCGGCAGGTCCGCCGCGATCCGCCGCGGCGCCAGCGGGTGGTGCATGTAGTAGCCCGCGGACTCGAACGCGATCGGCTCGACGCCGTCCAGACCCGCCGCCTCCAGCCGCTTGCGGGCGGCGGCGCGGCGCGGGAAGTGCCCCTGGTACCAGGCCATGCCCCGCCGGTACTCGACGTCGAAGTAGTGGACGCCCTTGTGGAAGTTCGGCTGGACGAGCGCGGGATGCTCGGCGAGCGCCCGGAACAGCGACGTCGTCCCGCCGCGCTGGGTGCCGACCATCAGCAGGCCGGGCAGCATGCGGGAGTCGGCGGTGAGCCGGCCGACCGTGCGGGTCGCGCCGCGCCCGGCCTCCTTGAGCCACTGGGGTGCGTCGCGGCGGGAGATCACGGGGTTCCTCCGGAGGGCTGTGCGGTGTGCTCGGCGAGCATGTCGAGAAGGCCGTCGGCCTGCGCGCGGACCGCCTCGCCGCGCGGCCCCGTCCCGGCCCGCTGGTAACGGCAGCACAGCGCCAGCAGGTACAGGTCGAGGGTCGCCTCGGCCGCCGCCGCGGACAGCCCGAGGGGGGCGAGCACGGCGGGGGCGTCGCCGGGGCGCCGCGCGTACGGGGACGGGCCGGGGCGGCGCGTCCGCTCCTGCAGACGGTAGTGCACGAGGTCGAATCCGAGCGGCACGCGCCGCTCGAACCGCTCCCAGTCCCACAGCCGCAGGACGCCCCGGTGCCACGCCATGTTCCACGGCGTCCAGTCGCCGTGCCAGGCGCCGAACTCCAGGTCGAGGGCGCCGTGCCGGGCCTCGATCTCCTTGATCACCGCGCCGAGGCGGTCGGCGCGGGCGGGGTCGCCGAGCGCGGCGGGCGTGCCGCGGACCGCCTCCCAGAACGCGCTGCCGGCGAGCCGCTCGCGGGCGAGGCCGTCCACGCCGGCCAGCGCGCGCATGGCCTCGACGGGCGCCTCCTCGCGCGGCCGCCGGCCGCGGGCGCTCGTCGGCAGCGGCGACAGCACGAGCAGCGTCATCCCGTTCCACTCGCCGTGGTGCAGGACGCGCGGGATCTCGACGCCGGGCAGCGGACGTCCCGCGAGGTGTTCGAGCGCGGCGGCCTCGTCGGCGATGAGCGCCCGCGTCGCCGCGTTGTCGCCGACCTTGACGAACGCGGCGGCCCGCCCCTGCGGCGTCAGCGCGTGCAGGATCGGCTTGCGGTTCGCGCGGGCCGCCGGGCCGAGCCCGATGACGACGACGACGTCCCGGCCGAGGATCTCGCCGAGCCGGTCCTCGACGGACGGCCCGCCGCCGCGCACGGTGATCCGGTCGCGGAGCGTCCGCCCGGGCAGCCCGGTGCGGGCGGCCGCGGCGCCCGCCGCCCGGGCGATCCGCTGCTTGGCCGTCAGGTCGTGGCTGTACCGGCGCAGCGCCGCCGCCGCGACGCCCGGACGTCCGGCCGGCAGCAGCAGGCGGGGCGCCGCGGCGTTCGGCAGGAAGCGCAGCTCGCGGTCGGCCCGCCCGGACCCGTCGCCGGGAAAGGAGACCTCCGCGCCCGGCCACAGGTCCGCCACGGTCTCCACCCAGGGACCCGCGACGTCGCTCATGACGCCGCCTCGCCGCGCTTCGCCGCGCGCGCGTCCCGTTCGGCGCGCCACATCAGCGCGACCGCGATCATCACCGTGTACAGCGGTACCTCCACGATGTCGTAGACGAAGAGGAAGAGCCCGGACGCGACCAGCACGCAGCATCCGGCGAGCGAGTAGGCCGTGTTGTCGCGCCAGTGGCGGCCGAAGCGCCTCAGGAAGAATGCCAGGAAGGCGAGGGTGCCGCCGAGCCCGTGCGCGAACACCAGCAGCCACAGGTGGCCCTGGGTGCCGAGCGGCGGCACCGCGCACGCGTCGCAGTCGGGCCGCGACCCGCCGCCCACCGAGTTGAAGTTGCCCTGGACGTCGCGGGTGGAGCCGAACCCGACCAGCGGCGACCCGGTCACCGTGGCCTGCACCGTCTCCACCGCGAGCTGGACCCGGCGGTTGTTACTGTGCGGGTTGTTCAGCCGGTCGCTGATCATGCCGGGCAGCGGGGAGAACGCCACCACGATCGCGCCGACCGCGAGCACCGCCGCCGCCCGCGTCGCCATCTTCCAGCCGCCCGCGATGACGATGGACAGCGCCGCGTACCCGGCGATCAGCGCGAGCGCCAGCCACAGGCCCCGGTTCAGCGAGTACACGACCGGCCACAGCGACACGACGAGGATCGTGATGCCCGCGACGCGCTTCGTTCCGCGCGCCCGCGCCACCCACGTGATCAGGAAGAACGGGAGGAACAGCGCGTACGCGGCGCCCCAGGTGTTGGCGTAGGCGAACGGCGCCATCGGCCGCGCCTGCTCGTACCCGAGGATGGCCTCCACCTCGGCCGTCTTCGGGTGGACGATGTCCTCGATGAACGCGTTGGACGCCAGCGAGTTCGGCAGCAGCATCTCCACCGGCGACGTCAGCTGCAGGTTCGGCATCAGCAGGCCGACCATCCCGCCGACGGTCGTCACGATGAACATGACCCCGAGGAGGTTGCCGATCTTGCCCGTGGGCAGGTCGCGCTCCTTGGTGTTGCCGATGTAGAGCAGCACGATCGTGCAGGCGAGGTACCACGCGTACCGCCAGGCGAACACCAGCAGCCGTCCGGCGCCGCCGCTCTGCTGCGTGCCCGGCACCTCGGCCCAGAGGGTCGCCGCGCCGAACAGCACCCAGACCAGGAACAGCAGCCACGGGCCGAAGCCGCGCGGGGTGACGATCCGGTCGCGGCGGCGCCACAGGTACAGCCCCATCGGGATCGCCATGATCATGAAGATCAGCGAGCCGAGGCCGAGCAGCCACCACAGCGGGAACGGCAGGAAGACGGCCGTCAGCGGCCAGCCGGGCCGCAACCGGACGAGCGGCGGGTCCGCCCGCGCGGGCAGCCGCGGGAGGTCGGGTTCCGGCTCGTCCGGGACGCCGGTTCCCGCGCGCCGCCCGGCGGAGGAACGTCTCGTCACCGTGCCGGCCACGTGCCCCTCCCTTTACCGATGAAGTACTGGATCCTAACCTCCGCGCCGGGATGCGCCGGATGTCCCGCATGATGCACGAGGCGTGCCGTCCCGCGTGGCCACCTTCGGGCAACCGGGTGAAATGTGGGGGTTCGCCCGGAGCGGCGGGGGTCACAGGCGGTAGTGTTACCCGGCTTGACGCCCGTGAGGCAGGGCGCATCGGGGGATGTCGTTCGATCGGCAGGACGGTTGAGGAGAACACGCGTGCGCTGGAGAAGACTGTGCACCCTGGCCACGGCGACGGCACTGGCCGCCGCCGGGCTCGGCGTCGTCGCGGGCGGGACGGCCGCCGCCGCCCCCGGCGGCTCCCTGGTCAGCGAGAACCCCGTTGACTTCACCCCCCACGTCCAGGACGGCTCGGTCAAGGCGATCGTCCAGGTCGGTGACACCATCTACCTCGGCGGCTCCTTCACCCAGGTGAAGGAGGCCGGCGCGAACAAGCCGGTCGTGAACCGCGCCCGGCTGCTGGCGTTCGACGCCACCACCGGACGCCTCGACACGACCTTCGACCCCGTCGTCGACGCGGGCGAGGTCAGCGCCATCCTGCCGTCGCCCGACGGCGAGAGCCTCTACGTCGGCGGCAGCTTCAACGCCGTCGACGGGCAGACCCACCGCAAGCTCGCCCGGATCGACGCCGCGACCGGGGCGCCGATCGCCGGGTTCCAGCCGGACGTCACCGGCCGGGTCCGCGACCTGCGGATGGCCGGCGGCCGGCTCTACGTCGCCGGGCAGTTCACCCACGTGAGCGGCGTCGCGCAGACCGGGCTCGCCACGCTGAACCCGGCCACCGGCGCCCGCGACGCGTTCTACGACCTGCCGGTCACCGGCACCCAGAACGGCGGCTACACCGCCGTCATCAAGATGGACGTCACCCCGGACGGCTCCCGCCTCGTCGGCGTCGGCAACTTCACGTCCGTCGGCGGCCAGTCCCGCCCGCAGATCTTCATGCTCGACCTGACGGGCGCCAAGGCGGCCCTCGCGAACTGGCAGACGGCCCGGTACGCCGACCAGTGCTCGGCGTCGTTCGACACCTACATGCGCGACGTCGACTTCGCCCCGGACGGCTCGTTCTTCGTCGTCACCACCACCGGCGGCCACCGCGGCTCCACCCAGATGTGCGATACGCACGCCCGCTGGGAGAACGTCGCCAACGGCACCGGCAAGCAGCCCACCTGGACGAACTGGACGGGCGGCGACACCTCCTACGCCGTCGAGGTCACCGACGACGCCGTGTACGTCGGCGGTCACTTCCGCTGGGCCAACAACCCGTTCGCGGCCGACAAGGCCGGCCAGGGCGCGGTCGCCCGGGAGGGCATCGCCGCCCTCGACCCGCTCACCGGCCTCCCGTTCACCTGGAACCCGGGCCGGACCCGCGGCGTCGGCGTCTTCGACATCCTCGCCACCGGCCAGGGCGTGTGGATCGGCAGCGACACCGACATCGCGGGCGGCGAGACGCACCAGAAGGTCGCGATGTTCCCCGCCGCCGGCGGCACCGCGCTGCCGGTGCTGGAGCCCGGCGAGCTGCCCGGCGAGGTGTACTACGCGGGCGGCATCGGCACCGGCGCCCAGAACTACCTCAAGCACCGCTCGTTCGACGGCTCCGCCGCCGGACCCGAGCAGACCGGCTCCACCGCCGGCGTCGACTGGCGCTACGCCCGCGGCGCGTTCATGCTCAGCGGCCGCCTCTACTACGGCGGCTCCGACGGCGGCTTCTACAGCCGCACCTTCGACGGCACCGCGCTCGGCGCGCAGACCCCGATCGACACCGCCGACCAGCTCGTCCCCATGACCACCTGGCACTCGCAGGTCCGCACCATCCAGGGGATGTTCTACTCGGACGGCAAGATCTACTACACCCGCGGCGACGCGGCCCTGCACTACCGGCACTTCACGCCCGAGAGCGGCGTCGTCGGCGCGGTCGAGTACACCGCGACCAACAACCTCGCCGCGGTCGACTGGCGGACGGTCGGCGGCATGTTCGTCTCCGGCGGGAAGCTGTACTACGTCGACAACAACAACGGGGACCTGCGGGCGCTCACCTTCGCCGCGGGCGTCCCGAGCGGCACGCCCGTCCTCGTCGACGGCGGCGACTGGCGCGGCCGGACGGTGTTCCTGCACGCCGCCGAGCCCAACGGCAAGCCCACGGCCGCGTTCACCCGCACCTGCACCGGCCTCGACTGCTCGTTCGACGGCTCCGCGTCCACCGACGCCGACGGCACCGTCGAGTCCCTCGCCTGGGACTTCGGCGACGGCGAGACCGGCACCGGCGTGACGCCGCAGCACACCTACGCCGAACCCGGCGAGTACACGGTCAAGCTCACCGTCACCGACAACCGGGGCGGCACCGGCACCACCGAGCAGACCGTCACGGTCGCCGAGGACCAGGTGCCCGTCGCGTTCCGCGGCACCGCCGGCTACAACGAGAACACGGCGAGCGCGACCGTCACCGTGCCGCCCGGCGTCCAGGCCGGCGACGCGATGCTGCTGTTCGCGACCATGAACACCGACTCGTCCGACGTCACCCCGCCCGCCGGGTGGACCGAGGTCGGCACGCAGACGAACGGCGCCTCCCGCTCCACGCTGTGGCAGAAGGTCGCGGGGGCGGGCGACGCCGGGTCCACCGTCACCGTCGGCCTCGGCGGCATCGCCAAGGTCGCCCTGCGGCTCGTCGCCTACTCGGGCACCGCGGCGTCGCCCGTCGCGGCGTCGGCGAAGGCGACCGACAGCGCCGTCGAGCACAACGCGCCGCAGGTCGCGGTGACCGAGCCCGGCAGCTGGGTCGTGTCCTACTGGTCCGACAAGTCGTCCACGACGACGGCCTGGACGCCGCCCTCGTCCGGCGAGCAGCGCGCCGTGAGCATCGGCACCGGCGGCGGCCGCGTCACGTCGCTGCTCGTCGACAGCGGCGGCGCCGTCGCCACCGGGAACCACGGCCCCCTCACCGCGACGACGAACGCGTCGAGCCGCGGCCTGATGTGGACGGTCGTCCTGCGCCCCGCCGCCTGACCGGCGACCGGAGCGGAGCGGAGGCCGACGGTCAGGCGGCCCCGCTCCTGCCGGGGGGTGTGGGGGGGCGCCCCCCACAATGAGGCGCCTGACCCGCCGAACGCCGAAGGCCCGTCCGGAGCCGGTGCTCCGGGCGGGCCGTCGTCGTGGTGCGGGGGTCAGGCGGCGGTCAGCAGAAGTCGTTCCAGGCCCGGATGCTGGGCGCGTCGAGGAGCCGGAAGTCGCCGGTCGGCCAGTCGAGGTCGAAGTAGGCGACCCACAGGGCGTCGTTCTGCTCCAGGTACCGCGTCATGGACCGCAGCCACGCGGCGCGCTTCGCGCCGCCGTCGCCCGGGATGAGGTGGGCGCCGGTCTCGGCGACGCCGAACGGCAGGTCCTCCTGCTCGCTGACCTGGAGCACCTTCGCGTACATCTCGTCGGGCGTCTGGTACCGGTCCTTGGCGAGGTTGTAGGTGTCCCAGCCGAGGACGTCGATGACGTCCCGGCCCGGGTAGTAGTCGCGCCAGTTCCGCCGCGACTCCGCCTCGAGGCTCCAGCTCATGAGGACGAGCGTGGCCTTCAGCCGCGGGTTGTCCGCGCGGTCGGCGAGCCCGGCGAGGCGCCGCCACGCCGCACGGTAGTCGGACGCCGTGAAGTGGCCGTCCGCGATGTTGTCCTCGGGCTCGTGGTAGTACACCCAGTAGACGTCCCGGTCGTCGGGCGCCTCGGCGAACCACCGCGCCATCTTGGCGTCGTACTTCCCGGCGAGGACGTCGCGCGGGTTCATCTTGAACGAGACGACGGTCGGCCGCTCGCCGAGCTCGCCGCCGAACCGGCCCGGCCAGTCGCCGGGCGCGCCCGGGTAGAACTGGCGGACCATGTCCAGGCGGCCGTAGCGGCGCTCCGCCTCCGCGAGGGCCTCCAGGTGCGTCTCCCCCTTGCCGACCTCCAGCGAGACGCCGCACAGCGTCCTGGCGTCCGTCCTGGAGCCGCCGCCGCCACCACCGCCGCCGCGCGCGCCGGGCGTGCGGGACGACGGCGCGGGCGCCGGGGCCGCGTCGCGGGCCTGCGGCGGCGTCGCCGGACGGGCGGAGGGGGACGGGCTCGGCGCCGCGCTCGCCGACGGCGCGGGCGTCGCGGCGGGCGCGTCCGGGGACAGGACGAGCCGGGGCCCCGCGGCGGTCTCGCCCGCCCGGAACCGGACGGACGTGTGCCGCTGCGGGTTCACGAGGGCGAACGCGTAGTCGCCGGGCCCGTCGATCCAGCGGCTGACGTCGATCGTCACGCGCTCGTCCGGCGCGCCGGGGCCGTCCGGGCGGGGGAGCGGAACCTGGGCCAGCGGGCGTCCCGCGCCGGGCCGGTTCCGCCAGGTCGTCTCGTGCTCCGACCAGCCGCCGGGCAGCTCCCGCAGCTCGACGCGCTCGGGGAGGTTGTCGAACCGCTCGAGGGCCAGCTCCAGCCGCGCCGACCGGAACGGCGCCGCCGTCGACGGGACGGTGAACGCCAGGTAGCCCTCGGTGTGCCAGTCGGGCCACGCGGCGGCGCTCACGACGGCGTGCGCGCCGCGGACCGAGTCGGGCTCCTCGCGGCTGACGTAGGTGTCGGCGGACGCGGGCACGACCGTGATGCGCTCGCTGCCGTCGACGGGGGCCGTCCGGGACAGGTCGCCGGGGGCGAGCACCACGCCGGTGCCCGCGGCGGCGGCGAGGACCGCGCCGAGCGCGGTCACCCGCAGCGCCCGCCGCCGGGTGCGGGACCGGGCCCGCGCGGCGGCGGCCCGGCGGGCGCGGCGGTTCCGCGGCGGGAGCCCGTCCGGACCGGCGGGCCGTCCGAAGTTCGGCGGCGCTTCACCGCGCCGTTCCCACCGCGTCATGCCCGCTCCTCTCGCCAGTGCATGCTTACCGTAGCGGGAACATCCCGATCCGCCCATGGAACTCGCGGCCGAGCTGGTCGGTGTCACTGCCCACCAGCAGGCCCTTGGGGGTCGCGACGAGCGCCTCGACGCCGTGGCCGCGGCTGCGGGTCGGGTTCCACGCCAGCGCCTTGCCGGTCGTCGGGTTCAGCGCCGCGATGCCGGGACGTGCGACGGAGCCCGGACCGGGGGAGTCGGAGCCGTACGGGTTGTCCATCCAGCGCTGGTGGCCGCCGACGTAGACGGCGGCGCCGGTGACGGCCGTCGACAGCAGCGTGTCGCCGCCGGTGTGGTTGACCCACGTCGCCTTCTGACCGGAACCGGTCTTGTTCGTCTCGAAGCGGGCGGCGGTGTCGCACATCTGGCGGGGCCCGTACGGGCCGCCGGTCGTCGTGACGACGAAGTACGAGCCGTCCGGGGAGAAGTCCATGCCGCGCATGTAGGTGTCGAACGCCGTCCGGTTGCACGGCGACGTGTAGGCCTCGGTCGCCCAGGTCGACAGCTTCGCCGTCTTCGCCGTGTCGATCATCGCGATCTGGTAGCGGCGCTGCCCCTCGGCCCGGGTGAAGGTGCCGTTGACGACCAGCTTGGTGTCCTGCGGGTTGACGATGAGGTTCTGGACCTTCAGCTCGCCCGCGCGCGGCGCGCTCAGCGCGATGTCGAACGTGGGGTCGACGGCGCCGGTGGCGGCGTTGAGCCGCGCGAGCCCGGTGACGGCCGTCTTCCCGACCTGCGTGAACGTCCCGCCGACGTACAGCCGGCCGTCGCGCCGCACCATGCTCGACACACGGCCGTTCGGGACGGCGGGCTTGAACGCCGTCACGACCTTGCCCGTCGACACCTGGAGCTGGGCGAGGGGGCCCGTCTTGACGCCCGCGACGTTCTTGAACCGGCCGCCCACGTAGACCGTGCCGTTGGGGCCGGGCTGCAGCGCGTAGACGGTGCCGTCGATCTTCGGGACGAACGTCGTGGTGATCTTTCCGGTGGCCAGGTCGAACGAGAACAGGTTCGTGCGGGCCGCAGGCTTCGCGCCCTGGCCCGCGTTGCGCACCTGTTCGAAGTTGCCGCCGACGACGACCGTGGAGCCGACGACCGCGATGGCGCGGACCGTCCCGTCCAGGACGTGCGGCGTCGCGTCCACCGGATCGGCCGAGACGACCGAGGAGTGGGCGATGTCGGCCGAGGCCGCGGCCGGGAACAGCAGTGCTGCGCCGAGGAGTGTCGCCGCGGCGGCAGAGCGCTTGCGCATGTCGGTCTCCGGGGGAAGGGCGTTGACCCGGCATGTTCTACCACGCAATTGATCGCCGCGTCCGGGAATCGGCGCGGCCGCCCGCGTCCGGATCAGGACTGCTTGCCGTGCCGGATCCGGTGCAGCAGGACGCGCGCCAGGTAGGAGCCCAGTTCGACGGTGTAGCGGCGCCACAGCCGCCGCGGTTCCCGCGCGAGCCGGTACAGGAAACCGACGCGCAGCTTCAGGACCCAGGACGGGTAGTACTCGCGGCGCTCGGCGAGATGCTCGAAGTACGCGCCGCACGTGACGATGACGGGCGCCTCGATCCGGTCGCGGTACTCGGCGACGAACCGCTGCTGCAGCGGCGTCCCCAGCCCCACGTGCAGGATGTCGGGCGCCGCCGCGTTGATCTCGGCGACGAGCCGCTCCGCCGTCTCCGGCGGCAGGACGCCGTCCTGCGCCCAGTGCCCGTGCTGCGTGCCGGCGATCGACAGCCCGGGGAACCACGTCCGCAGGTTCTGCGCCGCCTCGTCGGCGACCCCGGGCGCGTTGCCGAACAGGAAGACGCTCCAGCCCTCCTCCGCGGGCTGCCCGAACAGGTCGTCGGTCAGGTCGTCGTTCGCCATCCGCCCCGGCACCGGCCGGCCGAAGATCTTCGCGGCCAGCACCACGCCCCAGCCGTCCGGCAGGTTCAGGTCGAACCCGTTCATGAGGTCGCGCAGCGCGCGGTCCTTCTGCGCCTTCCGCACGTAGTCGGGGTTCGCGAACGTGATCGTCAGCTTCGTCCGGTCCTTGACGGCGGCGGCGACGAACTCCCGCAGCCGTGCGACGTCGATGCGGCTGACGCGCACGCCCAGCACGTCAACGGTCTGGTGCGGCCATCGATCGTCCACGTGCGCTCCGCTTTCCTGTTTCTCCGGCTTCGCCCGGCGGCCCGGAGGGCACTGTATCCCGCTTCCCCCGGCCGACGAGCCAGGTCGCGACGGCCGCGGCGGCGATCGCGGCGATCGTCCACGCCAGCGGGACCACGCCGACGCCGAACATGTTGAGCGCGGAGGCGACGAGGACGAGCACGAGCAGGCGGCGGATGAGCCCGGCGGGGGCCCGGGAGGAGATCCGCGAGCCGAGGTAGACGCCGGGGATCGACCCGACGAGCAGCGCGGCGGTGACCTCCAGCCGGAACTCGCCGAAGAACAGGTGGCCGAGCGCGGCGGCGAACACCAGCGGGACGGCCTGCAGCAGGTCCGTCCCCACCAGGTGGTTCGGCTTCAGCGCCGGGTACAGCAGCAGCAGCGCGACGATGATCAGCGAGCCGGACCCCACCGAGGTGATCCCCACGACGAGCCCGCCGACCGCGCCGACGAGCACGGTCGGGACGGGACGCACGGTGATGGGCCCGTCGTCCTCGTCGGGCCGCGCGCGGCGCGCCAGGAGGCCGCGGACCAGGATCCCCACGGCCGCCACGAGCAGCGCGACGCCCATCGCCAGCTCGATGAAGTCGTGCACGGCCTGCCCGTCGCCGAGCGCCCGCGGGACGAGCACGCCGCAGAACGCGGCGGGCACCGATCCCACGCACAGCCACCCGACGAGGCGCATGTCCACGGTGCCCTGGCGGTAGTGGACGGCGCTGCCGACGGGTTTCATCACGGCGGACGCGGCGAGATCGCTGGAGACCGCCGCGAGCGGGCTGACCCCGAAGAAGGTCACGAGCATCGGCGTCATCAGCGCGCCGCCGCCCATGCCGGTGAGCCCGACGACGATGGCGACCAGGAACGACCCCAGCGCCATCGGCCAATCGAAGTCCATCGCCATGACCTACCAGACATGTAGGGAAACTGGCTATTACGGTAAGGGACGCGCCCCGGGCTTCGTAACCCGGGTAGGCCAGCACAAACGACACCCCTCAAGGGACGCGGTGCGTGCCTTGAGGGGTGAGGTGGGGTGGGTCAGGCGGGGCGGATCCAGTCGCCTTCGGTGAGGAGGGCCAGGACGCGGTCGACGGCCTCTTCGGGCGTGAGGCGCGAGGTGTCGATCGTGAGGTCGGCGTCGTCCGGCTCCTCGTAGGGGTCGGAGATGCCGGTGAACTCGGGGATGAGGCCGGCGCGGGCCTTGGCGTACAGGCCCTTGCGGTCGCGGCGCTCGCACTCTTCGAGGGGGGTGGCCACGTGCACGAGGATGAAGTCGCCGTGGGCCTCGACCATGCGGCGGACCTCGGCGCGCGTGGCGGCGTACGGGGCGATCGGCGCGCAGATCGCGACGCCGCCGTGCCGGGTGATCTCGGACGCGACGAAGCCGATGCGGCGGATGTTGAGGTCGCGGTCGGGACGGGAGAAGGTGAGCCCCGCGGAGAGCATGCGGCGCACGACGTCGCCGTCCAGCAGGGTGACGGTGCGGCCGCCGCGCTCGATGAGGGCGTCGGACAGGCCCCGCGCGACGGTCGACTTGCCGGAGCCGGACAGGCCCGTGAAGAAGACGGTGAGGCCGCGCGAGCGCTTGGGCGGACGGGCGACGGCGAGTTCGGCGGCGACGGCGGGCGGGGTGAACCAGTCGGGGACGGGCTCGCCCGCGTCGAGGAGTTCGCCGAGGCGTTCGGGGCTCAGTTCGGCCTGGACGTGGTCGGGTTCGATGCGCGCGACCGGGCGCCACACCTCGACGTCGGCGTCGTAGGCCCACGGTTCGGGGACGGCGACGGGGATCGGGACGTCCTCGGGTTCGTGCTCGGCGAGCAGGTGCGTCGCCCCGTACGCGGCGGCGACGTGGGCGCGCAGGACGACGTCCCGTTCGTCGTCGGCGCGCGCGGGCAGGGGCACGGGGACGACCCGCGCGGCGGGCAGTTCGCGGCGGACGGCGAGGAGGGCGCGGACGAGCGACTCGTCGTGCCCGCCGCCGAGCAGCGGCATCAGCAGGACGCTCGCGCCGAGGCGCTCGGCGACCTGCCGGATCTGGCCGAGCTGGCGGCGGTGCAGGAAGTCGCGGGTGGCGACGGCCAGGACGGGCCCGTCGGCCGGTTCCATCTCGTCGGGGCGGCGGCGCATCGCGTGGAACGGTCCGTGCGCCGGGGCGCGGAGGGCCTCCAGCGGGCCGGCGAGGCGCTGGTCGCCGGACGTCGGGTCCTGCCAGCGCTCCTCGACGGTCAGGACGGCGAGCGGGACGCCCTCGGGGTCCTGGAGGACGAGCCGGTCGTGCTCGGTCAGCTCCTTCGGGACGGAGAGGGTGACGGGCACGGGCCAGGGCGTGCCGTCGGCCAGCCGGCCGCCGGCGATGACCATCGCCGTGTCGAACGAGCCCAGGAAGCCCGTGAGCGGTCGGTAGGCGCCGGCCAGGATCAGCTCCAGGTCGGCGAGCTCCACCGGTTCCGGCGTCCAGGCGGGCAGGTCGCGCAGCGTGTCGGGAAGGCCGGCTTCGGCGGTCACCGCGGTCTCCGATCTTGCCCGGGACGGTGCCGGGCTGATCCAGGTGGGAACGTGTTCGCGCAGGAGAAAATACTGCGGCGGCTCCGGTGCCCGCATCTCCGGCGCGCCCGTGACCGCCTCAGATGACCCGGGCGAAACGGTTCTCGGGTTTGCGGATGACCAGCGTCACGTCGCTGTGCGCGGCGGTGAGGCGCCCGCGGGTGCACAGCGCGACGAGCCGGCACAGCAGGTCGGCGGGGCCCCTCCCGGCCCCGAGGCCGTCGAGGGACGCGCGGGAGGTGTACTCCTCGGCGACCATGAGCCCGCGCATCGTGCAGTACCAGCGGAGACGCCGCCGGGACGCGACCCGGTCGTAGACGGCGGGCGGCGGCGAGGCGGACGGCGACGCGGACGACGGCGGGGCGGGCGCCCGCTGCGCGGGTTCCTGCCCGGCGTCGGGCGCGCCGCGCGCGTGCGCCCCGCGCGGCGCCCGTCCGGGCCGTGGACGGCGCCGCCGCCGGGCGGGACGAAGCCGGTGCGGGAGCGTGCGGTCGAGGAAGCCGAAGGCGGTGTCGCGGTCGCGCATCCGCACGAGCAGCAGCCCGCCGGGCTTGAGCGCGGCGACGAACCGGTCCAGGACGAGTTCGGCGTGCGGGACGCGTTCGATGAGGTAGGAGGCGTGGACCACGTCGTAGGAGCGCGGCGGCAGCGGGACGGTGCGCAGATCGCCCAGGTGCCAGGAGTCCAGGTCGGTGCGCTCGCAGGTGTACGCGCGCAGCTCCGGGACGTCCATGTCGACGCCGGTGACGACGTGGGCGCGGTCGCCGAGGTTCAGCCCCGTGCCCCAGCCGCATCCGGCCTCCAGGATGTGGATCCGCTGCAGGGGCTTCTCGAGGGCGTACTGCCGGGCGCGTTCGGAGAAGAGATCGCCGCCGTCGACCGGCGGCGTACGCAGATCGGTCACAGTTCCGCAGCGTAACCGTCCGGATGCGCACTGTCCGCTATTTGCGCATTCTTGGTAACGGTCGTGTCGCGCTCCGCAATCACCACTGGTCACGGCGGTGGAAACACGGGCGGGTCGGCGGGGCGCGTACCCTGGTAGGCGGTACCGGGTCCACGCGGGATTCCGGGTCTTCGGGCTGCCCTGCCTCGGGGTCTTTGCGATTGAGCGGGCGAACATGACGCTTTCTGGACTTGTCGATCTGGCGTGCACCGATGCCGGGCTGTCGCGCGCGCTGGAGCGCGTGCGCACCGACCACCAGGTGATCGCGCCCCCCGCGCTGTGGCCGGTCCTGGCCGCGGCGCTGAGCCGCCGGGTGTCCGGCGGGCCGGGCGGGACGGGCGGCACGGTGCTGGCGGTGACGGCGACCGGCCGGGAGGCCGAGGACCTGACCGCCGCCCTGTCGAGCCTGCTGGACCCGGGCCGCGTGGCGCACTTCCCGGCGTGGGAGACGCTGCCGCACGAGAAGCTGTCGCCGCGGTCCGACACCGTCGGGCAGCGGCTCGCGGTGCTGCGCCGCCTGGTGCACCCGAACGCCGACAGCGCCGATCCCACGCTGGACGGGGAGTCCGGCGGCAAGGGCGGACGCCTGGACGTCGTCGTCACGCCGGTGCGGGCCGTGCTGCAGCCGATCGTGTCCGGCCTGGCCGACCTGGAGCCGGTGCGGCTGGCGTCCGGTGCGGACGCCGACATGGACGACGCCGTCCGCCGGCTCGTCGACGCGGGGTACCACCGGGTCGACCTGGTGGAGAAGCGCGGCGAGATCGCGGTGCGCGGCGGGATCCTGGACGTGTTCCCGCCGACCGAGGAGCACCCGCTGCGGGTGGAGTTCTGGGGCGACACCGTCGAGGAGATCCGCTACTTCAAGGCCGCCGACCAGCGGTCCCTGGAGGTCGCGCAGGACGGGCTGTGGGCGCCGCCGTGCCGGGAACTGCCGCTGACCGCGCAGGTGCGGGAGCGGGCGCGCGCGCTGGCCGCCGAGCATCCCGCGCTGGAGGACATCCTCGGCCGGATCGCCGACGGCGACACCGTCGAGGGCATGGAGGCGTTCTCGCCCGTCCTCGCCGACAGCATGGAGCTGCTGACCGACCTGCTCCCGGACGGCTCCGCGCTGCTGGTGTGCGAGCCCGAGCGGATCCGGACCCGCTCGGTCGAGCTCGTCCGCACCAGCCAGGAGTTCCTGGAGGCGAGCTGGGTCAACGCCGCCGCGGGCGGGGAGGCGCCGATCGACCTGGGCGCCGCCGCGTTCCGCTCCCTGGAGGAGGTGCGGCGGCACAGCCGGGAGCTGGGGCTGCCGCGCTGGACGGTCACCGCGCTGACGCCCGGCGCGACGGACGAGTCCGGCGAGGCCGCTGCGGACGAGGCGATCTTCGAGGACGACGTCGACCTGCTCGACCTCGGGGCGCGCGCGGCCGAGCCGTACCGGGGCGACACCGGCCGGGTCGTCGCCGACCTGAAGGGCTGGATCGACGGCGGCTGGCGGGTCGTGCTCGTCACCGCCGGGCACGGCCCCGCGGAACGGCTCGTCCAGCTCGTCGGCGACGAGGGGCTCGGCGCGCGGCTCACGGACGTGGCCGCGGCGCCCGACCCGTCGATCGTGAACGTGACGACCGGGCTGCTGGAGAACGGGTTCGTCTGGGAGCACGTGAAGCTCGCGGTGCTCACCGAGACCGACCTGTCGGGGCAGCGGTCGTCCACGAAGGACGCGCGGCGGATGCCGTCGCGGCGGCGCGGCGGCATCGACCCGCTGCAGCTGCGGCCCGGCGACTACGTGGTGCACGAGCAGCACGGCGTCGGACGGTACGTGGAGATGGTCAGCCGCACCGTGCAGGGCGCGACCCGCGAGTATCTGATCCTGGAGTACGCCAAGAGCGACCGGCTGTTCGTCCCGACCGACCAGCTCGAGGAGCTGACCCGGTACGTGGGCGGGGAGGCGCCGAGCCTGCACCGGCTCGGCGGCGCCGACTGGCAGAAGGCGAAGTCGCGGGCGCGCAAGGCGGTCCGGCAGATCGCCGGGGAGCTGATCCGGCTGTACTCGGCGCGGATGGCGAGCCCGGGGCACGCGTTCGGCGCGGACACGCCGTGGCAGCGGGAGCTGGAGGACGCGTTCCCGTACGTGGAGACGCCCGACCAGCTCGCCGCGATCGACGAGGTCAAGGGCGACATGGAGAAGCCGGTTCCGATGGACCGGCTGATCTGCGGCGACGTCGGCTACGGCAAGACCGAGATCGCGGTGCGGGCGGCGTTCAAGGCCGTCCAGGACGGCAAGCAGGTCGCGGTGCTGGTGCCGACGACGCTGCTGGTGCAGCAGCACCTGTCGACGTTCACCGAGCGGTTCGCGGCGTTCCCGGTCCAGGTGAAGCCGGTCAGCCGGTTCCAGACCGACAAGGAGATCGAGGCGACGCTGGAGGGCCTGGCGACAGGGACGGTCGACGTGGTCGTCGGGACGCACCGGATCCTGTCGTCGCAGACCCGGTTCAAGAACCTCGGCCTGGTGATCATCGACGAGGAGCAGCGGTTCGGCGTCGAGCACAAGGAGGAGCTGAAGCGCCTCCGGACGCAGGTGGACGTGCTGGCGATGTCGGCGACGCCGATCCCGCGGACGCTCGAGATGGGCCTCACCGGCATCCGGGAGATGTCGACGATCCTGACCCCGCCGGAGGAGCGGCACCCGATCCTCACGTTCGTCGGGCCGTACCAGGAGAAGCAGATCGCGGCGGCGATCCGCCGGGAGCTGCTGCGCGAGGGCCAGGTGTTCTTCGTGCACAACCGGGTGCGGTCGATCGACAAGGTCGCGGCGAACCTGGCGCGGCTCGTCCCGGAGGCGCGGATCGCGACCGCGCACGGCCAGATGAACGAGCAGCAGCTCGAACGGGTCATGGTCGACTTCTGGGAGAAGAACTACGACGTGCTGGTCGCGACGACGATCGTCGAGTCGGGCCTGGACGTCCCCAACGCCAACACCCTCATCGTGGACCGCGCCGACATGTACGGGCTGTCGCAGCTGCACCAGCTGCGCGGCCGGGTCGGGCGCGGCCGGGAGCGGGCGTACGCGTACTTCCTGTACCCGCCGGAGACGCCGCTGACGGAGACGGCGCACGAGCGGCTCGCGACGCTGGCCCAGCACACCGAGATCGGCGCGGGCATGTACGTCGCGATGAAGGACCTGGAGATCCGCGGCGCGGGCAACATCCTGGGCGCCGAGCAGTCCGGGCACGTCGCGGGCGTCGGGTTCGACCTGTACGTCCGGATGGTCGGGGAGGCGGTCCGGGAGCTGAAGGAGGGCGGCGAGCCCGAGCAGGTCGAGACGAAGGTCGAGCTGCCGGTGGACGCGCACCTGCCGCACGAGTACGTGCCGGGGGAGCGGCTCCGCCTGGACGCCTACCGCCGCATCGCCGCCATCACGACGGAGGACGAGATCGCCGTCGTCCACGACGAGCTCAAGGACCGGTTCGGCCCGCTGCCCGTCCCGGTGCTGAACCTGCTGGAGGTGGCGCGGTTCCGGGCGAAGGCGCGCAAGGCCGGGCTGAACGACGTCACCCTGCAGGGCAACTTCGTCAAGTTCACGCCCGTCGACCTCCCCGACTCGCGGCAGGTGCGGCTGAACCGGCTCTACCCGAAGAGCATCCTCAAGACCGCGAACGAGACGCTGCTGGTGCCGATGCCGAAGACCAAGCCGCTCGGCGGCCGGCCGCTGCGCGACCAGGAGCTGCTGGCCTGGGCGAGCGACCTGGTGGACGCCCTGTTCCTGGAGTCCTCGCCCGCCGCGGGGTCGGCCAAGTAGGCTGCCCGCGACCGCTTGATCATCGTGGAGTGGAGGTTCCGTGCCCGGTAAGTCCCTGAGGCGCGTGCCGGCCGTCGCGCTCGCCGCGCTCCTGGCCGCGGGCGCGCTCGCCGGCTGCGACGCCGCGCCGAAGGCGGGCACCGCCGCCCTCGTCGACGGCGACCGCATCACCGTCCGCACGCTCGGCGACACCGTCGAGACCTGGTGGGGCCAGCTCCGGCGCGACCCGGCGGCCGGGCAGATCTGGGCGCGGTCCGGCAACGGGGCCGCCCAGGCCGGCGAGCTCGGCACCGCGCCCACCGAGCCGGGCGAGGCCGACATGCGCGGCGCGCTCAACCTCCTGGTGTCGTTCCGCATCGCCGACGAGGCCGCCGAGCGCGCGGGCGTCACGGTGTCGGGCGGCCGGACCGCCGAGATCGTCGAGCTGCTGGGGCGCGGCGGCGCGAGCGCCGAGACCATCACGCTGGCGAACGGCCTGCCGCGCGAGCGCACCCGCGAGTTCGCGCGGTTCATGGCCGTCCAGGACGCGCTGATGCGGCACTTCGGCGCGGACGGCGTCCCGCAGAGCCCCGCGAACATGCAGGCGACGGAGCGGTTCCAGACCCTGCTCGTCGAGACGGCCGCCGCGATGGACGTCGAGATCAACCCCCGGTACGGCACGTTCGACCCGCAGCGGGTCGCGATCGGGCCGGTGTCCAACGAGCTGTCGACCCCCGCGACGGGATCCCCGCAAGCATGAGCCTGACCCTGCTCGCCACCACCCACCGCGTCGCGCCCGGCCTGCTGACCTGGCGGGCGTGGGAGCGGCTGCGGACGGCCGCGCGCGTCCTCGCGCCCGCCGGGCACCCGCTGCTGCCGTCCCTGGCCGACGCGGACGTCGCCGTCGAGGAGACGCCCGCGCCCGACCCGGCCGCGCTGGTCGCCGCCGCCCGCGCCGCGGACGTCGTGTGGGTGGCGGCGCCCGAGGGCGACGAGGCGCTGCTCCGCGAGGTCGGCGCCCTGGTCGTCGCCGACCCGCTGGACGTCGAGGTGCTGCACGGCTCGTACGACCTGCCGGGCGCGCGGCTGCTCGACCTGGTGTCGGTGATGGACACGCTGCGCCGCGAGTGCCCGTGGGACCGCGAGCAGACGCACGCGTCGCTCGTCCCGTACCTGCTGGAGGAGTCGTACGAGGTCCTCGACACCGTCGAGTCCGGCGACCTGGGGGCGCTGCGCGAGGAGCTGGGCGACGTGCTGATGCAGGTCGCGTTCCACTCGGTGGTGGCGGCCGAGCGGACGGACGGCACCGAGTTCACGATCGACGACGTCGCCGCGGGCATCGTCGACAAGCTCGTCCGGCGGCACCCGCACGTGTTCGCGGGCGTCGCGGTGAGCGGCGCCGACGAGGTCAACGCGAACTGGGACCAGATCAAGGCGGCCGAGCGGGAGGCGAAGCACGGCGCGGACGCGTCCGCGCTCGACGGCGTCCCGATGGCGCAGCCGGCGCTGTCGCTGGCGGCGCAGCTGCAGCGCCGCGCCGCGCGGATGAAGGCGCCCGCGGACGAACTCGCGCCCGCGTCCGGGGAGGACGGGGCGAGCGACCTCGGGGCGCGGCTGTTCGCGCTCGTCGCCGAGGCGCGCGAGGCCGGTCTGGACCCCGAAGCGGAGTTGCGCGCCGTTTCGCGGGTATTCCGGGATCGTGTCCGTGCCTGGGAACGGCGACAGCCGCACGCCTGATAAGCGCGACTTCGACCGGATACTCCGCGATGGGGTGGTCCGCCGGGGGGCGCGCGTCTACGCTGGGCCCGTGCCGGCCGAGACGGAAGTCGACGCGAGTGACCGCCGCGGCGGGAGCCGAACGCTCGTACCCGCGTCCGGATCCGGCCACCGGCGGCGCCGGTGGCTGACCGGGACGACCACCCGCGCCGAGAAGCTGCGCGCCGTCCGCGGCCTCGCGTCGCTGAGCGGCGTCGCCGGGCTGCTCGTCGCCCTCATGCTGATCCCCACCGCGTGCACCGCGGGCGTCGGCGCGCGCGACACGGCCCGCTGGTTCCAGAACGCGCCCGAGGGGCTCGAGGGCCTCGGCGTCCCGCAGCGCTCCACGATCCTCGCCGCCGACGGCTCGAAGCTCGCCACGTTCTTCTACCAGAACCGGGTGAACGTCGACCTGGACGACATCGCGCCGATCATGCGCGAGGCGGTCGTCGCGATCGAGGACAGCCGGTTCTACGAGCACGGCGCGCTCGACACCGAGGGCACGCTGCGGGCCCTCGCCACCAACCTGACCAGCGGCGACGTCGAACAGGGCGGGTCGGGCATCACGCAGCAGTACGTGAAGAACCTGCTGCTCGTCCAGGCCGAGTCGGACGCCGAGCGGACGGCCGCCACGGAGGTCACCGTCGCCCGCAAGATCCGCGAGCTGCGGTACGCGGTGGCGATCGAGGAGCGGCTGTCCAAGGACGAGATCCTCCGCCGCTACCTCAACATCGCCTACTTCGGCGACGGCGCCTACGGCGTCGAGGCCGCGTCCCGGCACTACTTCTCCAAGCACGCGTCCGAGCTGGACCTCGGGGAGGCGGCGCTGCTCGCCGGCGTCATCCGCTACCCGCACGCCTACAACCCCGTCGAGAACCCCGAGATGGCGCGCGAGCGCCGCGACGTCGTCCTCGACCGGATGGTGGAGCTCGGCTGGGCCGACCCCGCCGAGGCCGCGCGGGTCAAGGAGCGGCCGGTCGACCTGAAGCTGGAGGAGGTCGACAACGGCTGCGTGTCCAGCGGCGCCCCCTTCTTCTGCGACTACGTGCAGCGCGAGATCCTCACCGACAAGGCGTTCGGCGAGACGGCCAAGGAACGCGAGCGGCTGCTCAAGCGCGGCGGCCTGACCATCCACACGACGCTCGACCCGAAGGCGCAGCGGGCCGCGCAGCGCGCCGTCGAACGGTTCGTCCCGCCGAAGAACGACGCGCGCCTCGCCGCCGCCCAGGCGATGGTCGAACCCGGCACCGGCCGCATCAAGGCCATGGTCGTCGGCCGCGAGATGGGCGACGGCACCGAGCGCGGCAAGACCTGGATCAACTTCGCCGCCGACGCCAGCCACGGCTCCAGCATCGGCATGCAGGCCGGATCGACGTTCAAGCCGTTCACGCTGGCCGCCGCGCTGGACGAGGGCATGCCGTTCGGCACCCGCCTGATGGCGCCCCGCGCCTACACGCCCACCGGGTTCCGCAACTGCGACGGCGAGCGCGTCGGCGACCCGAACGCCTCCCTGCGCAACTCCGCCGACGGTGAGGGCGGCCGCCAGTTCAGCCTCGTCACCGGCACCCGGAACTCGGTCAACACCTTCTTCCTCGCGCTGGAGAAGGAGGTCGGCCTCTGCGACACCGTCGAGATGGCCGAGAAGCTCGGGATGCGGCAGGCCAACGGCGAGCCGCTGGAGCAGTACCCGTCGTTCACGCTCGGCTTCAACCCCGTCTCCCCGCTGCGCCTCGCCGCCGCCTACGCCGCGTTCGGCGCCCGCGGCGAGTACTGCGAGCCGATCGCGATCACGAGGGTCGTGGACGCGTCCGGCAAGAAGCTCGACGTCCCGGACGCGAACTGCGAGCAGGTGATCGACGAGGGCGTCGCCGACGGCGTCAGCCACGTCCTGCGGGGCGTGCTCACCGATGGCACCGCCGCCGGGATGGGCATCGGCCGTCCCGCCGCCGGGAAGACCGGGACCGTCGACAACTTCTCCGCCGCCTGGTTCGCCGGCTACACCCCCGACCTGGCGTCCGCCGTCTGGGTCGGCGACCCGCGCGGCGGCTACGACCACCCGATGACGAGCGTCTGCATCGAGGGCCGCTGCTACGGCGCCGTCTACGGCGCGACCCTCCCGGCGCCGATCTGGCGGCAGAGCATGCGCGGCGCCCTCCAGGGCACCGAGGCGACCCCGTTCCACCGGCCGCCGGGGCACTTCTTCAGCAAGGGCAGCGGCCTCGACCGCGTCGACGTCCCGGACGTGCGCGGCATGGACCTCGGCGACGCCCTCGACCGGCTGCGGTCCGCCGGGTTCAGGGTCAGCTTCGGCGACCGCATGCCCTCCCGGTACCCGCGCGGGACGGTCGCCGAGATGACGCCCGGCCCCGGCTCCGCCGAGCCCGGCACCACGATCACCGTCCGGGTCAGCGACGGGCCCGAGGAGGAGGACGAGCCGGGCGACGGCGACTCCGGCGACGGCGACCCCGGCGACGCCCCGACGATCCCGCCCGACGTCACCCTCCCGCCCGACGCCGGGGGCCCGCCGGAACCGAACGGTCCCGTCGGCGACTGACGCCGTGTGACGGTCCGGCCCGCGGGTAGATCATTTCGCGGGGTGTGATCCCGCCCCGCACGACCGATCCGGGGGGACGATCGTCATGCGAGCCATCGCCGTGTCCGAATACGGCGCCACACCGGCGCTCACCTACCTGCCGCGACCCGAACCGGGCCCCGGCGAGATCCTCGTGAAGCTGGTCGCCGCCGGGCTGAACCCGCTCGACTGGCGCGTCGCCGACGGGATGCTCAAGGACACCGCCGACGCCGCGTTCCCGCTCGTCCTCGGGGCCGACGGCGCCGGGGTCGTCGAGGACGCGGGCGAGGGCGTCACCCGGCTGCGGCACGGCGAGCAGGTCTACGGGTTCTTCACCGACGTCGAGCGCGGCCGCGGCTCGTACGCCGAGTACGCCGTCGTCCGCGAGGACGGCCCGGTGGCCCGGATGCCCGCGTCGATGATCTACACGGAGGCCGCGGCGGTGCCGACCGCGTGCGCCACCGCCCTGGACGTGGTCGAGCGGGCCGGGCTCGGCGAGGGGGCGGGCGAGGGCCGGACCGTCCTGGTCGCCGGGGCGACCGGCGGCGTCGGGCAGGCCGCCGTGCAGCTCGCCGCCCGCGCCGGCGCGACCGTCATCGCCACCGCCCGCGCCGACATGTCCGGGACGATGCGCCGCCTCGGCGCCGCGCACACCGTCGACCACACCGCGGGCGACCTCAACGACCAGGTGCTCGCCGTCTGCGCCGCGGGCGTCGACGCCCTCATCGTCCTCGCCGGGGACACCGCGCGGACCGCGGAACTCGCCCGCCTGCTGCGCCCCGGCGGCACCTGCGTCAGCACCGTGTGGACCGCCGACCCCGACACGATGGCCGCGCACGGCCTGCACGGCGTCAACTACGACGACGACCCCACCGCCGAGGCCCTCGACCGGATCGCCGGGCTCCTCGACGCGGGGGAGCTGCGCGTCCACATCGAGCGCGAGGCGCCCCTGGAGTCCGCGCCGGACGCCCTCGCCCGCAACCGGGCGGGCGGCGCGCGCGGCAAGACCGTCCTGCGCATCCTGTGACAACACGCCCGAAGCGGGCATGGGACGTCGTATGAGTCAACGGATGAGCGACGAGGAACGCAGCGCCCGGATCCGGGAGATCGACGAGGACCTCGCGCGGATGCGCGGCGACATCGACCCCTCCATCGACGGCCCCCACGACATGGTGGACGCCGGGCAGAACCTCGCGGCCCGCGAGGAGCTCGCCGGTCGGATCGAGGAGCTGGAGGCCGAACGCGAACGGCTGATGCGCGGCACCTGACCCGCCTCAGCGGGCCGAGCGTTCGCCGGGGCGGGGGCCGGGCAGGCGCAGCACGAACCGCGCGCCGTCCCGCCCGTCCGTCCGGTCCGTCAGCACCAGCGTGCCGCCGTGCGCCTCCGCGATGTCGCGGGAGATCGCCAGGCCGAGGCCGGTGCCGCCCGCGTCGCGGTGCCGGCCCTCGGCCAGCCGGGTGAACCGCTCGAACACCCGCTCCCGGTCCTGCGGCGCGATCCCCGGCCCGTCGTCGATCACCTCGACGACCGCCGTCTCCGCCTCGCTCCGCACCACCACCGTCACCTCTCCGGTCGCGTGCCGGTCCGCGTTGTCCAGCAGGTTCGTCAGCGCCCGCGCCAGCTCGGCCCGCCCGCCGTGCACCGTCACGGGCCCCTCGGAGAACACCGTGACGCGGCTGCGGCGCGGGCGGCGCAGCACCTCCTGGTCGGCCAGCTCCGCCAGGTCGACCTGCTCCCGCTGGAAGCTCCCGTTCGCCTCCAGCCGCGCCAGCGCCAGCAGGTCGTCCGCCACCGCCGCGACCCGGTCGGTGTTCGCCAGCAGCGCCCGCAGCGTCTCCGTCAGATCCGTCGCCTCCGGATCCGACATCGCCAGCTCCAGCTCCATCCGCAGGCCCGTCAGCGGGCTGCGCAGCTCGTGCGACACGTCCGAGACGAACGCGCGCTGCCGCGCCACCGCCTTCTCCAGCCGGTCCAGCGTCGCGTTCACGCTCTCCGCCAGCAGCGCCACCTCGTCGCGCTTCCCCGGCACCGGCACCCGCCGCTCCAGGTCGGTCATCGTGATCTCGTCGAGCTCCCGCCGGATCGCGTCCACCGGCCGCAGCGTCCGCCCCACCGCGACCCACGTGCCGTAGCCGGCGAGCGCCGCGAGGAACGGCACGCCCAGGATCGCCAGGACGGCCGCCACGGGGCGCGGCAGCAGCGCCGGCTCCGGCGCCAGCGCGTACACGAAGAACGGCTCCGGCCCCATGTCGACGCGGTACTCCACGATGAGGAAGCAGTCGCCGCCCGGCGCGTCGATGCGGCAGCTGCGCCCGTCCCGCTGGTCGTCCCCGCGCGGCGGCGGGAACGCCACCGCCGGCCGTCCGTCCATCGCGGGGCTCGCCGCCACCACCCGCCCCCGCGCGTCGACGACCTGCAGCAGATCGTTGTCGGACGCGAAGATCCGGTCGCGGTCCGCCAGCTCCCCCGAGCGGACGACCGTGACGACGCGGCGCGCCTCCCGCGCCAGCTCCCGCTGCACGTCGCCGACCACGTCCCGCCGGGTCGCCACCAGCAGCAGCGCGCACGCCACCGTGGCGAGAACAAGCGTCGCGAGAACCGCCGACAGCGTCACGCGCACCCGGATCTCCGAGTGGTGCAGCGCGACCCGCCAGACGCGGCGGGTCACGCGCTCGACGAACCCGCGGAGCCCGACACGGATGACGACCTCCCCGATCTCCGCGCCCCGTCCCGGGCGCTCCGGACGTTGAGCCGGTACCCGATGTTCCTTACCTCACCGGGCAAACGGGACCGACCCCCCAAAGTAAAAAGTTGCCCCGCGCACCGCGGAGCGGGACGACCGGAGCGTGCGTGCGTCGGCCTCACGGAACCCGGCGGCCTGCAACGGCGCGCGAGGATCGTCTTGCGACCGACGGGGGTTCCAGGGGGTCGCCCCCCTGGGCGAACACGTTAGGCTCGGGAGTCGCACCAGATCATTCCTACGCAGGGGGTTCCCCGTGTCGTCCATCAACGCCGTACTCGCCCGGGAGATCCTCGACTCCCGCGGCAACCCGACCGTGGAGGTCGAGGTACTGCTCGATGATGGGACCGAGGCGCAGGCCGCGGTGCCGAGCGGCGCGTCCACCGGACAGTTCGAGGCGGTCGAGCTGCGGGACGGCGGCGAGCGGTACGGCGGCAAGGGCGTGCGGAACGCGGTCAAGGCCGTCAACGAGACCATCGACGACAAGCTCGTCGGCTGGGAGGCGGCCGACCAGCGGCTGATCGACCAGCGGCTGATCGACCTGGACGGGACGCCGGCGAAGTCGGCGCTCGGCGCGAACGCGATCCTCGGGGTGAGCCTGGCGGTGGCGAAGGCCGCGGCCGAGTCGGCGGGGCTGCCGCTGTTCCGGTACGTGGGCGGGGCGAACGCGCACCTGCTGCCGGTGCCGATGATGAACATCCTGAACGGCGGCGCGCACGCCGACACGAACGTGGACGTCCAGGAGTTCATGATCGCGCCGATCGGTGCGTCGACGTTCGCCGAGGCGGTGCGGTGGGGCGCCGAGACGTACCACGCGCTGAAGAAGGTGCTGAAGGGCAAGGGGCTGAACACCGGGCTCGGCGACGAGGGCGGCTTCGCGCCCGACCTGCCCAGCAACCGCGACGCCCTCGACCTGATCATGGAGGCGATCCGGCAGGCCGGCTTCACGCCGGGCCGCGACATCGCGCTCGCCCTCGACGTCGCCGCGACCGAGTTCCACGCCGACGGCATGTACACGTTCGAGGGCGTGAAGCGGTCGGCGGACGACATGGCCGCCTACTACGGCGAGCTGGTCTCCGAGTACCCGCTCGTCTCCATCGAGGACCCCCTCGACGAGGAGGACTGGACGGGCTGGGAGGGGCTCACCGCGGCCATCGGCGACCGGGTGCAGCTCGTCGGCGACGACCTGTTCGTCACCAACCCGGAGCGGCTCGCCCGCGGCATCAAGTCCGGCGCGGCGAACGCGCTGCTCGTCAAGGTCAACCAGATCGGCACGCTCAGCGAGACCCTCGACGCGGTGTCGCTCGCGCAGACCAGCGGCTACCGCTGCATGATGAGCCACCGGTCCGGCGAGACCGAGGACACCACGATCGCCGACCTCGCCGTCGCGACGAACTGCGGGCAGATCAAGACGGGCGCCCCGGCGCGCAGCGACCGCGTCGCGAAGTACAACCAGCTGCTGCGCATCGAGGAGCTGCTCGACGACGCCGCCCGCTACGCCGGCGCCGCCGCGTTCCCGCGGTTCACGCCGCGGGGCTGACCGAGCGGCCGATGGCAGCCGAACACGACCGGCCGCAGGACGCCTCCCGGGGCGACGCCCCGGGGGGCGGCCGGCGCGGTGCCCACGCGCTGACCAGCCGCGCCGCGATCCTCGCGGTCGTGATGTGCGCGATCGCGCTGAGCCTGGCGTACCCCGTGCGGGAGTACATCGCGCAGCGCCAGGAGATCGCCGAGCTGCGGCAGCAGGAGGCGCTGGCCCGCCAGAAGGTGGAGCGGCTCGAGGAGCAGAAGCGGCGGCTCGGCGACGAGTCGTACATTGAGCGGGAGGCCACGCAGCGCCTCAACTACTGCCGCCCGGACGTGAAGTGCTACATCGTCCTGGACGGCGGCGGCGGCGGGGAGCGGCGGGCCGCGAAGGACGGCGAACCGCGCAGGCCGCCGTGGTACGAGACGCTCTGGCGGTCCGTGGAGGCCGCCGACAGGCCGCGCTGACCGCCCGGTGACCGAGACGGAACGGAAGGCGGGACGCGCGGGTGGGGACGCATGACATGATCGACGATCGCGCCGAGCCGGCGGCCGGGGGCATCTCCCCGCGGGACGAGGCCGCGGTGGCGGCCCAGCTCGGCCGGGTGCCGCGCGGCGTCCGCCGGGTGGCGCACCGCTGCCCGTGCGGGAACCCCGCGGTGATCGAGACGGCGCCGCGGCTGCCCGACGGGACCCCGTTCCCGACGCTGTTCTACCTGACGTGCCCGAAGGCCGCCTCCGCGATCGGGACGCTCGAGGGGAGCGGCGTGATGCGGGAGATGCAGGCGCGGCTCGCGGACGACCCGGACCTGAAGGCCGCGTACGTCCGGGCCCACGACGACTACCTGCGGCGCCGCGACCTGGCCGCCCGCGAGGACGGCCTGGAGCCGCTGCCCGCGGGCATGCAGAGCGCGGGCGGCATGCCCGAGCGGGTGAAGTGCCTGCACGCCCTGATCGCGCACGAGCTGGCCGTTCCCGGCGTGAACCCGTTCGGCCGCGAGGCGCTGGACGAGCTGCCGGAGTGGTGGCGGTCCGGGCCGTGCGTCCATCCCGTGGACCCCGAGGACCCCGAGGACCCCGTGGACATCGAGGACCCCGTGGACATCGAGGACATCGAGGACACCGACGACCCCGAGGAGGCCCGGTGACGCGCGTCGCCGCCGTCGACTGCGGTACCAACTCCGTCCGCCTGCTGATCGCCGACATCGACGCCGCGGCGGGCGCCCTCGCCGACGTCGAGCGCCGGATGGAGATCGTCCGGCTCGGGGAGGGCGTGGACGAGACCGGGCGGCTGTCGCCCGCCGCGCTGGAGCGGACGTTCGCCGCGATGCGCGGGTACGCGGAGCTGATCGACCGGCACGGCGCGGCCGACAAGGTCCGCGTCGTCGCGACGAGCGCGACCCGCGACGCGGCGAACCGGGACGAGTTCGTCCGCGGCGTCGTCGAGATCTTCGGCGTCGTCCCCGAGGTGATCACCGGGGACGAGGAGGCGGAGCTGTCGTTCATCGGCGCGACCCGCGAGCTGGCGGAGCTGCGCCCGGCCCGCCCCTACCTGGTGGTCGACATCGGCGGCGGCTCCACCGAGTTCGTGCTGGGCAGCACGTCGGTGCAGGCGGCGCGGTCGATCGACATCGGCTGCGTGCGGATGACCGAGCGGCACCTGAAGGACGGCGACCCGCCGTCGCCGGAGCAGATCGCGGCGGCCGTCGCCGACATCGACGCCCAGCTCGCGGCCGTCCGGGAGACCGTGCCGGTGGACGAGGCGCGCACGCTCGTCGGGCTCGCCGGGTCGGTGACGACGGTGTCGGGCATCGCGCTCGACCTGCCCGAGTACGACCCGTCCCGCATCCACCTGTCGCGGATCATGGCGGCGCAGGTCCACGAGGTGACGCGGCGGCTGCTGCACGCGACGCGGGACGAGCGGTCCCGGTTCGGCGTCATGCATCCGGGGCGGGTCGACGTGATCGGCGCGGGCGCCCTGATCCTCGACCGGATCATGCGCGAGTACGGGTTCGGGGCGGTCGTGGTCAGCGAGCACGACATCCTCGACGGCCTCGCCTGGTCGCTGGTCTAGCGGGTCACCCCTTCAGCCGGTCGAGCAGCGCCGGGATGAGGACGGCGTTCGGGTTCTGCTGGGGCACGTAGAGGACGGCGTTGCGGCCGGTGGCCTGCCGGATCCAGACGCGGCCGCCGTCCACGACCGCGCCGGAGATCGCCGACCAGCCCAGTGACACCCGCGCGCCCCGCACCCCGCCGGGGTGGACGGTCAGGCCGTGCGCCACGTCGACCGACTCGCCCGCCCGGACGTGCTCGGCGAGCTGCGCGACGAGGCGGGGTTCGGCGCGCACCTGGCACAGCCGGATCAGCCGCCCCCACACCTCCTCCGGGCCGCCGACCGCGCCGGGCGCGTGCCGCGGGACGGTCGCCTCGTCCAGCACCACCTCGACGCGGGGCCCGCCGTGGAACGGGTGCCGGCCCACCTGGAAGATCCACTGCGCGGGACGTCCGGAGCCGTCCGCGCCGTCCGCCGCCCAGTAGGCGACCCATTCGACGTACTGCCAGATCAGGGACTCGTTGCCGAACGCGACGCCGTGGTCGTCGGCGCGCAGCCGCAGCCCGTGGACGACGACGTCGAGCGGCTGCTCGGCGGGCGGCGCCTGCCAGGAGCGGTCGGCGTGCGGGGCGGCGTGCACGGCGGCGCCGGACGGGTGGCGCCGGGGGAGCGGGGCGTGTCCGGGCGCCGCGGGTTCGGGGTTGAGGCGGTCGCTCCAGTTCCGGCCGTCCCACCAGCGCAGGCTGCCGGTCCCGTAGGGGTCCGGGTACCAGCCGGGTTGCGACAATGCAGACTCCGTTCGCAAGGACGACAAGGCGCCCGTTCTCCCCGATCGGCGAACGCATCGTACCGACGCGACCCCCGGTTCGGCGGCCGATGGTCGGAACCGGCCACGGCGAACACGGTCGGAACCGGCCACGGTGAACACGGTCGGAACCGGCCACGGCGAACACGGTCGGAACCGGCCACGGTGAACACGGTCGGAAGCGGCCACGGAACCGGCCGTGCGAGGATCGGGGCATGTCCACCGCCAACGCCCCGTTCGTCCCGCCCGGTTCCGGCTGGCCGGAGGACCCCGCGCGCCCGGACACGCCCGTGGCGCACGGCGCCGGCGAGGTGATCGAGCTGGCGGCGGGTTCCCCGGACCTGGACGAGCTGTGCGCGCGGCAGTCGGTGTGCCGGGCGTGCGAGCGGCTGGTGGAGTGGCGCGAGCAGGTGGCGGTGAAGCGCCGCCGGGCGTTCGCGGACGAGGAGTACTGGGGGCGCCCGGTGGCCGGGTGGGGCGATCCGGAGCCGCGCATCATGATCGTCGGGCTGGCCCCGGCGGCGCACGGCGGGAACCGCACCGGGCGGATCTTCACGGGGGACCGGTCGGGCGACTGGCTGTTCGCGTCGCTGCACCGGGTGGGGCTGGCGGCGCTGCCGACGAGCGTGCACGCGGGGGACGGGCAGCGACTGATCGGCGCGCGGATGGCGGCGACGGTCCGCTGCGCGCCGCCGGACAACAAGCCGACGCCGCTGGAGCGCACGACGTGCCTGCCGTGGCTGGCGCGGGAGGTCGAGGACGTCGCGGCGTCCGTCCGGTGCATCGTGTGCCTCGGCGGGTTCGCCTGGCAGGGGGTGTGGCCGGCGCTGAAGCAGGCGGGGTACGGGCTGCCGCGCCCGCGCCCGAAGTTCGGGCACGGCGCGGAGGTCGAGCTGGCGCCGCCGCCCGGGCATTCCCGCCGCGCGCCGGTGCTGCTGCTGGGGTGCTACCACCCGAGCCAGCAGAACACGTTCACGGGACGCGTCACGGAGGAGATGCTGGACGCCGTGTTCGTGCGCGCCCGCGACTACGAGTAGCCGCGGGCCCGTATTGGTGCGTTCCTCCCCGCAAGAGGCTTTTCGGTCGCTACATATCCTGAGATCGGGGAAGTAGTCGGAAAGCTGGCAATGGCGGAAGATGCGTGAGTCGGCGCCGAATGCGGGTACCGGCCCGGTATGCCTTCCGAGCGCACCGCGGATTCCGCGAAGCACATCGTGATCGTCGGCGGCGGGTACGTCGGCATGTACACGGCGCTGCGCCTGCAGCGGAAGCTGCGGGGCGAGCTGCGCCGTGGCGAAGTCGTCGTCACCGTCATCGACCCGCAGTCGTACATGACCTACCAGCCGTTCCTGCCCGAGGCGGCGGCCGGGAACCTGGAGCCCCGGCACGTCGTGGCGCCGCTGCGGCGGGTCCTGTCGCGCTGCCGGGTCGTCAACGGGTACGTGACGAAGATCGAGCACGCCAAGCGGCGCGTGACCCTCTGCCCGGCCGGGACGAGCACCGCGGGCGTCCCGGAGCGCCACGTGTACTACGACCGGCTCGTCCTCGCCCTCGGGTCGATCTCCAAGACGCTCCCGATCCCCGGCCTGGCCGAGTGCGGCATCGGGTTCAAGACCATCGAGGAGGCCATCTTCCTGCGCAACCACGTCATCCACCAGCTCGACATCGCCGAGTCCAACCCGGACGACGCGGAGGTGCGGCGGCGCGCGCTGACGTTCGTGTTCGTCGGCGCCGGGTTCGCGGGCGTGGAGGCGATGGCGGAGCTGGAGGACATGGCCCGCATCGCCTGCCGCTGGTACCCGCACATCGATCCGGCCGAGATGCGCTGGGTGATGGTCGAGGCCACCGACCGGATCCTGCCCGAGGTCGGCCCGGAGATGGGCCGCTGGACGGCGGACGCGCTGCGCGCGCGGGGCATCGAGGTGAAGCTGAACACGCTGCTGAAGTCGGCGCGGGGACGGCACATCGTGCTGAGCGACGGCGAGGAGTTCGACGCCGGCACGCTGGTGTGGACGGCGGGCGTGAAGCCGCATCCGGTCGTGGCGGACAGCGACCTGCCGCTCGACGACCGGGGCCGCGTGAAGGCCACCGCCGAGCTGACCGTGGACGGGGCCGAGCACGCCTACACCGCCGGCGACGACGCGGCCGTCCCGGACCTGACCGGCACCGGCGAGTTCACGGCGCCGAACGCGCAGCACGCCGTCCGGCAGGCCAAGCGGCTCGCCGACAACATCGTCGCGGACATGCGGGGCCGTCCGCGCAAGCCCTACCGGCACGCCTACGTCGGGTCGGTGGCCAGCCTCGGCCTGCACAAGGGCGTCGCGAACGTGTACGGGATCAAGCTGCGGGGATGGCCCGCGTGGCTCATGCACCGCACCTACCACCTGTCGCGGATGCCGACGATGAACCGCAAGTTCCGGATCACCGCGGACTGGACGCTCGCCATGTTCTTCCGCCGCGAGATGGTCTCGCTCGGCGAGCTGGAACGGCCGCACGAGGAGTTCGAGCTGGCCGCCGGGCGCCCGCAGGGGGTTCCGGCCTCGCACTGAGCGCCCGAGGCGCGCCGTACGGATTGTTTTCCACCGGGCGGCTCATGTGCTCCCGGTATGATTACGCCGCCCCTGTAGCCCAATGGCAGAGGCGGGCTCCCTAAAAGAGCTTTTGTGTCGGTTCGAATCCGACCAGGGGCATGGGCGACGGGCCGGCGTCCGGTGACGGGCGCCGGCCCGTCGTGCTCCCGCCACGCCGCTTTCGCCTTCACGTGATCAGACCTGGGGACGGCGGGTACTCCCCGTTTAGACTGAAGACCGGTTCGATCAACGTGGAGGCTCCGAATGGAGAGCAGGAACCCGGCGTTCCGGGGCCGTTCCTTCCAGAAACGCGCGGACGGCGCCGCGTACGGCGCGCCCGGGCACTACGGCGCGCCGGGCATGGAGCAGGGCCACGGCGCCCCCGGGTACGGCGGTTCCGGGTACGGCGTGCAGGCGCCGCCCGAGGCTCCGCCGGTCACCCGTCCGATGACCATCGACGACGTCGTCGTCCGCGGGTTCATGACGCTGGTCACCCTCATCGTCACCGGCGCGCTGGCCTGGGCGCTGGTGCCCGTGGACCTCTCGGTGCCGGTGATGGTCGTCGCGTTCGTCGCGATGATCGGCGTCTGGGCGTTCATCACGTTCGGCCGCAAGGCGAACGCGCCGATGGTGCTGGCGTTCGCCGCGCTCTACGGCGTCGCCGTCGGGATCATCAGCCACGCCTACAACGACGTGTACCACGGCGTGGTGCTCCAGGCCGTGATCGGGACGGCGCTCGCGTTCGGCGCGACGCTCGCCGCGTACGCGCTGCGGATCGTCCGGGTCACGCCGAAGTTCGTGCGGTTCGTCATCGCGGCGGGCGCGGCCCTCGTCGGGCTGATGCTGATCAACCTGGTGGTGTACGCGTTCGGCGGGGGCGACGGCATCGGCATCCGCGACCCCGACAACCCCCTCGCGTACGTGTTCAGCGTCGCCGCGATCCTGGTGGGCTGCTTCTTCCTGCTGCTGGACTTCGACTCCGTCGAGCAGGGCGTCCGGGCCGGCGCGCCGGAGAAGTTCGCCTGGTACTGCGCGTTCGGCCTCGTGCTGAGCCTCGTGTGGATCTACCTGGAGATCCTGCGGCTGCTGTCGTACTTCTACGCGTCCCGCGACTGACCTTCTACGCGTCCCGCGACTGACGCGGACGCCGCCCGCCGGACGTCCGTCCGCGGGCTCCCGCGCAAGAATCAGCCCCTCGCCGCTCCGGTGAGGGGCTGATTCGCGTGGGATCTCTGCGCCGGGGGCGCGACGGCTCGGGCGCCGCGCCTGCGGGGATGTTCCGTGGCGGGATCCCAGCGGGTTCGGGTGTGCCGGGCGCTTCAGTAGTGACGGGCGCGGCGGGCGCGCTCGTGCTCGCGCACCAGCGCGGCGGCGTAGCCGTGGGTGAGGTTGTGCTCCTCGGCCAGCCAGTTGCTGCGCTCCTCGCAGCGGGAGAACGACGGTCCGTTCTCGATCGCGGTGAACCACTCGGGAAGGTCACGTCCGGTGACTTGCGGGATGCGGGCTATGAGCTTGCTGTGCGTCTCCGGCGAGTGGTTCAGTGACAATTGGCACCTCCAGGTCGCGGGGCTCTTCCTGGCACTGTGCAACACCCGCCCGGATGTGACAAGACCCTAACGAGGACCTATCCGTTGCGTAACGTAGATCATTCATGACGATGACCTGCGGATGAACGAGCGAACGGCCCGTGCGGCGGGCGCTCCGGCGCCCCGCACGGGCCGTCCGGCCGTTCCGGGAGGGACGGACGGGTCAGGAGAGGCGCTCGAGCACCATCGCCATGCCCTGGCCGCCGCCGACGCACATCGTCTCCAGGCCGAACTGCTTGTCGTGGAACTTCAGGCTGTTCAGCAGCGTGGAGGTGATGCGGGCGCCGGTCATGCCGAACGGGTGGCCGACCGCGATCGCGCCGCCGTTGACGTTCAGCTTGTCGAGGTCGATGCCGAGGTCCTCGGCGGACGGCAGCACCTGCGCGGCGAACGCCTCGTTGATCTCGACGAGGTCGATGTCGCCGATCGTCATGCCGGCCTTGGCGAGCGCCTTGCGGGACGCCTCCACCGGGCCGAGGCCCATGATCTCGGGGGACAGGCCGGTGACGCCGGTCGACACGATCCGCGCGAGCGGGGTGATGCCGAGCTCGGCGGCCTTGGTGTCGCTCATGACGACGACCGCGGCGGCGCCGTCGTTCAGCGGGCAGCAGTTGCCCGCGGTGACCGTGCCGTCCGGCCGGAAGGACGGCTGGAGCTGCGACACCTTCTCGTAGGTGGTGCCGGCGCGGGGGCCGTCGTCCTTGGCGACGACGGTGCCGTCCGGCAGCGTCACCGGGGTGATGTCCTTCTCCCAGAAGCCGTTGGCGATGGCCTTCTCGGCGAGGTTCTGCGAGCGGACGCCGAACTCGTCCTGCGCCTGGCGGGTCACGCCGCGCAGCGACGCCACGTTCTCGGCCGTCTGCCCCATCGCGATGTAGACGTCCGGGATCTGGCCGTCCTCGCGCGGGTCGTGCCAGACGCCGGCGCCGCCCTCGGCGGCCTTGGCGGCGCGGGCCTGCGCGTCGGCGAACACGGGGTTCTGGGTGTCGGGCAGCCCGTCGCTGCTGCCCTTGGCGAAGCGGCTGACGGTCTCGACGCCGGCCGAGACGATCACGTCGGCCTCGCCCGCCTTGATCGCGTGCAGCGCCATCCGGGTGGTCTGCAGCGAGGACGAGCAGTAGCGGGTGATCGTGGCGCCGGGGACGTCGTCCCAGCCCAGCAGGACCGACACCACGCGGGCCATGTTGTAGCCCTGCTCGCCGCCGGGCAGGCCGCAGCCGAGCAGCAGGTCGTCGATCTGGGACGGCTGCAGCTGCGGGACCTTCGCCATCGCGGCGGTGATCATCTGGGCGGTGAGGTCGTCGGGACGGATGTCCTTCAGCGACCCCTTGAAGGCGCGGCCGATCGGCGAGCGAGCGGTCGCGACGATGACTGCCTCGGGCATGTGCGGGTCTCCTGTCTCGAGCGGCCGGTCGGCGAACCGGCGTCCCCTGCGGGGCGGTTGCGGCGGACGGTGTTACTCGCCGGTCATCGCAATCTAGCCCCACGTCCTCCGCCCGGTACACGGCGGGGGGCCGGGTATGTTGACGATGAGTCAAATAAGTGCTGACTTACTCCGATTCGCGCAATTCGTACCCCTCACATGCGCGTTCACGACGTTGCGGCGCCCGGTTCCGTCCGCGCGTCGGTCCGCGGGCCCGCCTCCGAGCCCGCGAGCGGCTCCGCGCCCGGCCCGGCGGACCGCCGCCGCAACAACCGGGCCCAGCGTCCCCGGGGACCCCGCTCGCGGCCCGCGACCGACGCGCCCGACACCTCGGTCCCGGCCCGCTCCGCCGCCGCGGCCGCCGCCAGGTACACCGGCAGCACCCCGTCGCCGATCCGCGTCTCCACCGGCCACGCCTCCAGATCGGGCTCCAGCCCCAGCGCCGACGCCAGCGACGGCAGCAGCGCCGCCGCCGCGGCCGCGTACCCCCGCGCCGACGGGTGGTACCGGTCCGCGCTGAACATCGCGTGCGGATCCGCCGCGAACTCCCGGCCGAGCAGGTCGCCGATCGACACCGACCGGCCGCCCCGCTCCACCACCGCGATCGTCTGCGCCGCCGCGAGCTGCCGGCTCGCCCGCCGCGCGATCCACCGCAGCGGCTGCATCAGCGGCTTCACCGACCCGAGGTCCGGGCAGGTGCCCGCCACCACCTGCGCGCCCGCCTCCCGCAGCCGCGCCACCGCCTCCGCCAGATGCCGGACGGACTCCGCCGCGGGCACCCGCGACGTGACGTCGTTCGCCCCCACCATGATCACCGCGAGGTCCGGGCGGACCTCCAGGGCGCGCTCCACCTGCCCGGCCAGCGCGTCCGACCGCGCGCCCGGCCGGGCCACGTTCGTCAGCCGCACCGGCCGTCCGGCCAGCTCCGCCAGCCCGCCCGCCAGCACCGCCGCGGGCGTCTCCGCCGGGGTGTGCACCCCGAGCCCCGCGGCCGTCGAGTCGCCCAGCACCACCAGCGACAGCGCCGGCGGCGCCGCGCCGCGCCCGGCCCGCCCGTACGCCTCGCCGTACAGGCCGTCCGCGACCGGCGGATCGCCGTTCGGCGTCGCCAGGATGATCTTTCTGGCGAGCCGCGCCTCCATCATGACCAGGGCGAACGTGGCGCCGCCCAGGGCCGTGATGCCCCCGCCCCCGTAGGCCGCCGCGGCCGCGATGCGGCGCGCCGTGAACGCTCTCAGCATGGCCCACTACCCTCCGTGCCCGCTGCATACCCGCCGCCCACCGTGTTGATGCCCACCCGAACCGATCTCGGCTAACGTCGGAAACGGAGATCTAACCGGGGCCGTACCAGGTCGTCCGCGCGAACCGTGGTCCGATCCGGCAGGCTGAACACCCGGACCGAACGCGGAACGACAAGGATGTCGCGGTGCACGTACACGATTCGCTGGTCGAGCTGATGGGCAACACCCCGCTCGTTCGGCTGCGCAAGGTGACCGAGGGCTTCACCGGCGCCGGGGGGCCGCAGGTCCTCGCCAAGGTGGAGTACTTCAACCCCGGAGGCTCGGTGAAGGACCGCATCGCGGTCCGCATGATCGACGCCGCGGAGGCGTCCGGGGAGCTGAAGCCCGGCGGGACGATCGTCGAGCCGACGTCCGGCAACACCGGCGTCGGGCTCGCCATCGTGGCGCAGGAGCGCGGCTACCGCTGCGTCTTCGTCTGCCCCGACAAGGTCGCCAAGGACAAGGTCGACGTGCTGCGCGCCTACGGCGCCGAGGTCGTGGTGTGCCCCACGGCCGTGAACCCCGAGCACCCCGACTCGTACTACTCGGTGTCGGACCGCCTCGCCGCCGAGATCCCGGGCGCCTGGAAGCCGAACCAGTACGCGAACCCGCAGAACCCGGCGTCCCACTACGCGACGACCGGGCCCGAGCTGTGGGAGCAGACCGAGGGCCGCATCACGCACTTCGTCGCGGGCATCGGCACCGGCGGCACGATCAGCGGCGCCGGGAAGTACCTCAAGGAGGTCTCCGGCGGGCGCGTGCAGGTGATCGGCGCCGACCCGGAGGGCTCGGTGTACTCCGGCGGCAGCGGCCGCCCCTACCTCACCGAGGGCGTCGGCGAGGACATCTGGCCCGACACCTACGACCGCGAGATCTGCGACCGGGTCATCGCCGTGTCCGACAAGGACTCGTTCGTCATGACCCGGCGGCTCGCCCGCGAGGAGGCCCTGCTCGTCGGCGGTTCCTGCGGCATGGCGGTCGTCGCCGCGCTGCGCGTCGCCGCCGAGGCCGACGACGACGCGGTGATCGTCGTCCTGCTCCCGGACGGCGGCCGCGGCTACCTCTCGAAGATCTTCAGCGACGAGTGGATGCACCAGCACGGCTTCAGCGAGGACCGCACCACCGAGCCCACCGTCGGGGACGTCCTGGCCCAGAAGACCGGCGAGGTCATCCCGAACTTCGTGCACATGCACCCGACCGAGACCGTCGGGGAGGCGGTGAAGGTCCTCCGGGAGTTCGGGGTGTCGCAGATGCCGGTGGTGTCGCCGGGCGCGGGCCACCCCGACGTGATGGCCGGCGAGGTGATCGGCGCGGTCGAGGAGCGGGTCCTCCTGCATGCCCTGTACGCCGACCACGCGGGCGCCGACGACCCGCTCGAGAAGCACATGAGCCCGCCGCTGCCGGTCGTCGGGTCGGGCGAGCCGGTCGCGCGGATGGTGTCCGTCCTCGAGAACCGGGACGCCGTGGTCGTCCTGGTCGACGGCAAGCCCACGGGCATCGTCACCCGCCAGGACGTCCTGGCCTACCTGGCCCCCTCCAGCGCCTGACCCGCGGCGCCGCCGCACCCCGGAGACGGGCGAGGCCCCCGGCTCTCGACGAGCCGGGGGCCTCGGTGTCACGAGGGTGCCGGGTTGCGGGGCGGTCCGTGGGCGGCATTTCCGACCGCCCCGCAACCCGGCGTCTGTGGGGCCCCGCTACGAGCGGGTCCCGGAGGGCGCGTACGCGTCCTCGACCGGGCCCGCCTCGCCGGACGGCGCGTCCTTCGGCGTCGCGCGTCCCGGCCACCAGGCGCGGTGGCCCAGCAGGGCGGTGATGCCCGGCACCAGGAAGATCGACATCACGAAGGCGGAGAGCGCGATGCCCAGCGCGATCGAGAAGCCCATCTGCTGGAGCATCGAGACGCTCGCCAGCAGCATCACCGAGAACGTCCCGGCCAGGATCAGGCCCGCCGCGGCGACCGTCGGGCCGCCGTGCTGGACGGCCAGCGCCGCGGCCTTGCGCGGTTCGTGGCCCTCCTTGGCCTCCTCGCGGAGCCGCGCGGTCATCAGGATGTTGTAGTCGGTCCCGATGGCCAGCACGAACAGGTAGAGCATGATCGGCAGGTGGAAGATCTCTCCCGGTTCGCCCAGGAGGCCCTGGAAGACGAACACCGCGGAGCCCAGCGTGGCGGCGAAGCCCAGGAGCACCGCCGGGACCAGGTACAGCGGCGCCACCACCGAGCGCAGCAGCAGGAGGAGGATCACCGCGATCAGCACCCCGGCGACCGGGAGGATCACCGACAGGTCGCGGTTGACGACCTTGTTGATGTCGGCGTAGATCGCGGCCTCACCGCCGACGTACACCTTGGTGCCCTCGGGCGCGATGTCGTGCACCGCCGGGTTGAGCTCGTCCTTCACCAGGTTGATCGACTCGTTGCTGACCGGGTTGCCGTTCAGCAGCAGGTTGACGCGGCCGACGGACGGGTTCTGGCCGAGCTCGGCGGGCGCGACGCCGCCGACGCCGGGCAGTGACTTGGCCTGCTGCCCGAAGGCGTTCAGTTCGGCCTTCGTGAGCGGCTGGCCGTCGGTGGACTGGACCATGACCTCCACGGGCCTGGTCTGGCCTGCCGGGAAGCCCTTCTGCATGTCCTTGATGGCCTGCGCGGACTCGGTGTCCTGCGGGAAGCTGGACTGGAAGTCGTAGTTGGACTTGAAGCCGAACACGCCGGTCGCCAGCGCGATCATCACGGCGGCCGCGGCCAGCGCGACGATCGCCGGGCGCTTGCCGACCAGCGCGCCGAGCTTGGCCGACACGGTGCCCTTCGGCTGCTTCTTCCACGCCTTGGACGGCCAGAACACCGCGGTGCCGAGGATCGACAGCAGCGCCGGGAACACCGTCAGCGACGTGATGCCCATGACGAGGACGCCGATGGCGAGCGACGGGCCCCACGCGGCGAAGATCCCGAACGACGCCAGCATCAGCACGACGAAAGTGGCGGCGATCGCGGCGGCCGCGGAGGTGATGACCTCGCCGACCCGCGTGACCGCCTGGATCAGCGCCTCCTTGCGCTCCACGCCCTGCCGCAGCAGCTCGCGGTAGCGGAAGAGGACGAACAGGTAGTAGTCGGCGCCGACGCCGAACAGCACGATCGTCAGGATGATCTGCAGGCTGTCGTCACCGGAGAAGTCGAGGACCTTCGAGGCGGCGCCGATCAGCCCCATCGACAACTGCTCGGTGACGATGATCACGATGATCGGCAGGATCGCGGCGATCGGTGCCCGGAAGATCAGCAGGATCAGTCCGATGATCAGTGCGAAGGTGGCGACCGTGATCAGCAGGAAGGACTGGGTGAAGGAGTCCTCGTTGTCGACGAACATCGCGACGTCGCCGCCGACCTTGGCCTCCAGCCCGCTGCCGAGGACTTCGGGCAGCTTCTCCCGGAGGTCCTTGATGGCCTGGCTCTGATCCTGGGCCTCCGCCCCGGTCGCCAGCTCCATCGGCACGTTGATCAACTGGATGCTCTTGTTCGGCGCGACCGCCTCCGGGCCGGTGACGAACCCGAGGACCGTCGGGTACTTCTCTTCCTTCAGCTCGGCCGTCAGCGCCTTGGTCGCCTCACCGATCTTGGTGCTGTCCTGCGGCGTGATCTTCCCGCCGTCGGTGCGCTGCACCACGATCAGCGAGCTGGCCTCGGCCTGCTGCGGGAACGCGTCGGACGCCAGCTCGGCGGCCTGGACGGACTCATATCCGGACGGCAGGAACTCGCCCTGGTCCGATTCGGTTGTCAGTTTGGGGGAGAAGGCGATGATGACGACTGCCGCCGCCAGCCAGGCCACGATCGTCCACCACGGGTGTCTCACGACGAAGCGTGCGAGCCCAGCGAACATGCGTCTTCCTTCGGTTCAGAGGGATGAGTGCGGATGCGTATCAAACGGTAGAGATCCGGCGCCTCGATGGGGTCACCCCGTGCGCCGAAATCGGAGCTGATACCTCGGGGGGACCCTCTCCTCCTTCAGGAGGGCAAGGCGGCGGATAGCCTCGTTCCCATGGACAACGACGTTCACCTGGGTTTCGAGACGGTGGCCATCCACGCCGGCCAGGAGCCGGACCCCGTCACCGGGGCGGTGGTGCCGCCGATTTACCAGGTCTCGACCTATAAGCAGGACGGTATCGGGGGGCTGCGCGGAGGCTACGAGTACTCCCGATCGGCCAACCCGACGCGTACTTCGCTGGAGGTATGCCTCGCCGAGATCGAGGGCGGCGTCCGCGGCCTGGCGTTCGCGTCCGGCCTCGCCGCCGAGGACGCGCTGCTGCGCACCGTCTGCCGTCCGGGCGACCACGTGATCATCCCGAACGACGCCTACGGCGGCACCTACCGGCTGTTCGCGAAGGTCGCCGAGCCGTGGGGCGTCACGTTCGACCCGGTGCCGCTCGGGGACGTCGCCGCGGTGCGCGCCGCCGTCCGCCCGGAAACGAAGATCATCTGGGTGGAGACGCCGACGAACCCGCTGCTCGGGGTGTCCGACATCGCGGTGCTCGCCTCGATCGCCCGGGACGCCGGCGCGCTCCTCGTCGTCGACAACACCTTCGCCTCGCCCTACCTGCAGCGCCCGCTGGAGCTCGGCGCCGACATCGTCGTGCACTCCACCACCAAGTACATCGGCGGCCACTCCGACGTCGTCGGCGGCGCGCTGATCGTCTCCGACCCCGGCCTCGGCGAGCGGCTCGCGTTCCACCAGAACGCGATGGGCGCCGTCGCCGGCCCCTTCGACGCCTGGCTGACGCTGCGCGGCATCAAGACCCTCGGCGTCCGCATGGACCGGCACTGCGCGAACGCCGAACGGGTCGTCGACATGCTCACGCGGCACCCGTCCGTCCGGCAGGTGCTCTACCCGGGGCTGCCCGACCACCCGGGGCACGAGATCGCCGCCAAGCAGATGAAGGGGTTCGGCGGCATGGTCTCCTTCCGGATGGAGTCGGAGGAGGCGGCCGTCCGCGTCTGCGAGCGGACGAAGCTGTTCACGCTCGGCGAGTCCCTCGGCGGCGTCGAATCGCTCATCGAGCACCCGGGCCGGATGACGCACGCGTCCGCGGCCGGATCGCCGCTGGAGGTGCCCGCCGACCTGGTGCGGCTGTCGGTCGGCATCGAGGACGCCGCCGACCTCCTCCGCGACCTCGAGGACGCGCTCGGCTGAACCAAACCACCCTTCCCGCGCGTACTTGATCAAAACCTCTTATGATGAGCGCGCCAGGTTTCCGTGTGCGAAGGGGTCCCGGGTGCGCAAGGCAGTGGTGTTCAGTGCGGCTCTCGCCGCGACGTGCGCGTCGGCCGTGGCCGTCCCCCTGACGGCGCAGGCCGCGCCGCCCGCACCGACGGCCTCGCCCGCGCCGACCACCCCCGCACCGGACGCCGGCACGGACGGCCCGTCGGGCGCGCCGACGGGCGCCCCGGCGGACGCGCCGACGACCCCGCAGGGCACCCCGTCCGACGCGGCCGACGGCACCGTCACCGCCAGCGCCGTCATGGTGACGCCCGAACTGCCGCGGACCGAGACCTACTCCTACGGGCCCGCGGAACGGCAGCAGGTCGACGCCTACTGGACGACCGCTGAGCGCGGCACCGCGCCGCGCCCGGCCGTCCTGGTCGTCCACGGCGGCTACTGGCTGCAGGGCGACAAGAGCGCCTGGGAGTACTTCGCGCGCCGCCTCGTCTCCGACGGCTACGTCGTCCTGTCGGCGAACTACCGGCTCGCGCCCGCCGCGCAGTGGCCCGCGCAGCGGACCGACGTGCTGTCGGCGCTGAACTTCCTCAAGACCAACGCCGCCCGCTGGAACGCCGACCCCGAGCGCGTCGTGGTGATCGGCTCGTCCTCCGGCGGGCACCTCGCCACCCAGCTCGGCACGTACGGCGACGGCGGCGAGCGGGTCCGCGGCGTGATCGCGCTGTCGCCGCCGAACGACCCGGAACTCGCCTACACCGACGGCGGCGCGGCCACCGCGAACCCCCAGCAGCGCAAGCTGCGCCGCGCCGTCATCGACCTGCTCGGCTGCGACCCGGCCGACGCCGTCGCCGGGTCGCGCTGCTGGAAGCTCCTCGAGGACAGCAAGTCCGCGAGCCACGTCGGCGCCGAGGACGTCCCGATGCTGTTCATGCACGGGACGAGCGAGTTCGTGCCGGTCACCGAGAGCCGCGGCCTGGCGACCGCGCTGCGCGCCGCCGGGATCGAGGCGACGATCAAGACGGTCGAGGGGTCCGCGCACGCCGCCGCGCTGCTGAACCACCCCGACACCTACCCGACGATCACCGAGTGGCTCGGCGAGCGCCTCGCCCAGGCGACGTCCGGCGGCGGCACCGGCCGGGAGGACGACGAGGGCGGCGAGCACGACTCCCCGGTCGAGCTGCCGAGCGCCCTCCCGACCCAGCGCGCCACCGACGACTGACCGCGCCGCCGGGCGCCGGTCAGCCGTTCCAGACCATCAGCACGAGGATCACCAGCCAGATCAGCGCGATGACCCCGGACAGCGCCGCGATCCGGCCGCGCTCCACCTGCGCGACGTCCGCCCCGGGCGCGGCGGCGGCCTCCGCGCGCTCGGCCTTCGCGTCCTTCGCCCGCTCCTCGCCGTCGGCGGTCTCGCCGGGCGCGGTCTCGCCGGGTGCGGGGGCGGACGCGCCGGCCGGGACGGCCGCGGCACCGGCCGTCTCCAGCAGGTGCACCGCCCGCCGCTGGTCGCGGTCCACGATCAGCAGCAGCACCAGCGCCACGATGAACAGCGTCATGGACGCCGACAGCCACATCTGGTCGAACCGCCCGTTCGCCAGGAACATCCCGAACAGGAAGATGCCCAGGCACGCCACGCCGTAGATCTGCGTGGTCCGGTTCAGGTACCGCACGACCGACGTGTTGCCCTTGCGGATGTAGCGCGGCGTGGACATCGTCGCGGCGGTCAGCGGCCCCAGCGTGAAGATCGCGAAGCCGATGTGCAGGATCAGCAGCAGGTGGTCGGAAGTCGACATGACGCCGACCCTAGCCCCCGCGGGCGCTACCCGCGCCCTCGCCGCACCCGCAGGTAGTCGCTCACCACGTACTCGCCGAGCCGCTGCGCGTCCGGCGCGAAGACGCGGCCGCCGTTGCGGCGCGCGACCTCCTCCACGAACGACACCAGCCGCCGGTCGTCGGCCAGCATGAAGAAGTTCATCCCGGCGCCGCGCCGCGTCATCTTGTCGACCTCCGCGAGCGTCAGCACCAGCGTCTCGGTGGACGGCGGGTAGTCGAACAGCGAACGCCCGTCCGGGCGCAGGTGCGCGGTCGGCTCGCCGTCGGTCACGACGAGCACGATCGGCTCGAAGTCGGGGTGCCGGTCCAGATGGCGGCCCGCGATCATCAGCGCGTGGTGCAGGTTCGTGCCCTGCACCATGTCCCAGTCGAGCCCGGCCATCTCCGTCGGGTGCAGGGTCCGCGCGTAGTTCGAGAAGCCGATGATCTGGATGGCGTCCTGCGGAAACTTGCTGGTCACGAGCGTGTGCAGGGCGAGCGTCGTCTGCTTGGCCGCCGCCCACGTCCCGCGCAGCACCATCGAGTACGACAGGTCGACCAGCAGGCAGACGGCCGCGCCCGTGCGCCGCTCCGTCTCGTGGACCTCGAAGTCGTCCACGCCCAGCCGGACGGGACGCGGCCCCGGCACCCTGTCACCGGGCAGGACGTCCGCGCGCGCGCCGTTCGCGGACGGATCGGCGGCCTCCGCGGGCTCGACGACCCGCGCGACGGGCCCCGCCATCGCGCTGCGCCGCACCGCGTTGCTCACCGTCCGGACGACGTCGAGGGGCTGCTCGTCCCCGAACCGCCACGGGCGGCTCGACCCGGTCAGCTCGCCCGCCTGCCCGGCGTCGCGCTGGTCATGGTCGCCCGGCCGGCCCGACGCGAGCTGCGAGAACACCCGCCGCAGCGCCGTCTCGCCCAGCCGCCGCACCGCCTTCGGCGTCAGCTCCAGCTTGCCGCGGTTGCGGCGCAGGTAGCCCTGCCGTTCCAGCTCCGCCTCGATCCGCCGGAGCGCCTGCAGGTCGTCCACCGCACGGCGGCCGAGCGCCCGCCGGACGGCGTCCTCGTCGATGTCGTCCAGCCGCGCGCCCGGGTAATCCTGCCCCAGCGCGGCCTCCAGCTCGGCGAGGTCGGCCAGCTCCGCCAGCGCGGACGTCGCGTCGCCCATGCCCAGCGGGTCGTCGCCCGTCATCTGCTCGGCGCCGCCCCACCCGAGGTCGGGACGGCGGGTGCGCAGCGCGTCGCCCAGCCGCGTCATCTCCATCGCGAGGCCAGCGTCCTTCATGACCTCGTCCATCAGCCCGGCCAGCTCCGCCCGCTGCTCGGGGCTGAGCGACGCCAGCAGCCGGTCCATCGCGGCGGCGCGCCGGGCGAGCGCGTCCACCAGCTCCTCGAGGTTCTCCGGACGGTCGGGGAAGAACTCCCCGTACTCGTCCATGAAGCGGTCGAAGTCCTCCTGGGTGTGCTCGCCCCGGGCGTCCTTCTCGAGCATCCCGTTCAGCGCGGACATCATGTCCTTGACCCGCTGCATCTGCGCCGGGTCCTGGCTCTGCAGGGCCTGCTTCATCCCCTGGAACTGCGCGTCGAGCACCTCGCTGCGCAGCAGGTCCTTCAGCTTCTCGAACGTCGCCCGCGCCGCGTCCGACCTCCACTCGTAGTTCGACAGGCGCCGCACGGCCTGCGACGTGTCGTCCGGCAGCGCGTCCAGCTCGGCCTCGCGCAGCCGCGCGTCGTCACCCGGGTCGGGGAACAGCTCGGCGCGCTCCTGCCCGATCGCGGTGTCGAGCAGCGCCCGCGCCTGCTCCAGGGTGCCGTCCAGCCGGCCCCGGTCGCGCAGCGCGCGCCGCCGCTCCCGGACCTCGCGGAGCAGATCGTCCAGCCCGCGCCCGTCCCGGCCCGGCAGCCCGCGGCGCAGCAGGTCGCGCAGGGCGTCGCCCGGCCGCGTCCCGTCCAGCACCGCGTCGCCCACGGCGTCGAGGGCGTCGCGGACGTCGTAGGGCGGGGCGAGCGGATCGGGCCCGTCCTCGTACGCGCCGTACCGGTATCGGCTCACAGTGGCGCCCCCAATCGGTGGCCCTCAGGTGCGGTAGGTGGACGTCCCGTCGGCCGCGTCCTTCGACAGCCGCCGGGTCAGGAACAGCCCCTCCAGGGCGAACTCCAGCGCGGCCGCCGCCTGCCCGGGGGACTCCCCGGACATGCCCAGCCGCTCCATCATCCGCGCCAGCCCGGGGACCTGCCCGACGCGGCGCAGCAGCTCCGACGCCGGCACCAGCTCGCCCGACTCCACGCTGTCGCCCGCGTCGAACTTGTCCAGCAGCCCGCTCAGGTCGGCGGCGCCGAGCGTCCGCCGGTAGGTCTCGGCGACGGCCCGCCGCAGCAGGTGCTCCAGCACCTCCTGCTCGCGGCCCTCCTCGCTGACCTCGAACTCCACCTTGCCGAGCAGCGCGGGCACCACCGCGGGCAGGTCGCACACCCGTGCGACGGCGCGCTCCTCGCCGGTCAGCGCCGCCCGCCGCACCGCGCCCGCCGCGACCGTCTCGGCCCCCGCCAGCGCGAACCGCGCCGACACGCCGGACCGCGCGTCGACCGCCGTCGACTCCCGCACCAGCCGGGTGAACCGCCCGATCACCTCCACGAGATGGTCGGGCACCTCGGCGGGCACCCCGCCGAGGTCGGCGAACTCCGACTCCTGCCGGATGAGCGCCAGCTCGGCGTCCAGCTCCAGCGGGTAGTGGGTGCGGATCTCCGCGCCGAACCGGTCCTTCAGCGGCGTGATGATCCGGCCGCGGTTGGTGTAGTCCTCGGGGTTGGCGCTCGCGACCAGCAGCACGTCCAGCGGCAGCCGCAGCGCGTAGCCGCGGATCTGGACGTCCCGCTCCTCGAGCACGTTGAGCAGCGCGACCTGGATCCGCTCCGCCAGGTCGGGCAGCTCGTTGATGGAGAACACGCCCCGGTTCGTCCGGGGCACGAGCCCGAAGTGCACGGTCTCCGGGTCGCCGAGCGTCCGCCCCTCGGCGACCTTGATCGGGTCGACGTCGCCGATGAGGTCGCCGACGCTGGTGTCGGGCGTCGCGAGCTTCTCCCCGTACCGCTCGTCCCGGTGCTTCCACGCCACCGGCAGCGAGTCCCCGAGCTCGTCGGCGAGCCTGCGGCAGCGCACGCACACCGGCGCGTACGGATGGTCGTTGATCTCGCATCCGGCGACGACCGGCGTCCACTCGTCCAGCAGGCCGGCCAGGGTGCGGATCAACCGCGTCTTGCCCTGGCCGCGCTCGCCCAGCAGCACCAGGTCGTGCCCGGCGAGCAGCGCCCGTTCCAGATGGGGGAGGACGGTCTCGTCGAATCCGAGGATCCCGGGGAACCGCGGCTCGCCCGATCTCAGCCGGTCGAGCAGGTTGTGGCGGATCTCGGCCTTCACCGAACGCTGGACGTGACCGCCGTTGCGCAGCTCGCCCACCGTGGTCTCGCGGGGTGTGGATGCACGCACGAGATCGACACTACGCGATCTGTCCGGGGGAGCGACCCCCCGGAACCCCCCGGATTGTCGCGGGACGATCCTCGCGTGCTGTTGCAAGCGATCGGGCTCTGTTCAGGTGTCGTACGCACGCTCCGGTCGTCCCGCTCCGCGCGCTACTTATTGGGGGGCGACCCCCCAAACCCCCCGGGAGTCGCGGGACGATCCTCGCGTGCTGTTGCAAGCGATCGGGCTCCGTGCGGGGTGTCGTACGCACGCTCCGGTCGCCCCGCTCCGCGCGCCGGACGGTCCTCGCGCCCGCCTGCAAGGCCCGTGTTCCGTCGGGCCGTCGCCGAGGCGCTGCGGTCGCCCGCCGCGTGAACCACACGAGCCTGCGAGGTGACGCCCCCGCCCCTGCAAACTTTTGCGTGCCATGCGATACGGCGGGTGCAGGCGGGTGCAGGCGGGTGCAGGCGGGTGCAGGCGGGTGCAGGCGGGTGCAGGCGGGTGTAGGCGGGTGCAGGCGGTGGTGTGCCTTTGTGGTGGGCGGTCGTTGTGCTCGGTTGCGAGGCCTGTGTTCTGTTCGGCCTTTGCCGGGGCGCTGTGGTGACCCGGCAATCCGGAGTTCGGGGGGCGGGGTGTCGTGTCTCGTGGGAGGGGCTATCGGTGCATGGCGTCGCGATGTCCGGATCTCTCGCGGTAATGGTCTGCGACGGGTTGCATGATGGTCGTTGGGGCAGGGACCCTGGCTCGGGCGCGCTGCGCGCGGCCGTAGGGCGCCCGGCGCCCGGAGGTCGCGCGGAGCGCCGGTGACGGCGACCGGAGCGTGCGTGCGAGTGCCGCGCGCGATTCGGGCCTTGCACAGCACGCGAGGATCGTCGTCACCGTGACGGGGGTTCCAGGGGGTCGCCCCCCTGGGTAAACACGAGACCCGTCGTCTTGCACGTAGCACGTGCACCCCCTGGGCTAACAGCGTCGTTCGGGGGGAGACTGGGAGGGTGAAGCGAGCCCGAAACACGAGGAGGCGGCGCCATGGCTCGATTCGGTGATGGGCTGGCGGTCGGCCCGGATCTGTCCAGTGCCGCCGTGACGGCGGTGGAGGAGGCGCTCGCGCCGCTCAGTGCCGCGCCGGACCTGGTCTGCGTGTTCATCAGCGGGGACGATCCGGACGAGATCGAGGCGGCGGCGCACGGGGCGGCGCTGGCGGCGGGGCCCGCGGTGATGATCGGGTGCAGCGGCGCCGGGGTCATCGGCGCCGGGCGCGGCGTGGAGGAGGCGGGTGCGGTGAGCGCGTGGGCGGCGGTGCTGCCCGGCGCGCGGATCGACCCGTTCCGTCTCGAGACGCTGCGGTCCGACGACCGGCTGATCGTCGTCGGGATGCCCGAGGGGCAGGACGACGACGTGGTGGGGGTGCTGCTCACGGATCCCTACAGCTTCCCCGTGGACGCGTTCGTCGAGCGTTCGGACGACGCCCTGCCGGGGCTGCCGCTGGTCGGCGGGCTCGCGGAGGGCACCGGACCGGGGACGGTGCGGTTGTTCGTGGACGGCGAGGTCCACTCCGACGGGGCCGTCGGGGTGGTGATCGGCGGGTCGGTGGCGGCGGCGACGCTGGTCAGCCAGGGGGCGCGGCCGATCGGGCCGGACATGGTGGTGACCCGTGCGGAGGAGAACGTCCTCTACGAGCTGGCGGGCACCCCGGCGCTGGAGAAGCTCGAGGAGATCGTCGTGGGGCTGCCCGAGGACGAGCAGGAGATGGCGGGCCGCGGGCTGCTGATCGGTGTCGCGATGGACGAGTACGCCGACGAGCACGAGCACGGCGACTTCCTCGTGCGCGGGGTGGTCGGGGCCGACACCGAGAACGGCGCGATCGCGATCGGGGACGTCGTCGACGTGGGCCGCACGGTCCGGTTCCAGGTGCGGGACGCGGGCGCCGCGGAGGAGGACCTCGCGGCGCTGCTGGAGCGGTTCGACATGGCGCCGGTCGAGGGCGCGCTGCTGTTCTCCTGCAACGGGAGGGGGAAGGCGATGTTCGCCGACTCCGACCACGACGCGAAGGTGCTGGACCGGGCGTTCGGGCCCGCGGGCGTCGGCGGGTTCTTCGCGGCCGGGGAGATCGGGCCGGTGTCGGGGCGCAACCACGTGCACGGGTTCACGGCGTCGATCCTGGCGTTCGGCCGCGCGGGGGACCACGCGTGACCGACTCGGTGACCCGTCCGGTGCTCGCGATCGACATCGGCGGGACGAAGCTCGCCGCGGCGCTCGTCGGGGAGGGCGGGCGGATCGTCGCCTACGACCGGGCCCCGACGCCGAACGAGCCGGGCCGCGACGCCGAGGACCTGTGGCGGGCGCTCGACGCGCTCCTCGACAAGGTCGTCGCGGAGGGCGGCGCGCCCGCCCTCGCGGGCGTCGGGGTGGGGTGCGGCGGGCCGATGACGTGGCCCGCGGCGGAGGTGTCGCCGCTGAACATCCCCGCGTGGCGGGGGTTCCCGCTGCGCGAGCGGCTCCGCGAGCGGCATCCGGGCCTGCCCGTCCGGGTGCACAACGACGCGATCTGCGTCGCGATCGGCGAGCACTGGCTCGGCGCGGGCCGCGGGCGCGCGAACGTGCTGGGCATGGTGGTGTCCACGGGCGTCGGCGGGGGGCTGATCCTCGGCGGCCGGCTCGTCGACGGCGCCGGCGGCAACGCGGGGCACATCGGGCACGTGATCGTCGACCCGGACGGCCCGCCGTGCGGCTGCGGCGGCCGCGGATGCCTGGAGGCGATCGCGCGGGGCCCCGGCCTGGTGGCGTGGGCCCGCGAGCAGGGCTGGCGTTCGGGGGCGCCCGGTGTGACGGGCGTCGAGCTGGCCGCGGACGCGCGGGACGGCGAGCCGGTCGCGGTCGCGGCGATGCGGCGGGCCGGACGGGCCCTCGGCATCGCGATCGCGTCCGCGACGCACCTGTGCGACCTCGAGGTCGTGGCGATCGGCGGCGGCGTCTCGCAGGCCGGGCCGCTGCTGTTCGACCCGCTGCGGGAGGCGTTCGACGCGCACGCCCGGATGGAGTTCGCGCGCCGCCTGGAGATCGTCCCGGCGGCGCTCGGGCAGCCCGCGGGCCTCATCGGCGCCGCCGCGCTGATCTTCGCCCCCGGCCGTTACTGGAACGCGCGCTGAGCCGTTACCGGGCCGTGGGAAGATCGGCGCATGGCTCCCGTGACCCTCGATGACGTCCGCGCCGCCCGGGATCTGCTCGCCGACGTGATCGTCCCGACGCCGCTGATCCGGTCCCGGGCGCTGTCCGAGGCGATCGGCGGCCCGGTGCTGCTGAAGTGCGAGAACGTGCAGCGCACCGGCTCGTTCAAGATCCGCGGCGCGTTCGTGCGGATCGCGCGGCTCAGCGATGCCGAGCGGGCCCGCGGCGTCGTCGCGGCCAGCGCGGGCAACCACGCGCAGGGCGTGGCGCTCGCGGCGTCCATCCTCGGCTGCCGGGCGACGGTGTTCATGCCGGAGGGCGCGCCGCTGCCGAAGGTCGCCGCGACCCGCGGCTACGGCGCCGAGGTGATCTTCCCGGGCCCGACCGTGGACGACTGCCTCGTCGCGGCCGACACCTACGCCAAGGAGCACGGCGCGATCCTGATCCACCCGTTCGACCACCAGGACGTCGTCGCCGGCCAGGCCACGATCGGCCTGGAGATCCTGGAGCAGTGCCCGGACGTCCGGACGGTCGTCGGGCCGGTCGGGGGCGGCGGGCTGATGGCGGGGGTCGCCGCCGCCATCAAGGCCGTGGAGAAGGACGTCAAGGTGGTTGGGGCGCAGGCGAAGCGCGCGGCGGCGTTCCCGCCGTCGCTGGCCGCCGGGCGCCCCATGCGGATCGAGACGCAGGCGACGATGGCGGACGGCATCGCCGTGGGCCGCCCGGGCGACCTCACCTACGAGCTGTTCACCGAGCTGGTCGACGCCGTCGTGACGGTGTCGGAGGAGTCGATCTCGCAGGCGCTGCTGCTGTGCCTGGAGCGGGCGAAGCAGGTCGTCGAACCGGCCGGGGCGGCGGGCGTCGCGGCGCTGCTCGAACACTCCTACGCCGTCCGGACGCCGGTGGTGGTGCTGCTGTCGGGCGGCAACATCGACCCGCTGCTGCTGTCGAAGGTGCTGCGGCACGGCCTCGCCGGCGCGGGCCGCTACCTGGTCGTGCGGTGCCGCCTCAAGGACCGTCCCGGCGCCCTGGTGACGCTGCTCGGCGAGCTGGCGGAGCTGGGCGTCAACGTGCTGGACGTGATGCACGAGCGGATGGCCGCGCGTCTCCACGTGGAGGAGGCCGAGGTCCTCATGCACCTGGAGACGCGCGGCGCCGACCACTCCGAGGACGTGATCGGCCACCTCCGCGAGAAGGGCTACACCATCACCCTGAGCTGACCTACAGCTCGGGCTTGCCCGTCGAGTACAGCCAGGTCTTCGCCCACGCGCCGAGGTCCTCGCCGGAGATCCGCTCGGCGAACCGGACGAAGTCCTCGGTGGAGGCGTTGCGGCCCTCGTGGGCGGACGGCCACGCCTTCAGGAACCGGAAGAAGTCGCGGTCGCCGATCGCCGCGCGCAGCATGTGGACGGCCATCGCGCCCCGGTCGTACACGGCGCCGTGGAAGATGTTGTCGCGGCCCGGGTCGGACACGACGGGCGTCCACAGGTCGTCGTCCGCGGGGGTGGCGTACACCTCGTCGAACGACTTCTGGACGGGCTTGTTCTCGAACTTCTCCGCGTACAGCCACTCGGAGTACGTCGCGAGGCCCTCGTTCATCCAGATGTCGGCCCAGCGTTCCGGCGTCACCGAGTCGCCGAACCACTGGTGGGCCTGCTCGTGCGCGACGAGCCCGCCGCTCGGGATCGCGCCCGGACGGTGCCCGAGGTCGTACACCGGGCGTCCCTGCGTCTCCAGCGCGTACCCGAAGCCGCCCTTGACGACGATCCCGCCGGTCGACCGGAACGGGTACCGCCCGTACATCGTCGACTGGAAGTCGAGGACGTCGCCGGTCATGTCGTGGAACTTCTTCGCGTTCTCCGGCGAGACGCCCTGCCGCTCGTCGGTCGCCGTCAGGTTCGGGACGCCCCGGTCCGTGCGGCCCTTGAGCACGTCGTACCGTCCGATCGCGAGCATCGACAGCTCGCTCGCCATCGGCGCCCGCATGTCCCAGCGGGTCGTGGTCTTCCCGTGGCGCGTCCAGGTGCCGCGCAGGTCGCCGTTCGACAGCGTCGTGAGGTCCTTCGGCGCCGTCAGCGTGAAGGTGTAGGTCGCCTTGTCGGTCGGGTGGTCGTTCACCGGGTAGACCGTCGCGGCGCCGAACGGCTGGTTCACCATCACGGCGCCGTCCGTCGTGGGGATCCAGCCGGACGTGCCGAGCGCCGGGTCGTTGATCGTCTGCGGGACGCCCGCGTACACGACCGTCACCGTGAAGGTCCGGTTCCGCCGCAGGCCGCGGTCCGGGGTGATCTCGAGTTCCTGCGCGCCCGTCCGCGCGAACTTCGCGTCCCGGCCGTCCACCTTCAGCGAGGAGATCTTCAGCGGGCCGAGGAAGTCGAGGTTGAACCGGGACAGGTTCTGCGTGGCCTTCGCCCGGATCCGGGCGACCGCCTCGATCCCCTTCGTCGCCGGGTCGTACTCCAGCCGCACGTCGTAGTGCCGGGCGTCGTAGCCGCCGTTGCCCATGTCGGGGAAGTACGGGTCGCCCGCGCCGGGCGCGCCGGGGGCGAACCGGGCGTCGGCGCCCGCGGGCACCGCCGTCACCAGGACCGCCGCCGCGGCGCCCAGCGTCACCGCCGTCACGGCTCTGTGCGCTCTGCTCATGGACCTCGCCTTCCTTCGACGCCACTGTCGCGATCAAGAATTTCCTCGCGGGGGCGCCGGATCAAGCGCGGGACGATCTCAACTTGCGATCATCACGGCCGGGAAAGGCCAAGGTCGGGTCGGGGGCGGGCCGCCCGGGGGACGGCCGCCGGGTCAGCGCGGCGGCCGGCCGCGCTCGTAGAGCCACGCCTGGAAGAGGGAGTCGAGCTGCTTGCCGGAGACCCGCTCCGCCGTCTCGACGAACTGCGGCGTCGTGACGTTCGCGTTCTTCTTCTCCTTCGTCCACGTCTTGAGGATCTCGAAGAACGCGGCATCGCCGACCTCGGTGCGCAGCGCGTGCAGCGTCATCGCGCCCCGGTCGTACACGGACCGGTGGAACATGTCCTTGCGGCCGGGGTCGCCGGGCGGGACGCCCCACAGTTCGTCCCCGCCGGTCTCGTACAGCCGGTCGAACTGCTCCTGCAGCGTCGGGCCGCCGGACCGCTCGCCCCAGATCCACTCCGCGTAGGTGGCGAAGCCCTCGTTCAGCCAGATGTCCTTCCACTGCGTGACGCTGACGCTGTCGCCGAACCACTGGTGCGCCAGCTCGTGCGCGATGAGCGTCGGCGTCACGCCGTACGCCCCGTACACCGGCCGGGTCTGGGTCTCCAGCGCGAACCCGACGGACGCGTTGTCGACGATCCCGCCCGACGACGCAAACGGGTACGGCCCGAACAGCTTCGAGAACTCCTCGGTGACCCGCGTGTTCTCGCGGTGGAAGGCGTCCAGGCTCGTCGACGTGGACGGGTCCGCGGCGGAGATCACCGGGACGCCCGACGCGGTGCTGCCGTTGCGGAACGCGAACTCGCCGACCGTCACCGTCGCCAGGTAGGTCGCCATCGGGTTCTCGACGTGCCACTTCGACGTCGTGGTGGCGCGCGCGCCGATCGGGCTGACCGCCGGTCCCGGCGCGCCGCCCGGCCCCTGGGGCTCTTCGGGCGTCCCGGGGTCCGGTTCCGGCCCGCCGGGGGTCGTCCCCGGCGGCGTGCCGGGCTCCCCGCCGCCGGGGATCCCGCCGCCCGGCAGCGACTCGGGGACGCCGTTCGCGACCGCCGCCAGGCCCGCCGGCACGGTGATCTCGAAGTCGAACAGGGCCTTGTCGGACGGGTGGTCGTTGCTCGGGAACCAGGTCTGCGCGCCGCTCGGCTGGCACGCGACGAACACGCCGTCGGGCGTGCGGATCCACCCGTACGTGCCGAGGATCGGGTCGTTCACCGGCTCCGGCGTCCCCGAGTAGGCGACGACCGTGGTGAACTCCGCGCCCTTCTCCAGCGGCTCGGCCGGCGTGACCTCCAGCTCGCCCTGGGCCCGCTGCGTCCGCGCGGGCGCGCCGTTCACCGTGACCTCACCGACCTTCAGGTCGGTGAGGTCGAGGTTGAAGCGGGCGAGCCGCGCGGTCGCCTTCGCGGTGATCGTCGCGGTCCCGGACAGCTGCTCGGCGGCGTCCGGCATGATCGTCAGCTTCAGCCCGTAGTGCCGGACGTCGTACCCGCCGTTCCCGTCGCCCGGGACGTACGGGTCCCCGGCGGTCGTGGGCCCCGCCGGGCCGGTCGCTGCGGCGCCCGGCGCCCGTTCGGGGTCGTCCCCGCCCGGGAGCTGGCACGCGGTCAGGGTCCCGGCGGCGGCCAGGGCGGCCACCCCCGCGACGCCCCGGATTGCGGCGCGCGCGCCTGGACGACGGGGGCTGCGGTCGTGTCCGGCCATGTTCACGCCGTCCAGCCTGCCCGGACGGGACGCGCCCGGCAACTCGGATACCTCCGGAAACGGCCGTCAGCGCATGGCATAGGGGTTCGGCGCCTGCGGATCCGCCTTGACGACGACCGTCCGGGCGATCTTGTCGTGCAGCGCCTGCTTGCGCCGGTCCCACAGGATCCACAGGACGTCGATGAACCCGATGCACCCGCAGATCCCGCCGAGCACGCTGTAGAACGCCGACCGCGCCGCCGCCTGGCTCGTCGCGACCGGCCCGCCGTCCTCCTCCCGCACGACCCGGATCCGCAGGAGCATTTTCCCGAGCGTCTGCCCCCACTTGGCGTGCATGAGCCAGAAGTAGAGGAAGCCCACGATGATGGCGATCAGGTTCGTCCACACCTGCATGCCGTTGTAGGCGTACTCGCCGGGCTCGGGATCGACGACGGTGTCCCAGTTGACGAACGGCAGCGAGATCAGCCCGGAGATGATCGACAGGACGATGAGGTCGATGATGCCCGCCCCGAGCCGCGCCCATCGGCTCGCCAGCCCGGCCGACGGGTCGATGTACTCGTTGTGCCCGCCGCCGTATCCGGGAAGCCCGCCGTGCTGCTGCCCGCCGTACGGACCGCCCCCGTAGGACCCCGGGTACGGCGGAGGCTGCTCCCCGTACCCCTGCTGCCCGTATCCGGGCTGCCCGTACCCGGACTGGCCGTATCCGGGCTGGCCGTACTGCTCCTGCCCGTAGCCCTGTTGGCCGTATCCGGGTTGGCCGTATCCCGGTTCCCCGTACCCGGGCTGGCCCTGGCCGGGCTGCCCCTGGCCCCCCTGGCCCCCCTGTCCGGGCTGGTCGGGGCGGTCGGGGCCGGGGCGGGGCTCGCCGGGCCGGTCGGGCGGGGGCGGTCCGTGCCCCTGCCCCTGGGGCCGCTGCTCGGGCGGCGGCCAGTCCTCCGGTTCTCCCCCGGAGCCGGGGTCGTTCGGCCGATGCGTCATGACGTTGACCTGGGCCGAGGCGGCCCCCTCCAAACGTGGCCGCGTCCGGGGGGCCGGAATGTTTACCGGTCGCTGAGCAAAGGTTGTCCGGCAGGTCCCGGCGTCATGACTTCTTGTACGGGTCGGCCGTCCACGGCGTCACCTTCACGACGACCGTCCCGGCGACCTTGTCGTGGAGCGACTGGCGCTGCCGGTCCCACAGGATCCACGCGTTGTCCAGCGTGGCGAGGACGCTGACGAGGAACGCGACGGCGGGCACCGTGAAGTTCAGGACGACCGTGAGGATCGAGATGCCGTACACGAACGCCTGGCGTCCCGCGACCTGCCCCCAGCCCACCGCGGCATGGTCGGCGGCGTTCACCAGCCGGATCCCGCAGACCCGCTTGCCGAGCGTCTGGCCCCACTTCGCCTGCGTGATCGTGTAGTAGGCGAAGCCGATGACGAAGACGATCACGTACCCGGTGAGCAGCACCGGGATGTTGTAGACCTCCATCGGGTCCGTGATCGGCTCGCCGGACTCCACGATCTCGGTGAACCGGTCCCAGCGGATGGCCGCCAGCATGATCGGCACCATGAGGACGCCGAGGATGAGGCTGTCGAGGACGGCCGCGCCGAGCCGCGCCCAGCGCCCGGCCAGCATGTCCTCGGGCGCCCCGTAGCCGGGCGGCGGCCCGTATCCCGGCGGCCCGTAGGCGGGCTGCCCCTGCGGCGGGACGCCGTACGGCTGCTGACCCGGGTGCTGGACGGGCGGCCCGGGGGGCGCGAACCCCTGCTGTCCCGGGGCGGCGCCGTAGACGCCCTGGTAAGGCGGCGGACGGTCGTCGGCCGGGGCCTCCGCGCCCGCCGGGGCCTCGGGCGTGGGCGCCGCGGGGGCTTCGGGGTTCTTCGAGAGGTCGGGCCTGGGGGCGTCCGGGCCCGTACGGTCGTCGTCGCCGGGCCCGGGGTTCTGCGGCGGTTCGCTCATGGGCACACAGTGTGCCCGTTTCCGGGCGTCCGGGGCACCGCCGCGCGACCCGGCCGTCCGGCCCCGGACGCGACCGGACGCGGTCCGGCGCGCCCGGGGGCGGTGCCCGTCAGAGGTTGCCGCGGCGCTCCTGCTCGCGCTCGATCGCCTCGAACAGCGCCTTGAAGTTGCCCTTGCCGAACCCGAGCGAGCCGTGCCGCTCGATCAGCTCGAAGAACACCGTGGGGCGGTCCTGCACCGGCTTGGTGAAGATCTGCAGCAGGTAGCCGTCCTCGTCGCGGTCGACCAGGATGCGCCGCTTCTGCAGTTCCTCGACCGGGACGCGCACCTCGCCGATGCGCTCCCGCAGTTCGGCGTCCTCGTAGTAGGAGTCGGGGGTGTTGAGGAACTCGACGCCCGCCGCGCTCATCCGGTCGACGGCGGCGAGGATGTCGTTCGTGGCGAGCGCGATGTGCTGGACGCCCGGCCCGCCGTAGAACTCCAGGTACTCGTCGATCTGCGACTTCTTCTTGCTCTCGGCGGGCTCGTTCAGCGGGAACTTCACCTTGCGGGTGCCGTCCGCGACGACCTTCGACATCAGCGCCGAGTACTCGGTGGCGATGTCGTCGCCGATGAACTCCGCCATGTCGGTGAAGCCCATGACCCGGTGGTAGAACTCGGCCCACTCGTCCATGCGCTCGACGTTGCCGACGCAGTGGTCGATCGCCTGGAAGTACCGCTTCTCCGGCGGCTCGACGATCGGGTCGGCGGCGGCGAAGCCCGGCAGGTAGGGGCCGGTGTAGTTCGAGCGGTCGACCAGCGAGTGGCGGGTCTCGCCGTAGGTGCGGATCGCCGCGATCGTCACCTTGCCGTGCTCGTCCTCCAGGACGTGCGGCTCCTCGACCCCGGTCGCGCCCTTGGCGAGCGCGTGCCGGTAGGCCGCCTCCACGTCGGGGACCTCGATCGCCAGGTCGACCACGCCGTCGCCGTGCTCGGCGACGTGCCGGCCGATGTCGGTGCCGGCCTTCACCGGCCCCCGGAAGACGAACCGGGCGCCGCCCGACTCCAGCACGTGCACCGCCTCGTCCGGGCTGCCGTTCTCCGGGCCCCGGTAGGCCACGCGCCGCATCCCGAAGGCGGTCGAGTAGTAGTGCGCCGTCTGCTTGGCGTTGCCGACGGCGAAGACGACTGCGTCCATGCCCTTGACCGGAAACTCATCCATGCCACCCAATGTCCATAGACGCCTACAAGGTGCGCAAGAGAGCTGCGGATCACTGAACAATCTGTAGAGTGATGCGTCGGCGAGGCCGGACCATCTGTGCAATGTGACCACGACCACAGCGACCCCGGGAGGACGCCGTGCCGATCGACGACCTGGACGGCCGGATGATCGAACTGTTCGCCGCCGAGCCGCGGATCGGGGTGCTCGAGGCGTCCCGCCGGCTCGGGGTCGCGCGCGGGACCGTCCAGGCCCGGCTCGACCGGCTCGCCCGGGACGGCGTCATCGCCGGGTTCGGCCCCGAGATCGACGCGGCCGCGCTCGGGTACGGCGTCACGGCGTTCGTCACCCTCCAGCTCCGGCAGGGCGGCGGCCACGACCCGGTCGCCGCGCGGCTCGCCCAGGTGCCCGAGGTGATCGAGGCCCACACCATCACCGGGCCCGGCGACATGCTGTGCCGCGTCGTCGCGCGCAGCAACACCGACCTGCAGCGCGTCATCGACGCGATCGTGGACGTCGCGGGCGTCGAGCGCGCGTCGTCCGTCATCTCCCTCGTCACCCAGGTGCCGTACCGGACGCTGCCGCTGGTCCGCGCCGCGTCCGGCCGCCCGCAGCCGGGACCCGGGGGAGGGGCGCGGCCCCGGCCGTCCCGCTGACGCGGGCCGGGGCGGCCGGGGAACGCGAGCGGCCCGCCGCCCCGGAAGGGGACGACGGGCCGAACTGCGTTCTCCCGGCGGTGGGCCTCCGCCGCTCAGGCGGCGCCGTACGGGGTGGCGTCGAGGATCTCGACGGTCATGTTCCGGCCGTTCGGCAGCGTGTAGGTGGCCTTCTCGCCGACCTTCTTGCCGTTGATCGCGGAACCGAGCGGGGAGTTGGGGGAGTACACGTCTATGGGGGCGCCGACCTCCTCGCGCGACGCCAGCAGGAAGGTGACCTCCTCGTCGTCGCCCTCGAACGTGACCGTGACGGTCATGCCGGGGCCGACCAGGCCCTCGGTGCGCGGCGCCTCGCCGACGCGGGCGTTCTCCAGGATGCCCTGGAGCTGGAGGATCCGGCCCTCGATCTTGCCCTGCTCCTCCTTGGCCGCGTGGTAGCCGCCGTTCTCGCGCAGGTCCCCTTCCTCCCGCGCCGCCTCGATCTTCTGAGCGATCTCGATGCGGCCCGGGCCCGACAGGTGGTCCAGCTCCGCCTTGAGCCGGTCGTACGCCTCCTGGGTCAGCCAGGTGACGTCCTTGTCAGCGCGGGTCTCGGTCACGGGTACTCCTCATCACATGGTTCGATCCTCGCTCGCCCACCGGTGGGAGAGCGTCACATCGACATGAAGTGCGGCCGGGTGAAACCTCTAGCCTATCCGGTGTGTGCGGGTAAAGGTTCCCTGAACTCGTCGTCGGCAATCTGCCAATCACGGTTCGGCATCGGCCGCGGATTTCGCACGGGTGCGCCGGGCCGTTTCGCCGCCGCGAACCCCATGCCCCGGCCGGACGCGTCCATGCGCCGGCCGGTCACCGGTCATCAACGCCCGCCGGGCCCGTCACGTTCCACGGACGTCCGCCCGGCCTGCGCTCATCCGGTCGCCTTCGCGCACTCGTGAATGCGCGCGCCGGTCGCCTCCCGCGGCGTCCGCAGCGTCTCGGTCCCCGTCGCGCCGGACTTTCCGGCGGGCACGACGATCGTCTTCTCCGCGAGAATGTTGAAGTCGGTGTCGAACGCGTCGATCGTGCACCGCACCGGGTCGCCCTCCGGCTTCGCCACCGAATAGCTGATCTTCACGGTGTTCTCGGTGATGTCGTAGGCGACCGTCTGCGACGCGATCCCCGGGGTCGTCGAACCGGCGAACCCCGCGATGATCCCGAAGCCGCCGGCGGCGAGCACCACCAGGACGCCGATCACCACCAGGCCGATCCGTCCGCGGACGGTCTTCGCCCTGTCGACCGGTTCGCCGGCGGGCGCTGCGGCGTCGGACACGCTCGTGGTCATGGCGGGAATCTCCGTGCGGGGTGCGACGTTGTCAGGAACAATTCTCGTCTGTCGTGGCGCGTGCTCCGAACCGGGGCCGCTTTTCACGGCCCGCAGTGTTCGCTGAGAGGGAGATCCCCAGGTGTCCGAGGTCATCGACGGTACGACGCTCGACCGCCCGTCCGGCGGGAACGAGCCGCTGCGGCTGATGGCGGTGCACGCCCACCCCGACGACGAGTCCAGCAAGGGGGCGGCGACGATGGCGCGCTACGTCTCCGAGGGCGTCGAAGTGCTGGTGGTCACCTGCACCGGCGGCGAGCGCGGCGACATCCTGAACCCCGCGATGGACCGGCCGGAGATCAAGGCCGACATCGGCCGGGTCCGCAACGAGGAGATGGCGCGGGCCCGCGAGATCCTCGGCGTGCAGCAGCGCTGGCTCGGCTTCGTCGACTCCGGCTTCCCCGAGGGCGACCCGCCGCCGCCCCTCCCGGAGGGCTGCTTCGCGCTCGAACCGCTGGAGAAGGCCGCGGCGCCGCTCGTCCGGGCCGTCCGGGAGTTCCGGCCGCACGTGCTGCTCACCTACGACGAGAAGGGCGGCTACCCGCACCCCGACCACGTCAAGACCCACGAGATCTCGGCGGAGGCGTTCGACGCCGCGGGCGACCCCGACCGGTACCCGGACGAGGGCGAGCCGTGGCAGCCGCTCAAGCTCTACTACCACATGACGTTCAACAAGGAGCGGATCGTCGCCCTGCACACGGCGATGCTCGACGCCGGGCTCGAATCCCCCTACCACGACTGGACGGAGCGCTTCGACGAGCGCCCGCAGCCGTGGGACGTCACGACCCGCGTGCACTGCGCCGACCACTTCGAGACCCGCGACAAGGCGCTGCTCGCCCACGCCACCCAGATCGACCCGAACGGGTTCTGGTTCGTCGTCCCGCTGGACCTCCAGCGCGAGGCATGGCCCACCGAGGACTACCATTTGGCCAGGTCCCTGGTCGACACCGAGCTGCCGGAGGACGACCTGTTCGCCGGCATCCGGGAGAAGGTGTGTCTGTAGTGCTTCCAGTCCTCGCCGATGACTATCCCCTGAACGACACCACGGTCTCCCCGGGCGTGCTCGGGTTCGCGTTCTTCATCGCGTTCTTCGTCGCCCTGTTCTTCCTCATCCGGTCGATGAACAAGCGGCTGCGCAACATCAACGCGCCCCGCGAGGCCGACCTGAAGCAGGAGGCGTGGGAGCGCCGCCAGGCCGCCGCCGGGAGCGCGAAGCCCGCCGAGTAGCGGACGGGTTGGAGTGCGGCGCGTCCGGGGAGGACCCTCGACGTGCGCGCGAACTTCGAGGACTCCTACCGGGAGCTGGAGCCGGCGGCCGCCCGGCTGCTGCGGCTGCTCGCCCTGCAGCCCGCCGACGGCATCGGGCTCCCGGCCGCGGCCGTCCTGGCCGACCGGCCCGAGGACGAGACGCTCGCCCGGCTCCGGGCGCTCGCCGACCGCGGGCTCGCGGTCGACGCCGGCGGCGGCCGCTACACGCTGCCCGGCCCGGTCCGCGTCCGGGCCGCCGAGCACGCCGCGGCCGAGGACGACCCCGGCGAGCGCGAGGCCGCGCTCCGCCGCGTCCTCGACCACTACCTGACGTCCGCGCCCGACACCGGCCTCGAGGAGCACGGCCTCGCGCTGCTCGAACGCGAGCGCCGCGCCGAGGCCGTCGAGACCCTCGAGGAGGCCCTGCGGGAGGCCGAACGCGGCGCCGACCACGGGGCCGTCCTGCTGGCCCGCCTCAACCTCGGCCGCGCGCTGACCGCCGACGGCGCCGTCGACCGCGCCATCGACCTCCTCGGCCCCCTCCCCGAGGAGTTCGCGGCCCTGCCGGAACCCGACGAGTACCACCGCGCCCGCGCCCTGCTCACCCTCGGCGAGGCGTACCTGCAAGCCGACCGTCCGGTGGCGGCCGTGAACTTCTTCGGCCAGGCCCTCGACGCCCTCCGGATCCTGGACGCCCCCGACCTGGAGGCGGACGCCTACGCGCACCTGGCCGAGGCGGCCCGCCAGCGAGGCGACGAGACCGCCGCGACCGCCGCCCGCGAAGCCGCAGAGCACGTGACCGAGGAGGGACGTCCCCCGCGCGGAGCGTGACCTCGGGCGTGCGAGCGATCGTCCGGTCAGGCCTTGCGGTGGTCCCAGCTGACGGTTTCCTCCGGGTCCATCACGATGAGGACGCGCTTGGACATCGCCTGCTCGATGCCCGCCTCGATCGCGGGGTCGATGGGCTCGCCGATGGCTGGGACGGGCAGGCCCGCCATGCGGGAGCCGACGACGCGGCCGACCTTGAGCAGTTCCTCGCGGTCCTCGATGACGAGGCCGCGGCCGTTCAGCTGGACGCCGCGCAGCTCGTTGTACTCGACGCCGTCCTCGACGAGGCACGTCATGGTCGGGTTGCGGCGCAGGTTCACGACCTTCTGCGACGACTTGTACGTCGTGAAGGCGATCTTGCCGTCGAGGAGTGCGTAGAACATCGTGACCAGGTGCGGTGCGCCGTCCTTGTTGAGCGTGGCGACCTGCACCTTGAAGTTGTCGGCGAGGTACGACGCGACCTCGTCGGGCGTCATCTTGATCCTGTCGCGCTTGCCACCGGCCATGTGACGGCTCCCTCTGTAGACGGGCGCTGGAGACGGGCGGCCAGGATAACCGGGTGCTTATCGGCGGGGCGGGGCGGCACCATGGGCAGATGTCCGCACGCGATCTGACCGTGCTGGGGTCCGCCAGCGCGGTGCCGACGAAGGCCCGCAACCACAACGGCTACCTGCTGCGCTGGGACGGGCACGGCCTGCTGTTCGACCCCGGGGAGGGCACGCAGCGGCAGATGACGCGCGCGGGCCTGTCGGCGCACGACGTCACGTGGATCTGCGTGACGCACTTCCACGGGGACCACTGCCTCGGGGTGCCCGGCGTGGTGCAGCGGATCGCGCGGGACGGCGTCGAGCACCCGGTGCGCGCGGCGTTCCCCGCGAGCGGCGCGCGGTACTGGGAGCGGCTGCGGCACGCGTCGGTGTTCCGGGACACCGACGTCGTCCGGGAACGCCCGGTGTCGGGCGATCGCATGACGCTCGACGTGGGGGACGCGCCGTTCACGCTCGTCGCGCGGCGGCTGTCGCACCCGGTCGAGGCGTACGGCTACCGGCTGGCGGAGCCCGACGGGGTGACGATGCTCCCGGAGCGCCTGGCCGCGCGGGGCGTCCGGGGCCCGGACGTGCGGCGGCTGCAGGAGGACGGGCGTGTGACCGGGGCGGACGGGTCCACGGTGACGCTCGAGGAGTGCAGCGTCCGGCGCCGCGGGCAGAAGGTCGCGTTCGTGATGGACACCCGGTTGTGCGACGGGGTCGGGGAGCTGGCCGACGGGGTGGACATGCTCGTGATCGAGTCGACGTTCCTCGACGAGGACGCGGGGCTCGCGGCCGAGTACGGGCACCTGACGGCGGCGCAGGCCGGGAAGGTCGCGGCGGACGCGGGGGTGCGCCTGCTGGTGCTCACGCACTTCTCCGAGCGGTACCGGGCCGACGAGGAGCACCGGTTCCGGGACGAGGCGGCGGCCGTGTTCGACGGGGAGATCGCGCTGGTTCACGATCTGGACCGGATCGCGATGCCGCCGCGTCGCGGGACCTGACGGGTGACACGCCCGGATCCGGGGCAGGATGGCGATCATGACCGAGGAAGTGGACGTCGTCGTCATCGGGCTCGGGCCGGGCGGCGAGGACGCGGCGGGGCGGCTCGCCGAGGCGGGGCTGTCGGTGGTCGCGGTGGAGTCGCGGCTGGTCGGCGGCGAATGCCCGTACTACGCGTGCATCCCCACGAAGATGATGGTGCGGGCCGCGGGGCTGGTGGCGGACGGCGAGCGGATCCCGGGGATGGCGGGGGACGCGGCCGTCCGGCCGGACTGGACGCCCGTCGCGGCCAGGATCCGGGACGAGGCGACGGACTCGTGGGACGACACGGTCGCGGCCGACCGGCTCACCGGGAAGGGCGTCGAGCTGGTGCGGGGGCGCGGGCGGATCACCGCGCCCCGGGAGGTGACGGTCGACGGGCGGACGTTCCGGGCGCGGCGCGGCATCCTGCTCAACACGGGCACGTCGCCCGCGTCGCCGCCGATCGAAGGGCTCGACGGCACCCCGTACTGGACGAACCGGGAGGCCGTGCAGGCCACGGAGGCCCCCGCGTCGATGATCGTCCTCGGCGGCGGGGTCGTCGGGGTGGAGCTGGCGCAGGCGTTCTCCCGGTTCGGCACGCGGGTGACGGTGGTGCAGGCCGACGACCGGCTGCTGCCCCGCGAGGAGCCCGAGTCGAGCGAGCTCGTCCGGCGGGTGTTCGAGCGGGAGGGCATCGGCGTCCGCACCGAGCTGCGGACCGACCGCGTCGCCTACGACGGGCACGAGTTCACCGTGCACGCGGACGGCGGCTCCATCGCCGCCGACCGGCTGCTCGTGGCGACCGGGCGGCGCCCGAACCTGCGGGGCCTCGGCCTGGAGCACGTCGGGCTGGACGAGGACGCGCGCGCGGTGCAGGTGGACGGCAACATGCGGGCGGCCGACGGGGTGTGGGCGATCGGCGACATCACCGGCAAGGGCCAGTTCACGCACGTGTCGATGTACCAGGCGGCGATCGCGGTGCGCGACATCCTCGGCGAGGAGGGCTCCCCGGCGTCGTACCGGGCGGTGCCGCGGGTCACGTTCACCGACCCGGAGATCGGCGCGGTGGGGCTGACGGAGGCGCAGGCGCGGGACCAGAACCTGCCGGTCCGCACGGGGACGGTCAAGTTGTCGGACTCGTCGCGGGGGTTCATCCACAAGTCGGGCAACGACGGCTTCATCAAGCTGGTCGAGAGCACCGAGTGGGGCGTGCTCGTGGGCGCCACCGCCGCGGGCCCGGCCGGCGGGGAGATCCTCGGGGCCCTCGCCGTCGCCGTCCACACGGAGGCGAAGGTCGCCGCCCTGCGGGAGATGATCTACGCCTATCCGACCTTCCACCGCGCCATCGAGTCCGCCGTGGCGGGCCTCGGCGAGGGGTGAGGGAATGCCCGGATCGGGCAGGATCGAGGCATGAACCGGCTCAAGGACGCGACCAGCCCGTACCTGCTGCAGCACGCCGACAATCCGGTGGACTGGTGGGAGTGGTCCGACGGTGCCTTCACCGAGGCCAGAGAGCGCGACGTGCCGATTCTCCTTTCCGTCGGATACGCCGCCTGCCACTGGTGCCACGTGATGGCGCACCAGTCGTTCGAGGACGCCGAGACGGCGCGGCTGATGAACGAGCTGTTCGTCAACGTGAAGGTGGACCGCGAGGAACGGCCCGACGTCGACGCCGTCTACATGGAGGCCACGCAGGCCATGACCGGCCAGGGCGGCTGGCCGATGACGGTGTTCATGACCCCGGACGGGCACCCGTTCTACTGCGGCACCTACTTCCCCCGCCCGCAGTTCCGGTCGCTGCTGCAGGCCGTCCACAAGGCGTGGACGGAGCAGCGCGACGAGGTCGCGGGGCAGGGCCAGAAGGTCGTGGAGGCGCTGACGTCCCGCGGTACCGGGCTCGGCGGCGGCGAGGCCCCGGACGGCGAGCGGCTGGCGCACGCCGTGCAGGTGCTCGCGTCGTCCTACGACGCGGCGCGCGGCGGGTTCGGCGGGGCGCCGAAGTTCCCGCCGTCCATGGCGCTGGAGTTCCTGCTGCGCCACCACGCCCGGACGGGCGACGCGCAGGCCCTCGCGATGGCCGGGCACACCCTCGAGGCGATGGCCCGCGGCGGCATGTACGACCAGCTCGGCGGCGGGTTCGCGCGGTACTCGGTGGACGCGGCGTGGGTCGTCCCGCACTTCGAGAAGATGCTGTACGACAACGCCCTCCTGGCCCGGGTGTACGCGCACTGGTGGCGGCTGACGGGGTCGGCGTTCGCGCGGCGGATCGCGCTGGAGACGTGCGACTGGATGCTGCGCGACCTGCGGACCCCCGAGGGCGGCCTCGCGTCCGCGCTGGACGCCGACAGCGAGGGCGTCGAGGGCAAGTACTACGTGTGGACGCCCGCGCAGCTCCGGGAGGTCCTCGGGGACGACGACGGCGCGTACGCCGAGGGCCTGTTCGAGGTCACGGGCACGTTCGAGCACGGCACGTCCGTCCTGCAGCTGCTCGCCGACCCCGACGACCCCGAGCGGTACGGGCGCGTCCGCACGGCGCTGCTGGAGGCGCGCTCGCAGCGGATCCCCCCGGCGCGCGACGACAAGGTCGTCGCGGCGTGGAACGGCCTCGCGGTCGCGGCGCTCGCCGAGTGCGGGGCGATGTTCGACCGGCCGGATCTGGTCAGGTCCGCCGAGGAGATCGTCGCCCTCCTCGTCGAGGTGCACGAGCGCGACGGGCGCCTCGCGCGGACGTCCCGCGACGGTGCGGCGGGCGCGAACGCGGGCGTCCTGGAGGACTACGCCGACGTCGCCGAGGGCCTTCTCGCGCTGCACGCCGTCACCGGCGACGCGGGCCACATGCGGCTGGCGGGGGAGCTGCTGAACACCGTGCTGGAGCGGTTCGCCGACGGGGAAGGCGGCTTCTACGACACCGCGGACGACGCGGAGCGGCTGTTCCGGCGGCCGCAGGACCCGACGGACAACGCGACGCCGTCCGGGCAGTTCGCGGCGGCGGGCGCGCTGCTGTCGTTCGCCGCGCTGACCGGCTCGGACTGGCACCGGCAGGCGGCGGAGCAGGCGCTGGCCCCGGCGGCGGCGCTCGCCGCGCAGCACGCCCGCTTCGCGGGCTGGGGGCTGGCGGTGGCCGAGGCCCTCGCGACCGGACCGGTGGAGATCGCGGTGGTCGGCGACCGGGACGACGCGCGCACTCGCGCCCTGCACCGCACCGCGCTGCTGACGGTCGCGCCGGGCGCGGTCGTCAGCGTGGGCGAACCGGGTCGGGACGGGGTGCCGCTCCTGGAGGGCCGCCTCCCGGTCGACGGCGCACCGGCCGCGTACGTGTGCCGCGGGTTCGTCTGCCGCCTGCCCGTGACGTCCACGGACGACCTGAGGCGCGAACTTCGCGGGCAATTGAAGTAACCGTCCACTTTGTGGGAACGTGGCGTTGATCTCCCGCTGCCTTGGTGTTACCTATTGGTAGCAATATCGGGGTCGTACCCGATGGGGAACGACGGACGAGGGTGTCCGGCGCGGGGCCGGGTATCTGGACGGCGGACGCCGTGCGGGCGTCCGCCCCGTGGGGGCACGGCCCCAGTTCAGATCCGAGCCCCGGAGTCCGACCGACGAGGAGCGTGCCAGTGCGAAAGCCGAACCGCCGGGTGCTACCGACGATCATCGGCGTTTCGGTCGCGACGACGCTGGGCGCGAACGTCACGGTGCTGCTGGTGCGGGGCGGGCCCGCCGCCGAGCCGGCGCCCGCGTCGCCCGCCCGCGCGAACTACGTCGCCGCCGCGGGCAGCTTCGACGACGTGTCCCCGGAGGCGGTCGCGCCACTCGGCAAGCGGCTCGAGCCGCACGTGCTGGTCGCGGCGCCGTCCACGCTGTCGCCGACGCTGGTGCAGAAGGTGCGCGCCGCCAAGGGCGTGCGGGGCGTCGAGGTCGTCGACGCCGTGCAGGGCGTGGTGGCGGGCGAACGCGTCGGGGTCCTCGGCGTGAACCCGTCCACGTTCCGCAACTACACGCCCGAGCCGACGGCGAAGTCGGACGCGCTGTGGCGCAACATCGCGGGCGGCGACGTCGCGATCTCGTTCACGATGGGCAACGACGGCGGCGTGAAGCTCGGCAGCCGGGTGCCGGTCGGCGGCGCGAAGGCGCAGCAGACGATGCGGGTCGGCGCGTACGCGACGATGGGCATCCCCGACGTCGACGCGGTCATCACGCACGAGGCCGCGGAGCGGCTCGGCGTGCCGACCGGCAACGCGATGCTGATCAGCGTCCCGAAGGCCGACCCGAAGGCGTTCATCAAGAAGCTGAAGAAGGGGCTGCCGAAGGGCGCCAAGGCCGTCCCGGTCACGCCCGAGCTGGAGACGCCGTCCGCCGGGTCGGTGCCGGAGTCCAACGGCCAGGTGATGACGGCCGGGCAGGTGCGGACGGTCATCGAGGCGGCCGCGAGCCGGCGCGGCTGGCCGTACGTGTGGGGCGGCGAGTCCGAGGCCGAGGGCGGCTACGACTGCTCCGGGCTCATGCAGTACGCGTTCGCCCGCGCGGGCATCACGCTGCCGCGCGTCGCCGCAGACCAGGCCCGCGCCGGCTGGGTCATCCCCTACGAGAAGGCCGAGCCGGGCGACATGCTCATCTGGGCGAACGACCCGACCGCCCCGGGCTACATCTCGCACATCGCGCTGTACATCGGCGAGGGCAAGATGATCGCCGCGCCCCGGCGGGGCACGGTCGTCCAGGTGCAGAACGTCTACACGAACAACATGAAGGGCGCCGTGCGGGTGAACCCGCAGCGCGCCAAGCAGGTCGCGGACCAGATCGCCGCCAGCATCGGCTGACGGGTCACAGCGGGCAGCCGCGGCCGAGGAACTCCAGGTTCCGGTCGATGACGGCCGCGAGGCCGGCGGACCCGCCGGAGCCGTCGAGCCACTGGTAGACGGCGGCGTGCAGCACGCCCGTCACCGCCCAGGCGAACGTCCCGACGTCCGCGTCGTCCGCCGGACGGCCGGTGCGATCGGCGACGACGTCCCGCAGCATGGCGCAGGTGCCGGTGCTCATCGATTCGAACATGCGGGCCCGCAGCGCGGGGACGTCGGTGATGAGCCGCAGCCGGGCGTGCAGCTTCTCCAGGTCGGGTCCGTGCAGTTCGGGGAGGAGTTCGGCGAGCATGGTGCGCAGCGCGTCGATGGGGGACAGCTCCGCCGGCTGGGCGCGGTACGCCTCCGCCATGACCGGGTCGTACTCGTCGTCGATCACGACGTCTTCCTTGGTGGGGAAGTAGCGGAAGAACGTGCTCGGCGAGATCTCGGCCGCCGCCGCGATCTGCTCGACGGTCGTCGCGTCGTAGCCCTGCTCGGTGAAGAGCCGGAGGGCGTGGTCCTGGATCGCCCTCCGGGTCTTCAGCTTTTTGCGCTCCCGCAGCGGCAGCCGGTCGATCCGGTCGTTCAGTCGGTCGGCGTGCTCAGGAGGCGGCGTGCTCATGGGTCGATTCTGCGGCATCGCCGCCGGCGGCCGCACCCGCACCGGCCGTCCCGCCCGGCAGGAACCGCCACAGCAGGACGGCCGTGACGAGCGCGCCCGCCGCGCACGCGAGCAGCACGGCGTCCATGCCCGCGACGTACGCCTCCCGGGCGGACGCGAGCAGGCCGGGGTCGCCGAGCCGGCCGGCGGCGTCTACCGCGCCGCCGATCGAGTCGCGGGCGGCGTCGGCGGCCTCGGGCGGCAGGCCGCCGACCTCGACGTCGCCGCGGTAGACGGCCGACGACAGGCTGCCGAGCCCGGCGACGCCGAGCGTCGCGCCGGTCTGCCGGAGCGTCTGCACCAGCCCGGACCCGCGCCCGGCCTGGTGGGCGGGGAGGGAGGACAGGAGGGCGTCCATGGCGGGGATCAGCGCCAGGCCGAGGCCGGCGCCGACGACCGCCAGCCAGGGCCAGACCGTCGCGTACCCGGCGCCGGCGTCGCCGAGGGCGCCCCAGCCGAGCCCGGCCGCGAGCACGGCCGTCCCGGCCACGATGACGGGCTTGTGCCCGGTGCGCGGCGCGATCCGGTCGGTGGCGAGCCCGCCCGCGATGAGGCCGAGCAGCAGCGGGACGAGCCGCAGCCCGGTGCCGAAGGCGTCGTTGCCCTGCACCGCCTGCAGGAACTGGGGCACGACGAACAGGGCGCCGCCCATCACCATGTTCGCCGCGACGGCCGCGACGAGGGCCCACCCGAACCGGGCGTCCCGCAGGAGCCGCAGGTCGATCATCGGCTCGCGCGCCCGGCGCTCCCAGCGGACGAACCCGGTGAGGAGGACGGCCGCGAGGGCGAGCGAGCCGAGCACGAGCGGGTCGCCCCAGCCGTGCACCGGGGCCTCGATCACCCCGAACACCAGGGCGACGAGGCCGCCCATCGACAGCAGCGCGCCCGGGACGTCCACGCGCGGGGCGGCCGGGTCGCGGGTGTCGGGGAGCAGCAGGGCGATGGCGACGCCGCCGACGGCGACCACCGGCACGTTGATCAGGAAGATCGAGCCCCACCAGAAGTTCTCCAGCAGCCAGCCGCCGAGCAGCGGCCCGAGCGGCAGCCCGAGCGCGGTCGACGCCGACCAGATCGCGACCGCGCGGGTGCGCTCGTCCGGCGGGAAGATCGCCGGGATCACCGACATCGACAGCGGCGTCACGATCGCCGCGCCGAGGCCCATGAACGCGCGCGCGGCGATCACTCCGGCCGTCCCGTCCGCGAACGCGCCGGCGAGCGAGGCGGCGCCGAAGATCGCGAGGCCGGCGAGCAGCAGCCGCTTGCGGCCGAACCGGTCGCCGAGCAGCCCGGCCGGGAGCAGCAGCGCGGCGAAGACGAGCAGGTACGCGTCGACGATCCACTGCAGCGAGCGGGTGCCCGCGTCCAGGTCGGCCGAGAGGGTCGTCAGGGCGACGTTGAGGATCGTCATGTCGAAGCCGAGCGCGAGCATGCTCAGCGCCAGCGCCCCCAGCCCGACCCAGCGGCGGCCGAATCCCACTTCCATGACGGTGCCTTCCAGTTGATTGTCTGTCGAATATGAGAGTAACTGTCAAAAAGTGGTGACTGTCAACTAGTGGGCGTGGGAGACTGCTCCCGAAGGGCGTAGCGGGAGGAACCGGTGTCCGAGAGCGGGCGCGCACGGCTCATCGCCGGCGCCGTCATGGCCGCCTTCGCCGGCGTCCACGTCCTCGCGGCGCCGTCGCGGGCGGACGGGCCGGCCGCGGCGGCGATCGCGGCCGTCCTGGTCCTCGGCGTGCTCGCCGCCGCGCTCGCCCGCCTCGCGCCCCGCGCCGCCCGGTGGCGCGGTCCGCGGACGGCCGCCGCCCAGGCGGCGCTCGCGTACGGGGCGGTCGCGTGCGGCACGTCCGTCGGCCTCCTCGGCTTCACGACCGGATCCCTGCTGCTGTCGCGCGGCCGCGCCCTCGCCGTCCCGGTCGTGGCGAGCGGCGCGGCGATCGAGGCCGCCCGGGACGGGGCGCCCGCCGACGCGGCGATCACCGTCGGGCTGATGGGCCTCGTCGTCTACGGGCTCGTCCGGCTGGCGGAACGCGTGGACGACACGGCGGCGGCGCGGCTGCCGCTGACGATCGCGGCGATCGAGCGGGAGCGGCTGCGGATCGCGGCGGAACTGAACCGGGGGCTCGGGGAGGGGCTGGCGGCCGTCACCGAGGGCAGCCGCCGGGCGCTCGACCGGCCCGCGGAGATCGACGCCGTCCTCCCGGTCGCCCGGCGGGCGCTCAACGACGCGCGCGCGGCGGCGGCCGACTTCCGGAGCATGTCCCTCGCCCCCGAGGTGTCGGCGGCGCGCGCGCTGCTCGAGGCGGCGGACGTCCGGACGGACGTGCGGAGCCGCCACCGCGAACCCCTCGGGCCCGCCGGGGCGCTGCTGGCGCTCGTCCTGCGCGAGGCGGTCACGGACGTCGTCCGCGAGGGCCGCGCGGAGCACTGCGTCATCGAGACCTCGGAGGACGGCGGCCTGGTGCGGCTGCGCGTGACGAACGACGGCGTCCGGACGGCGGCGCAGGGCGCGAAGGCGCTCGCGCCCGCCGCGGAACGCGTCCGGTCGGCGGGCGGCGCGTTCGCCACCGGGCTCGGCGCGGACGGCCGGTTCACGGTCGACGCGGCCGTCCCGGCGGGCGAACGTCCGGTGGCCCTGCCGGACCGGGCCGCCTACCGGATGTCGGTGACGCTGCTCGCGACGGTGCTCGCCGCCTTCCTCGCCAAGCTCCTCCTGCAGATCTCCGGGGACGCCGCCGCGTGGCCCGGACCGGCGGCGACGTTCGGGCTGGGCGTGACGGGCCTGCTCGCGGGCGCCCTGCTGGTCGCGCTGCCGCTGCGGACCGCCGTCCTCCCGGTGGCGGCGACGATGGCGGCCGCCGGGATCGCCGCGCACCTCCTCGGCCACGGCGCCGCCGCCGTCGTCAACTACACGGTCAGCACGCTCGTGTCCGGCCTGGTGGTGTACGGGCTGGTCAAGCTGGCGCGGTCGGTGCGCGACCTGCGGGCGGCGGGGGAGGAGCTCGCCCGCGCCGCGACCGTCCAGGAACGGCTGCGCGCGGCCCGCGACCTGCACGACCTGCTCGGCCACACCCTCGCCGCGATCCTGCTGAAGTGCGAGCTGGTCCGGCGGCTGGCCGCCGCCGACCCCGGGCGGGCGCGGGCCGAACTGGCCGAGGTCGTCGAGATGGCCGGACGGGCGCGGACCGACCTGCGCGCGGCCGTCGGCGGCGGCGCCGACCTGTCCCTGGACGGCGAGGTGCGGTCGGCCCGCTCGGTCCTGGCGGCCGCGGGCGTGGACGTCGAGACCGACCTGCGGCACCCGGAGCTGGACGCGGCGGCGTCGGCCGTGCTCGGCACGGTCCTGCGGGAGGCGGTGACGAACGTGCTGCGCCACAGCACCGCCGCGCACTGCACCATCGCGACGGCGGCGGACGGCGCCGCGGTGCGGCTCACCGTGGAGAACGACGGCCTCGACCCGCGCGCGCCCCGCACGCCGCCCGGCTCCGGCCTGGGCAACCTCACCACCCGCCTGGCCGCACACCAGGGCACGCTCAGCGCGCGCCGACGGCCAAGGCCACTTCCGCCTGGACGCCACCCTCACCCACCCCACCTAACGCCCGCCCGCCACCCGCACGCCGGTCAGAGCCAGCCGGCCTCGCGCGCTATGCGGGCGGCGTCCGTGCGGTTGCGGGCGTTGAGCTTCGCGACGACGGCCGTCAGGTGGTTCCGGACCGTCCCGGCCGACAGGTGCAGCCGCGCGGCGATCTCCGGCGCCTCCGCGCCCTCGGCCGCGAGCCGCAGGACGTCGGTCTCGCGCGGGGTGAGCGGGTTGTCGGCGAGGTCCCACGCGGTGAGCGCGAGCCGCGGGTCGAGGACCCGCTCCCCGGCCGCGACCTTGCGGATGCCGTCCGCGAGTTCCTCCGGCGGCGCCGTCTTCAACAGGAAGCCCCGCACGTGCGCGGTCAGCGCGCGGCGCAGGTGGCCCGGCCCGCCGTGCCCGGTCAGGACGAGCGTCGCGATCGCGGGCGCCGCCTCGTGCAGGGCCGCCGCGGCCGCCAGCCCGTCCATGCCCGGCATCCCGATGTCGAGGACGGCGACGTCCGGCTCGGCCCGCGCCGCCGCCGGGAGCACCTCGTCGCCGCGCTCGACCTCGGCGACCACGGTCAGGTCGGGCTCCAGGTTCAGCAGGGCGGCGAGGGCGCTGCGGACGACGTGGTGGTCGTCCGCCAGAAGCACCTTGATCACGCTTTAGGTGTATCAGGTCGCCGATGTCACGGCTTCTCCCATGACGAGATCACGGGTGCCCGGTGAGCACGTCTCTGGTCCGCGAACGCCCAGGTCAGAAGACTCGAGGGTATGGAGACAGCGGTACGGATGGACACGGTCAGCAAGGTCTACGGCCGGGGCGGCGGCGCGGTCGCGGCGCTCCGCGAGGTGACGGCGGAGCTGCCGCGCGGCCGGTTCACGGCGATCATGGGGCCGTCCGGGTCCGGAAAGAGCACGTTCCTGCACTGCGCGGCGGGCCTGGACACCCCGACGTCCGGGAGCGTCCGGCTCGGCGGCACGGAGCTGTCGTCGATGAGCGAGACGAAGCTGACCGAGCTGCGCCGCGGGCGCGTCGGGTTCGTGTTCCAGGCGTTCAACCTGGTGCCGTCGCTGACCGTCGAGCAGAACGTGACCCTCCCGCTGCGGCTCGCCGGGACCCGGCCGGACCGGGCGTGGCTGCGGGACGTCCTCGACCGCGTCGGGCTCGCCGACCGGTCCCGGCACCGGCCCGCGGAGCTGTCGGGCGGCCAGCAGCAGCGGGTCGCGATCGCCCGCGCCCTCGTCACCCGGCCGGAGGTGCTGTTCGGGGACGAGCCCACGGGCGCGCTCGACACGATGACGGCCCGCGACGTCCTCACCCTGCTGCGGGAGGCCGTGGACGGCCTGGGCCGGACGGTCGTGATCGTGACGCACGACCCGGTCGCCGCGTCCTACGCCGACACGGTGGTGTTCCTGGCGGACGGCCGGATCGTCGACCGGCTCGACGACCCGTCCAGCGACCGCGTCGCGGCCCGCATGACACGGCTGGGGGCGTGGACCTGATGCTCCGGATCGCGCTCGCCACGCTGCGGCACCGCCGGGCCGGGTTCGCCGGGGCCTTCGCCGCGCTGCTGTGCGCCGCCGCGCTCGTCTGCGCCTGCGGCGTCCTGCTCGACACCGGCCTGCGCGGGTCGGTGGAGCCCGAACGGTACGCGGGGGCGCCGGTCATCGTGTCCGGCGACCAGTTCGTCCACCGGACGAAGGAGAAGAAGGGGAAGGAGAAGCGCAAGTCGAAGGCGATCGCGGAGCGCGCCTGGCCGCCCGCGGCGGTCGCGGAGAAGGTCGCGGCCGCGCCCGGGGTGCGGCGCGCCGTCGCCGAGGTCGTGTTCCCCGCCGAGATCGGCGACCCGGACGGCGCGTCGTGGGGGCACGGCTGGGAGTCGGCCGCGCTGACCCCGTTCACGCTGCGGGACGGGCGGGCGCCCGCGGCCCCCGGGGAGATCGTCGTCGACGCCGGGACCGCCCGGACGAACGGCCTGCGCGTCGGCTCGGACGTGCGCGTGACGTCCACGGCGGACGGCACGTACCGCGTCGTCGGCGTGACCGCGGAGGCGCTCGACCACCAGGCCGCGCTGTTCTTCTCGACGGAGCAGGCCCGCCGCCTCGCCGGCCGGGACGGCCGGGTCGCGGCGATCGGCGCGTGGGGTCCCGAGCGGGCGGTGCGGGACGCGGTGCGCGGCACGTCCGCGACCGTCCACACCGGGACGGACCGGGGCAGGGTGGAGTTCCTCGGCGCGGAGGAGGCGCGGATCGACCTGATCAGCATGGGCGGCGCGCTCGGCGGCACGTCGCTGCTCGTCGCGGTCCTGGTCGTGTCCGGGACGTTCGCGCTGTCGGTGCGGCAGCGGGAGCGGGAGATCGCGCTGCTGCGCGCGGTCGCGGCCACGCCCCGGCAGGTCCGCCGGATGATCGGCCGTGAGGCGCTGCTCGTCGGGCTCGCCGCGGCGCCGCTCGGCGCGGCCTGCGGGGTGCCGCTCGCCTTCTGGCTGCGGGACCGGTTCCGCGGGCTCGGCGCCCTCCCGCCGAACCTCGACCTGGTCGTCGGCCCGTTCCCGCCGCTCGCCGCCGTGCTCGCCACCGTGGCCGCGGCCGTCGCCGCCGCCCGCTTGGCCGGGCGCCGCACCGCCCGGATCCGTCCGGTCGAGGCCCTCGGGGACGCGGCGCTGCGCCCGGCCCGCCTCGGCGCCCCGCGCGTCGCGGCCGGGCTCGCCGCGACGGCCGGCGGCGCCGTGCTGACGATCGTGCTCGCGAACCTGGACACCGAGGCCGCGTCGAGTCCCGTCACGTTCCTCGCCGCGCTCGTCTGGACGGTCGCGGTCGCGCTGCTCGGGCCCGCGCTGGTCCGCGCCGCCGTCGCCGTCCTCGCCGTCCCGCTGCGGGCCTTCCCCGTCGGCGGGCACCTCGCCGCGGCGAACCTCGCGATGGACGCGCGGCGGCTCGCGTCCGTCGTCACCCCGCTCACCCTCATGATCGGGCTGACCGCCACGATCCTGTTCGCCCAGACGACCCTCGGGCACGCGGCGACGCGGCAGGCGGAGCAGGGGACGATCGCGGACCACGTGGTCGGCCCGCGCGTGCCGCACGCGGCGGCCGAGGAGCTGCGCGCGGCGCCCGGCGTCACCGCCGTCACCGAGGTCGTGCGCGGCACGGTGCGCGTGGGCCTGGAGAACTACGCCGTCCAGGGGGTGACGCCGGACGGCCTGCGGCACACCCTCGATTTGGACGTCCGCGCGGGGTCGCTCGCCGACCTGGGGCCGTCGACGGTCGCGGTGAGCGCCACGGCCGCCGGGCGGCTCGGCGTGCGGCCGGGGGACCGGCTGCCGCTGACGCTCGGCGACGGCACGCCGATCGAGCCGACGGTCGTCGCGGTCTACGGGCGCGGCCTCGGGTTCGGCGACCTCACCCTCGCCCACGAGGTCGTCGCCGCGCACGTCGACGACCCGCGCGGCACCCTGCTCGTCGCGGGGACGCTCCCGGACGGCGTCCCGGCCGCCGGCGCGGCGGCCCTCGCCGAGGCGCGGGCCACGGCGAACGCCCAGGTCAACTATGTCGCCATGGCGCTGATCATCGCGTTCACCGCGATCGCGGTGGTGAACACCCTCGCGATGGCGACCGCGGACCGGGCCCGCGAGCTGGCCGCGCTGCGCCTCGCCGGGGCGACCCGCCGCCAGCTCCTGCGGATGCTCGGCTGGGAGACCGGCGCGGTCGTGCTCGTCGCGGGCGTCCTCGGCACCGCGATCGCCCTCGCCGTCCTCGGCGCGTTCGCACGCGGCATGACCGGCGGGGCCCCGCACGTCCCACCGGGCGCCCACCTGGCCGTCCTGGCGCTGGGCGGCGCCCTGGCCCTGGCCGCCACCGCCCTGCCCGCCCGGCTCGCGATGGCCGTCCGCCCGGCCGCCGCCGTCGGCGTCCGGGAATGATCAAGACGGGTCCTCTGGCGGCCTCCCCGGGCTGGGCTGTAATTTTGATTACATGAGTACGAACGAAGCGGCGGAGGAGCTCCGGGGCTGGTTCACCGGACGGCTCCCGGAGGACTGGTTCGAGGGGAGGATCGAGGTCGTCCTCGACCGGGAGGAGGTCAGCGTGGTCGGCCGCCTCCCCGAACCCGGCGCCGCGGACGGCGTCTCCGCGACGGAGCGCGCCGCGCTCGTCGCCGGGCACGTCCGGCGGTTCCGGGCCGACACCCGCGACGAGCGCATCGCCATCGCCCGCGAGGCCGAGCGGCGGTTCGGGCACAAGGTGTCGTGGGGCGTCGAGTGCGGCGGGGAGCGGGAGATGTTCACCACCCTGTCCGTGCCCGTCATGACCCGGCTACGGCAGCCCGAACGCCGCGTCCTGGACACCCTCGTCGAGGCCGGCGTCGCCCGCAGCCGCAGCGACGCGCTCGCCTGGTGCGTCCGGCTCGTCGGCCGCAACACCGACGAGTGGCTCACCGAGCTGCGCGCCGCCCTCGAGCACGTCGAGCGCGCCCGCGCCGCCGGGCCCAAGCCCTGATCGCGGCCGCGGGCCGGGACCCCGGCCCGCGGCCGCGACCCGCCGGGACGGTTTCATTGCCCGATCCCGGGCTCCGGTGGATGTGATCATGGTGGTGACCTCGCCTAGGGTGCGGGGATACCGCCGCGATCGGGAAGGGGGCCGGGGGCGTGAGGACGCTGCGCTGCCTGGACGGCTCCGCCCTCACCGTGCTGCCCGTGCCGTCGTTCGACCGCGGCGGCGTCCCCTTCGAGGTCACCCTCGAACTGCGCCGCGACGGCGCCGCGTTCGGCGCCGTCGGGGAGCGCTGCGGCTACTTCCTCGCCGACGCCGCCGCGCGGCTGGCCGCCGCCCGCGCCGACGGCTCCCCGCAGGCCGCCCGCTGGCCCGACCCCGACGACCGCTTCCCCGGCCGGGACGCCGGACGGGACGGCGCCCCCGCGCGCGACCCCGAACTGTTCGCCTTCCGCTACCGCGACCGCGGCGACGTGATGAGCACCGGCGAGCTGCGCTGCACCGTGCGGACGTCCTCGCTGTGGGTCGGGCGGCAGCAGTCCGCCGCCGGACGCTGGCGGGTCGCGCGGCGCGCCGTCCTGGAGGCGTGGGGCGCGGGCGGCCGCGGCGTCCGCGCCGTCCTCACCTCCACCGAGCTGGTCCGGTTCCTGGACGGCCTGCTCGCCGAGGCCGACCGCCTGCAGCGGCGCCCGCAGCCCCGCCGCACCGGTCCGATCCCGGCCGTCCAGAGCTTGGCCGGAGCGGGCCGAACCGGACGAAACCGGCGTCTCGAGCGCTAGCCTCGTAGCAGCGGGACGGCCGGAGAGGTACCGCCGCCGCGCCATAATTGAGCGTCCTTCCCGCACGGGACGACCGCTCGAAGGGACGCCCACCATGGGGATTCGGCGAACGCACAGGAACCGGGACGGCGCGCGCGGGGACCGCGTGCGCGGAGGCCGCCTGGGCGGGGGCCGCAGGGGCGGGGACGCCGTGCGCGAGCGCATCGCGGGCGCCGGCACCGGCGACGGCCCGCTGTCCACCGCGGTCCGCCGCAGCGGCCCGTACGCGGCGTTCCGCGACGTCGTCTACCGGATCTACGAGCGCCGCGTCGAGTCGTCCCTGCCGACCGACATCACGCCCCGCCACGTCGGCGTCATCCTGGACGGCAACCGGCGCTGGGCCCGCTCGATGGGGCTCGCCGACGTCAACACCGGGCACCAGGCCGGCGCGCGGAAGATCTCCGAGCTGCTGCACTGGAGCACCGAGGCGGGCGTCGAGCTCGTCACGCTCTGGCTGCTGTCCACCGACAACCTCAACCGTCCGGCGAACGAACTCGAACCGCTGCTGCGGATCATCGAGAACACCGTCCGCGGGCTGGCCGCCGAAGGATGGCACGTCAAGCCGGTCGGCGCCCTCGATCTGCTGCCCGCCGAAACCGCCCGTGTCCTGAAAGATGCCGGCGAAGCCACATCGAATGCCCCGGGCCTGATTGTGAACGTCGCAGTTGGGTATGGGGGTAGGCGTGAGATCGCTGATGCGGTGCGCTCTCTGCTCGTCGAGCAGGCGAGCCGTGGCACCAGCATCGAGGAACTCGCCGAGTCCCTCGACGTGGAGCACATCGCGGAGCATCTCTACACGCGCGGCCAGCCGGACCCCGACCTGGTCATCCGCACGTCGGGGGAGCAGCGTCTCTCCGGCTTCATGCTCTGGCAGAGCGCCCACTCGGAGTTCTACTTCTGCGAGGTCCACTGGCCGGACTTCCGCAAGGTGGACTTCCTGCGGGCCATGCGCTCGTATGCCGCGCGGCACCGGCGCTACGGTACCTGACGGTCGGCCTCCGACCCCCACCGCCCAAGGCCGCCCCCGGACCGGGGGACGCGGCCGCACGGGGGCGGACTGTTGCGCCACCGGTAGTTCCCCATACGTCAGGGAGATCGAGTGGCCACAACCTCCGCGCGCCGCCCCGGCTCGTCCGGGACCACCACCGGAACGTCCGTTCCGGACACGCGGCGCACGTACGTCCTCGACACCAGCGTCCTGCTCGCCGACCCGGGGGCGATGACCCGGTTCGCCGAGCACGAGGTCGTACTCCCCATCGTCGTCATCTCCGAGCTCGAGGCCAAGCGGCACCATCCCGAGCTCGGGTACTTCGCCCGGCAGGCGCTGCGCACCCTGGACGACCTGCGGCTCGCGCACGGCCGGCTGGACGAGCCGCTGCCGATCGAGGGCCCGGACGGCGACGTCGGCGGCACGCTCCGCGTCGAGCTGAACCACGCCGATCCGAGCGTCCTCCCGGACGGCTTCCGGCTCGGCGACAACGACACCCGGATCCTGTCGGTGGCCGGGTGGCTCGCGCGCGAGGGCCGCGACGTCGTCCTGGTCTCCAAGGACCTGCCGATGCGGGTGAAGGCGTCCGCGGTGGGCCTCGCCGCCGAGGAGTACCGCGCCGAGCTCGCCGTCGTCGAGTCCGGCTGGACCGGGATGCGCGAGCTGGAGTTGCCGGGCGGCGTCGTCGACGACCTCTTCGAGGCGGGCCAGGCCGAGATCGAGGAGGCGCGCGACCTGCCGTGCCACACCGGCCTGCGGCTGCTGTCGGAGCGCGGGTCCGCGCTCGGCCGCACGCTGCCGGACAAGTCGGTGAAGCTGGTGCGCGGCGACCGGGAGGTGTTCGGGCTGCGCGGCCGGTCCGCCGAGCAGCGGATCGCGCTCGACCTGCTCATGGACGAGGACGTCGGCATCGTCTCGCTCGGCGGCCGCGCGGGCACCGGGAAGTCCGCGCTGGCGCTGTGCGCGGGCCTGGAGGCCGTCCTGGAGCGGCGGCGGCACCGCAAGGTCGTCGTCTTCCGGCCGCTGTACGCGGTCGGCGGGCAGGAGCTCGGCTACCTGCCCGGCTCGGAGAACGACAAGATGTCGCCGTGGGCGCAGGCCGTCTACGACACGCTGTCGGCCGTCACGACCCCGGACGTCATCGAGGAGGTCCTCGACCGGGGGATGCTGGAGGTGCTCCCGCTCACCCACATCCGCGGCCGGTCGCTGCACGACTCGTTCGTCATCGTCGACGAGGCGCAGTCGCTGGAGCGCGGCGTGCTGCTCACGGTCCTGTCGCGCATCGGCGCGGGCTCCCGGGTGGTGCTGACGCACGACGTCGCGCAGCGCGACAACCTGCGGGTCGGGCGGCACGACGGCGTCGCCGCGGTGGTGGAACGTTTGAAGGGCCACCCGCTGTTCGCGCACATGACGCTGACGCGCTCGGAGCGCTCGCCGATCGCCGAGCTGGTGACCGACATGCTGGGCGACGTCACCGGCTGACGTCCCGCCACGTACCGTGCCGCCCCGGTGACCGTCCGGTCACCGGGGCGGCGTAGTTTGCGCCACATCGCCCTTTACCGACCGTGATCGTCAGGCAGCCGTCAGTTAATCTGTGGCGAAGGTCACAGGGTGCCGGGGCGTGTCGCCGAACCGCAGGTCGGACCGCCGTTTCCGGGTCGTTACCGGGGAGTTGACAACGCGGTCGCCGTCGGCTCATGTCTCGTTTCGGTTGCGGAGCGGCCCTCGGCCTCGGGCATTGTGGCTCCCCGTAAGCACCCCCAGAGCGGTGTACCGGGCCCGCCGCGCCCCGCGCACGCGGGACGCACGGCGCCCCGGACCGCTCCGGGCCGCGGCCGTCCCGCCTTCGGACGGCACGGGCGGCGGGGGGTGGAAGCCGCTCGCGCGCGTGCCCATGCGCGCGCGACCGTCGGAAGGACCGCCTTGTCCGGAGACCGTCCCGGGTCCCCTAGGCGAGACGAACGACAGCACCTCGGCCCGCTTCCGCACGAGGAGGACGTCCGCGTCGCCGGACCGTCCCCCGCGGAGAAGCCCGGGACGGCGGGCGGCGCGCCGGGCGGCGACACGCTCGGCCTCGCGGCCGTCCCCGGCGACCCGGAGCGGCCGGCCGACCCGAACGACACCGCATGGGACCTGCCCGCCGCCGAGCCGCCCGCCGCGGGCCTCCGCCGCGCCGGCGGGCGCCGCAGGGCCGCCGCGACGGGCTCGGCCCGCCGCAACGGGCTCCGGGTCGCCGCGGTCGCCGCGGGCGTGGCCGTCGTGGTCGGCGGCGGGACGGTCGCCGCGTTCGCGCTCACCGGCGACGGCGAGACCACCGTCGAGCCGACCCGGCCGCTCGCCGACGCCGCGGCCCCCACCCCCACGATCGACCCGAAGGTGCTGGAGAAGCTCCGGCACGAGAAGGCCCTCGAACGGGCCGCGCAGCAGGTCCGGCGGGACGGCGGCGAGAAGCTCGACCTCCAGGCCGTCGGCAAGCCGCTGCCCACCAAGAAGCCCACGCCGACGAAGACGCCCGAGAAGAGCGACGACGACGACGGCGGCGGCTCCACCGCGCCGGTCTCCGACCCGGTCCCCGCCGGCGAGGCCCAGCGGATCGCCAAGGCGATGCTCCCCGACTTCGGGTTCGGCGGCGACGGCCAGTTCGGCTGCCTCGTCAAGCTGTGGGACAAGGAGAGCAGCTGGAACGTCCACGCCGACAACCCGTACTCCGACGCGTACGGCATCCCGCAGGCCAACCCCGGCTCCAAGATGGCGTCCGCCGGCCCCGACTGGCGGAACGACGCCCGCACCCAGATCAAGTGGGGCCTCGGCTACATCAAGGACCGCCACGGCACCCCCTGCGGCGCCTGGAACAACTTCCTGAACAACGGCTCGTACTGACGCGGGACGGGCGCCCCTCAGCGGGCGCCCGTCATCCCGAGGACGTCCAGCGCCTCGTCGAGCTGCTCCAGCGTCAGCCGGCCGGCGTCCACGTGCCCCCGCTCCAGCACCACCTCGCGGATCGTCCTGCGCTCCGCGAGCGCCTGCTTGGCGACCTTCGCCGCCTCCTCGTAGCCGATGTACCGGTTGAGCGGCGTGACGATCGACGGCGACGACTCCGCGTACTCGCGCATCCGGTCCGCGTCGGCCTCGATCCCCGCGACGCACCGGTCCGCGAGCAGCCGCGACGCGTTCGCCAGCAGAGTGATCGACTCCAGCACGTTCCGGGCGAGCATCGGCAGCATCACGTTCAGCTCGAAACTCCCCGACGCGCCGCCGAACGCGACCGCCGCGTCGTTCCCGATCACCTGCGCCGCGACCTGCGTCACCGCCTCCGGGATCACCGGGTTCACCTTCCCCGGCATGATCGACGAACCGGGCTGCAGGTCCGGCAGCCGGATCTCCGCGAGCCCCGCCCGCGGCCCCGACCCCATCCAGCGCAGATCGTTCGCGATCTTGGTGAGGCTCACCGCGATCGTCCGCAGCGCGCCGCTCGCCTCCACCAGGCCGTCCCGCGCGCCCTGCGCCTCGAAGTGGTTCCGCGCCTCGGTCAGCGGCAGCCCCGTCGCCCGCGCGATCTCCGCGATCACCCGCGGCGCGAAGCCGTCCGGCGTGTTGATCCCGGTGCCCACCGCGGTCCCGCCCAGCGGCAGCTCCGCCAGCCGCGGCAGCGCCGCCTCCAGCCGCTCCACCCCGTGGTTCACCTGCGCCGCGTACCCGCCGAACTCCTGGCCGAGCGTCACGGGCGTCGCGTCCATCAGGTGCGTCCGGCCCGCCTTCACGACGGTCGCGAACTCGCGGGACTTCGCGTGCAGCGCGTCCCGCAGGTGCCGCAGCGCCGGGACCAGCTCGTCCACCACCGCCCCGGTCGCCGCGATGTGGATCGAGGACGGGAAGACGTCGTTCGACGACTGCGACGCGTTCACGTGGTCGTTGGGATGCACCGGACGCCCCAGCCGCTCCTCGGCGAGCGTCGCCACGACCTCGTTCGCGTTCATGTTCGACGACGTGCCCGAGCCCGTCTGGAACACGTCGATGGGGAACTGGTCGTTCCACTTCCCCGCCGCGACCTCCCCGGCCGCGTCGGCGATCGCCGCGGCGAGATCGTCCTCGAGCACCCCCAGCTCGGCGTTCACGACCGCCGCCGCGGCCTTGATCCGGCCGAGCGCCGCGATGTGCGCGGGCTCCAGCGTCCGTCCGGAGATCGGGAAGTTCTCCACCGCCCGCTGGGTCTGCGCCCGCCACTTGGCCGACGCCGGAACCCGGACTTCCCCCATGGAGTCGTGCTCGATCCGGAAATCCTCGGTCATCTACGACACCTCCCGCCGGGGTCCTTCCCCGCTCCTCTCGGGACAGCCGTCCCCGGAACACCGGCATTCCCCGGCGGGGTGTGACCTTCAGCCCCCGATGTTCCGCGTCACCGTGAGGTTCTTGCGCTCGCCCGGCGCGCCGCCCGGCTCGTGCCGCCCGTTCACCCACACGTCGCACGCCGAGGCGTCGTAGATCACCGCGTTCAGCCGCTGCTGCTCGTACTTGCGCGCCTCGCCGCGGCCCAGCGTCTCGTCGCTGAGCACCGTCATCGCCTCGCCCGGAACCGACACGAAGATCTTGCAGGCGTCGCTCTTCGCCCGCACCACCAGCGTGCTCGACGCGACGCCCGCCGGGGCGCCCGCGCCCGCCGCGGCGCTCGTCGTCGGGGGCGGCGCCGCCGGGGGCTCCGGCCCCTCCCGCATCATCCCCACGATCAGCGCCGTCGCGCCGACCCCGCAGGACGCGACGGTCGCCGCGACGAGCGCCGCCACGACCGTCAGCCGGTACCGGGGCGTCGCCGGGCGCCGTCCCGACCGCGGCCCCGACATCGCCCGCTCCAGCCGGTCCGCCGCCCGCGCGTGGCTCAGCCGCCGCGTCGGGTTCTTCTCCAGCAGCCCGGTGATCACCGGCCCGAGCGCCCCCGCGTTCGCCGGAACCGGCGCGGACTCGTTCGCCAGCGCGCTGAGCGTCGCCATCACGTTGTCGCGTTCGAACGGCGGGCGTCCCTCCAGCGCCGCGTACAGCGTCGCGCCCAGCGACCACAGGTCCGACCGCGGCGTCGCCTTCTCGCCCGCGGCGACCTCGGGCGCCACGTACGCGGGGGAGCCCATGAAGTGCCCGGTCTTCGTCAGGCTGGCCGACCCCGACGAGAACGCGAGCCCGAAGTCCGTGAGCACCACCCGGTCGCCGTCCAGCAGGACGTTGCTCGGCTTGAGGTCGCGATGGACGATCCCCGCCCGGTGCGCGGTGCCCAGCGCGTCCAGCAGCTTGCGGCCGATGTGCCCGACCCGGTCGGGCGGCAGCGGCCCGGACCGCTCGATGAGCTCCTCGAGGCTCGGCGCCTCGATCAGCTCCATCACGATCCAGGGCCGCCCCTGCTCGATGACGACGTCGTACACCTCGACGATCGACGGCGTGCGCAACTGCGCGGGCGCCCGCGCCTCCCGCAGGGTGCGCCGGTAGAAGACGACCCGGTCGTCCTCGGAGAGGTCCTCGGGGAGCCGCAGCTCCTTGATCGCCACGGCGCGGTCGAGGAGCTCGTCGTGGCCTCTCCACACGGTGCCGTTGGCACCTTGGCCTATTTCCGAGACCAGCCGGTAGCGCGTCGCGAGAACGAGGCGCTCAGACTGAGACATGGGCGAAAAGATACCGGAGTAGCCATCCGGTCATCCGGCAGTCTCACGACGAAGTTGGATTTGGGGTCGATACCGTGATCTATCACCCCCACCCCGCCCCCACCCGGGTGGAGGGGGGCCGCCCCGCGCGCGGCGGGCGGCGCGAGCGGGTGGAGGGGGGCCGCCCCGCGCGGGGCGGGGCGGCGCGAGCGGGTGGGTGGGGCGGCCGCTCTTCCCGGGCGGCCGGAGCGAGCTTTGCGAGCGTAGGCCGACCGTGGTCCGTCAGCGGCGGCCGATGGTGAGGACGGGGCCCGAGGTGTCGGCGAAGAAGTCCTCGCCCTTGTCGTCCACGACGATGAAGGCCGGGAAGTCCTCGACCTCGATCTTCCAGACGGCCTCCATGCCCAGCTCGGGGTACTCGAGGACCTCGACCTTCTTGATGCAGTCCTGGGCGAGCCGGGCGGCGGGGCCGCCGATGGAGCCCAGGTAGAAGCCGCCGTGCGTCTTGCAGGCGTCGGTGACCTGCTGGGAGCGGTTGCCCTTGGCCAGCATGACGAACGAGCCGCCGGCGGCCTGGAACTGCTCGACGTAGGAGTCCATCCGCCCGGCGGTGGTGGGGCCGAACGAGCCGGAGGCGTAGCCCTCGGGGGTCTTGGCGGGGCCCGCGTAGTAGACGGCGTGGTCGCGCAGGTACTGCGGCATCGGCTCGCCCGCGTCGAGCCGCTCCTTGATCTTCGCGTGCGCGATGTCGCGGGCGACGACGAGGGGACCGGTGAGGGAGAGCCGCGTCTTCACCGGGTACTTCGACAGTTCGGCGCGGATCTCGTCCATCGGCCGGTTCAGGTCGATCTGGACGACCTGGTCGTCGAGCTGGTCGGCGGTGGTGTCGGGCAGGTACTTCGCGGGGTCGGTCTCGAGGCGCTCGAGGAGGACGCCCTCGGCGGTGATCTTGGCGAGGGCCTGCCGGTCGGCGCTGCACGAGACGGCGATGGCGACCGGGCAGGACGCGCCGTGGCGGGGCAGCCGGATCACGCGGACGTCGTGGCAGAAGTACTTGCCGCCGAACTGGGCGCCGATGCCGAGCTTCTGCGTCAGCTCGAACGCCTGCTGTTCCAGTTCCACGTCGCGGAACCCGTGCCCGAGGGGGGAGCCCTCGGTCGGCATCGAGTCGAGGTAGTGCGCCGACGCGTACTTCGCCGTCTTCAGCGCGTACTCGGCGGACGTGCCGCCGACGACGATCGCGAGGTGGTACGGGGGGCACGCGGCGGTGCCGAGGGAGCGGATCTTCTCCTCGAGGAAGGACATCATCCGCTTCGGGTTCAGGACGGCCTTCGTCTCCTGGTACAGGAACGACTTGTTCGCGCTGCCGCCGCCCTTGGCCATGAACAGGAACTTGTAGGCGTCGCCCGGCGCCGCGTACAGCTCGATCTGCGCGGGGAGGTTGTTGCCGGTGTTCTTCTCGTCCCACATCGAGACGGGCGCCATCTGCGAGTAGCGCAGGTTCAGCCGCGTGTACGCGTCGTAGACGCCGCGCGAGAGGTGCTCCTCGTCCCGGCCGTCGGTCAGGACGTGCTGGCCCCGCTTGCCCATCACGATCGCGGTCCCGGTGTCCTGGCACATCGGCAGGATCCCGCCGGACGCGATGCCCGCGTTCTTCAGCAGGTCGAGGGCGACGAACCGGTCGTTCGGCGAGGACTCCGGGTCGTCCAGGATCCGGCGGAGCTGCGCGAGGTGGGCGGGACGCAGCAGGTGCGAGATGTCGCGCATCGCGGTCTCGGTGAGCAGCCGCAGCGCCTCCGGCTCGACCTGCAGGAACGTTCGTCCGTTCGCCTCGAAGGTGGAGACGCCCTCGGTGGTCAGCAGGCGGTAGTCGGTGTCGTCCGTTCCGAGCGGCAGCAGGTCGGTGTAGGAGAACTCAGGCATCTCAGGCAGATCCTCGCGCGATTCCGATAGGGGCCGCCTCACAGGGTACGGCTCCGGTCCGGCGGATCGGCGGGGGCGTCGGAAGGTCCGCCGGAGAAGGCGAAGATGTCGCCAGATCGTGGACCAATGGCCGGTCCGTGACACAAGTCATACCTTCGGACGCTGAACGTGGTGTGACCGACCTTCATCTCCCACTCGACCGGTCCGCGGGGCGGCTGGCGGCGCAGATCGCCGCCGGCTTCCGCGCGGGCGTCCGGTCCGGCCGGCTGACCGCCGGGACCAGGCTGCCGTCGAGCCGAGACCTCGCCCGGGACCTGGCCGTGTCCCGCGGCGTCGTCGTCGCCGCCTACGAGCAGCTCACCGCCGAGGGCTTCCTGATCGCCCGGCGCGGCGACGGCACCCGGATCGCGCCCCTCGCCCGCCCCGACGACCCCCCGCCCGTCCCGTCCGCGCCCGTGGTGCCGGGCGCGCGCACCCCCGTCGACCACGACCTGCGCCCCGGCAGCCCCGACCTGGCGGCGTTCCCCCGCGACCGCTGGCTGGCCGCCGAACGGGCGGCGCTGCGCACGCTGCCCGACGACGCCCTCGCCTACCCCGACCCCGCGGGGGCGCTCGTCCTGCGCACCGAGCTGGCCGGTTACCTCGGACGCGTCCGCGCCGCGCACACCGACCCCGATCGGGTCGTCGTGACGAACGGGGTGGCGCACGCGCTGTCGGCGCTGACCCGGCTGCTGCGCGCGGACGGCCACACCGTGCTCGCCGTCGAGGACCCGACGAGCGCCCGGCAGCTCCCGATGCTGCAGGCCACCGGCGTCCGGCTGGTGCGGGTCCCGGTGGACGACCAGGGCATCGACGTCGCGGCCCTCGCCCGGACGGACGCGCGCGCGGTGCTCGTCACGCCAGCGCACCAGTACCCGACCGGCGTCGTCCTGTCCCCGGAGCGGCGCGCCCGCCTGATCGCGTGGGCGCGGGACGCCGACGGGCTGATCATCGAGGACGACTACGACGCCGAGTTCCGCTACGACCGGGAGCCCGTCGGCTGCCTGCAGGGGATCGACCCGGAACGGGTCGTGCTGCTCGGGTCCGTCAGCAAGGCGCTCGCGCCCGCGATCCGGCTCGGCTGGGCGGCCGTCCCGCCGCCGCTCGCCGCCCGGCTGCGGATGCACCGCCTGCACACCGACCTCGGCACGCCCGTCCTGCCGCAGTACGCGCTCGCCGAGTACCTGCGGTCCGGCGGCTACGACCGGCACCTGCGCGCCATGCGGCGCCGGTACCGGGCCCGGCGGGACGCCCTCGCCGACGCGATCCGGCGGCACGTCCCGGGCGCCCGTGTGCACGGCGTCTCGGCGGGCATCCACCTCTACGTGGAACTCCCCCGGCAGTGCGACGAGGAACAGGTGATCGCCCGCGCGTCCCGCGCCGGACTGGCGGTGGCGGGCGCCCGCCCGTTGTGGTCGCCCGGACGGGCTGCGCACGCGCCGCCCGCGCTCGTCCTCGGCTACGCCGGGCTGGGGGAGGGGCGCCTGGTCAAGGCGGCGGAACTGCTCGGTCAAGCGGTTGTATCGGGTGCTCACGGGTAAGAAAAGGATTCCCGGTGTAGGAGGTACGGATGAGTCTGGAAGAGGCGGCGCGGCAGCTGAAGATGGCCGTGCACGACGGGCAGGTCGCCTTCGACTGCGTGGGGCTGGGCGACCTCGCGCGGGCGCAGGAGCACGCCGTGACCCTGCGCGCGGCGGCCGACGCCGCCGAGGTCGCGCTCGCCCGGGCGATTCAGGACATGACCCCCGAGGAGGCGCAGGCCGAGGGCGAGCGGGCCGTCGTCGCGCTCGAGGAGAGCTGACCGGTCCCCGCGACCGGCGCACCGAGTCCCCGGGCCCGCACCTGCCCGATCACGGCGTCCGGGTCGCGGGTCATCCAGTGCAGGGCCGGGTTGGACGCGACCGCGTCGAACGACTCGCCGAC